>CAMWMK010000014.1 GCA_947175295.1 uncultured Porphyromonadaceae bacterium
TCCCTTGCGCTCGCCGATGGTCAGGGTGCCGGTGGCGTTGTCGTAGCTCATCGGAATCATCGAGTAGGCGCCCTTCTCGTAGTTGTAGTTGAGGTTTTCGTCTTCATAGAGGGTGAACTCGCCGTCATCGCCCGTATAGACGTAGAGGTTGATTACGTCGGCCGGTTTCTCATCGCTCCACTGCATCGCTGGGCCGAACGGCACGATTGCTCCTGAGCGGACATATAGGGGCATTCTGTCGTAGGGTGCGCCCACCACCATAGTCTCGCCACCCTTGGAGGCCACCAAGCCGGTGTAGAAGTCATACCAGGTGGCGCCCTTCGGGAAGTAGATCTCGCGCTGGCGCGCTCCGTATTCATAGACGGGGGCGACGAGGAACGCGTTGCCGAACATATACTGGTCGCTGATGCCGCGTGTGGCCTTGTCGGAGGTAAAGTCCATCACCATCGGACGCATCACTGTGTAGTCGTCGAAATAGGTCTTCCCTGCGAGAGAGTAGATGTAGGGCATGAGGTCGTAGCGCAGGTTGGTGTAGTAGACCACCGATCCGTAGGCCGGATGGTCTTCAGGCGCGATGTTGAAGATCTCGCGGTAGGGCCACTGGCCGTGGGCGCGGAAGAGGGGAGCGAAGGCTCCGAACTGATACCAGCGCGTATTGAGCTCGCGCCATTCCTTAAGGTCGGCGTTCTCTTTGCCGGTCTTGTAGAATTCACCCTGAGCCTTGACGTAGCGGTCTTCCACGCAGAAGCCGCCGATGTCCATTGTCCACCAGGGTATACCGCTCATGGCGAAGTTGAGTCCGGCAGAGATCTGGGCCTTCATGTCTTCCCAGCGGGTGGCGATGTCGCCGCTCCAGGTGGCCGTGGAGTAGCGCTGGAGGCCGGCGAAGCCGGAGCGCGTCAGCAGGAACACACGCTTCTCGGGATTAGTCTCGCGCTGGCCGTTGTAGATGGCGTCGGCGTTGACGAGGGCATAGGCGTTGAAGTATTTGGTGGAGGGGCCGAGCGCGGTCGGTGTGATCAGGTCTTTGCGGTACTGCAGGTCGGTGCAGTCGCGGATGTTGGGCTCCGATGCGTCCATCCACCATGCGTCGATGCCCAGGGGCACGTAGTGGTCGGCGATCTGGCTCCAGAAGAGCTTGCGGGCCTCCGGGTCGTAGGCGTCGTAGAATGAGCCCAGATAGCCGGGGCCTACCCAGTCGCGGATGCTGTCTTGCACGGGCAGCTTATACATCCATCCCTTTTCGTCGAATTCCTTGTAGTGGTCGGTGGTCACGTAGAACTTCGGCCATACCGAGATCATCACGCGGGCGTTCATGGCGTGGATGGTGTCTACCATTCCCTTGGGGTCGGGGAAGCGGTCGCGGTCAAACTCGTGGCTGCCCCATGAGTCCTGCTTCCAGTGGAGCCAGTCGATCACTATGTTGTCGATTGGAATGCCCCTCTTGCGGAACTCCGCGAGTGTGGAGAGCACTTCCTCCTGGGTGTTGTATTTCTCGCGGCTCTGCCAGTAGCCCATGGCCCATTTCGGCATGATGGGGGCTTTGCCGGTGAGCGTGCGGTAGCCGGAGATTACTTCGTCCATGTCGTCGCCGTAGACGAAGTAGTAGTCGATGCCGTCCTGCATCTCTCCCCACCAGCTCATCTCCATCTGCTCCTTCGGGTCGCGCGGACTGTAGGCGCGCAGGCTGCAGTAGGCCACACTGCCGTTGGGCTCCCATTCTATCTTGATGGGCACTCGCTTGCCGGCTTCGAGGTCGACGGAAAATTTGTAGCTGTTGGGGTTCCATGCCGTGCGCCAGCGCTCCGGCACCACTTCCTTGCCGTCGATCCATACCGACTGATAGCCCGAGTAGTAGAGTATGAACTTGTATTCTCCCGTCTCCGCCGCCTCGATCTCTCCTTCATAAGTCACGTGGCTGCCGGCGAAGTTGAAGTCCTGCGGCAGGTTGACCACATGGGCGAGGTCGCCGCGAATCAGATGCTCGAAATAGATGGAGTCCTCACGCTGCACGAGTGTAGGCTCGTCGTCGCGGGCGGGCACGTAGGTGCCTGTCAGGGCTCCTTCCTTCCCTTCCTTGTCGAAGAGCTTGAAGACTCCTCCGATCTGTCTGTAGCCTTCGGGGTTGCCCCAGCGGCAGAGGGAGTAGCTGTCCCAGAGGATGCCGTAGTTGTCGGTAGAGACTATGAAGGGCACCGACACCTTGGTGTTGTATTGGTAGAGTTCCTCGTTTTTCCCCTTGTAGTTGAATTCGTCGCTCTGGTGCTGTCCCAGACCGTAGATGCCCTCGTCGTCGGAAAGCGACTGGAAAGTCTGCCTTACGGTGTAGCCTTTCGTGCCTTCCACTTCGATGGGGGAGAACTCCCTTCCCCCTTCGGCTTCGGCGAGGATCAGCTTGCCCTCCTTGTCGTAGAACTTCACGTCGCCGCTTGTGAGGGAGACAGTGGCCTTGATGGCGGATGTCACCACCGATACCGAGGAGTCGGTCTCCTCCACGTCGTATTTCACGTCGGTCGGACGCTCGAGCACTGCGAGGCTCGCGTCTTCGGCAAATTTGCTGTCGGGCGTGGCGCTGACGCGGATGATCTTATCGCCATACACCTGCAGGCGCACCTTGCTGACGCCCGCTTCCTGCGGATTGCTGACATTGACGGTCACTCCGCCCGATTCTTTCTTGTAGGCTCCGCTGCCACACGATGCTATGAGCATGCCGCTGAGCAGGAACCCCGGGATTGCGGTTAGTTTCATAATTATGGTCTTGTTTTTAAGGCTTATTGTTCCTGAATGCAAAATTAATCAAAATTCCTCCATCGGCAGTCGCTGCTTGTGTCGCATATAGGCCATATGTTCCACGTGGCGGGGGCGAATTGTTAACTTATACGGTATAGTTTGTTTCCGTGCCCTCCTTTTCCTGATAGAGCGAGGGAAGTATTCCGAATTCCTCCTTGAAGTATTTGCTGAATATCTTCGGATTGTTGAAGCCTGTCTGGTAGGCCACTTCCGAGACGTTGAGCTGGCTTTCCCTCAGCAGCTGGGCTGCTCTCTTTAGGCGGATGATGCGGATGAATTCGATGGGGGTCTTGCCGGTGATCTGCTTTATCTTCTTGTAGAGCCTTACGCGGCTCATGCCCAAGTGGTCGCTGAGGTCTTCCACCGAGAGCTGGGAGCTGTCGAGATTGTCGGAGACGTATTTCATGGCCTTTTCGATGAATTTCTCGTCGAGCGGCGTGATCTTGATGGCTTCCGGCTCCGGCTCCACGAGTGTCCGGGTGGCTCCCTTGGCGGTGAGCTCGATGAGGCGCTTCATCCTCAGCCGCAAGACGTCGAGGTTGAACGGCTTTGTGATGTAGTCGTCGGCGCCTAAGGTGAGCCCCTCTATCTTCACTCCCAAGTCGTGTTTGGCGGTTATGATTATGAGGGGGATGGCTACGGTGCGCTTGTCCGACTTCAGTCGGCGGCAAAGCTCTATGCCGTCCATGCCTGGCATCATCAGGTCGGTCAGGATCACGGCGGGCAGCCGCTCTTCCATTATCGCCAGCGCTTCGTTGCCGTCGGCGGCCGTGACCACTTCGAAGTCGTTGTCGAGCTCGAAGCGCAGCATGTCGGTCATGTCCGGATTGTCGTCTACCACGAGGGCCATGGGCCTGCTGCCGGGATCCGCGGGGCTGTCGGCGGATGAGGCGCGTGGCCGCGCCTCATCCGGCCTCAGCGCCGAGGCCGGAATATAATCCTCTTCCTTATCGGCCTTTTCCTGGCTGCCGTGGCGGATAGGGATGTCGATGATGAAGACGCTCCCGGTGTCTACGTTGTCGGTGACGCGAATGGAGCCGTCGTGGAGCCTTACGTATTCGCTCACCATGCTCAGCCCTATGCCGCTTCCCATATGGGGATGCGATTCACCGTTGTCGTCTACCTGGTAGAAGCGTTCGAAGATATGCTCCTTGTCTTTGTCCTTGATTCCGATTCCGGTGTCGGCCACCTTGATGCGGAGCATGGGGCTTTCGCTCCCCACCTGCTCCAGCGACACATCGATCCTGCCTCCCGACGGAGTGAACTTTACGGCGTTGCCGAGAAGGTTCATGAAGATCTTCTCAAGCTTGTCGTAGTCGAAGAGCATATGTATCGAATCGTGGTCGGAGAAGAAGGAGAGCGCGATGTTCTTGCGCTCGGTAAGGCTTGAGAATGAATTGCATACGTTGCGGCTGAAGGCCACTGCGTCTCCTTCCGACGCGTTGAGCTGCAGGCCTGCCACTTCGTTCTTGCGGAAGTCGAGCAGCTGGTTGACCAGGGCCAGTAGTTTCGTGGCATTGATCTTCATGAGCGATAGCCTCTGCATCTGCCTTGGGTCAGAGGTCTCCTTTATCATCTCCTCAAGCGGGGAGACAATAAGCGTCAGGGGAGTGCGCAGGTCATGGCTGACATTCGTGAAGAACTTGAATTTAAGCTGGTTGATTTCCTCCTGCTTTTTCCGGTTTTCCTCCTCGATCTTCCGCTCGTAGCGCCGGCGTTCGAATTTCGTGATCAGGCACACTATTCCCCAGATGGCCAGGGCCGCCAGAATGGCATATACGGCTATGGCCCAGCCGGTAGCCCAGAAGGGAGGCTTGATCCTGACTGTCAGCAGCGCCGGCGAGTCGCTCTCGTAGCCGTCGCTGTTGATGCCTTTCACCAGGAGCCGGTATTTGCCGGGGCGCAGGTTGGAGAATGTCACTGAGTGCTGTCCCGGACCGATGCTTCTCCATTCATCGCTGTAGCCTTCAAGGCGGTAGAGGTAGGTGGTCTTTTCAGGCAGGGCATAGTTGTCGGTGGTGAAATATACGGTGAATTCGCGGGTGTCCGGAGAGAGTTCGATGAGTCCTCCGTCGGTCAGTTCGCCCTTCACGGATAGGCCATCGTCGCCCGCTTCAGGATGCTGCAGCCGTCCGTCGACGTAAAGGTCGGTGAAGATCACTTTGGGATGCGTCTTGTTGAGGCTTATGTCGTTGGGCAGAAAGCGGTTGACTCCATACAGACCACCGATCAGGATCTCTCCGTCAGGCAGCTTCGCGAGCGACCTCTGGTTGAAGTCGCAGTCCATGAGTCCGTCGTCGGTGTCGTAGGTCCTTGCCGACACGTCGATGTCGCCTGTCTTTTCGTTGTAGTTCACCCGGAGGTTGATCAGCTCCCTTCCTTCGGTGACCCAGAGTGAGCCTCCGTTGTCTTCGATGATTCCGGCCACATAGTTGTGGAATGAATTGTCGCCCGTCCTTATCTTGGTGATCCTTGCATGTTCGCGGTCGATCGCCATAAGGCCGTTGGATGTCGCGGCCCATAAGAGTCCTCTGGAGTCTTCAAGGAGCTGGGTCAGACGCCAGCCGTCGGTGTCGAGGGCCGGATCGAGGTCGTTGAGGTTGTGGATGAGTCCGTCTTTCGGGTTGTAGTATGCTATGCCGTAGGAATTTCCGAAATAGATACGCCCGTCTTTCGACGCTGTGGCCGTCACTACATACTGCGACTGCAGTCCGTTGTCGGCGTTTCCTATGGGAGTGGCGCTTCCGTTCTCAGGGTCGAAGAGATACACTCCGGCTCCCAGTGTCGACACCCATATCTTTCCGTTGCGGTCTTTCGTCAGGGCCCATATGAAGCTCCGGTCAAGCTGTGTGCCGGTGGTCAGCTTCTCGATTTTTCCTCCTTTAAGCCTTCTGAGACCATCCGCGAAGGCTCCTATGTAGAGCGTTCCGTCTCTTGTCTCGGCAAGGCTCGTAATCGCTGCCGGAGAGATGCTCCCGGTGCTGTCGTCGATGTGTTTCCGCTCTCCGGTGTCGGTGTTCCAAACCCATAGGCCCTCGCTGTCGGTGCCTACCCATACTCGGCTGTCGCGCGTGGGAAGCATGCAGTTGACGTCTGGGAGAGTTTCGAGTCCGAATTTCCTTACGTTGTCATGGTGGGCGAGAAGTCCCATCTTATATGTTCCCAGCCATCGTGATCCTGCCGGGCCTTCCATAAAGCATGTGACTGTGTTTCGGTGTGTTATGTCGCCCGGTATATCGGCCGGCATAACGCTGATTCCGTCGCTGCCGGTCTGTATGCGTGCTATTCCCTGGTGGTCTCGCGCCATCCAGAGGGAGCCGTCATGGTCTTCATAGATCATGCGTATGTTGCCCAGACGGTCCCGGTCGGCAATCTGCTGCGATATCCATCTCTTGGAGTCAGCGTCGTAGAGTTCCACAGTGAATGTGCAGTAAAGCCAATAGCGGTTACGGCTGTCTACGGTCAGTTGATAATCACGCCGTTGTCCGGAAAGGCCGGGGGCAGACGTCTGTAGCGTCGGCTTCATCGACTTCGCGTCTATTACGGTGACGGTGCCGGATTCATCCGCACATACAGCGATTCCTTCCTTCGCCACTATGGAGGTCACATTTACGTCGGCTGCCGGGTATCCCTCCGTCTTTCTCGCCCCTCCCTCCTTAGGCAGTAGGTAGAGCCCTTTGTCTGATGCTATCCATAGCGAGCCGTCAGGGCTGTCGGCCACTTCCAGCACTTTGCCGGAGATACCCTCAGCTCCCGTTACTGCTGAAATGTCGTCCCATACCCTGTGGCTGGCCGGGTCGTATACTCCGTATCCGCTCTGGGTCTTTAGCCAGAGCCTTCCGGCGGAGTCTTCGGTTATCTTGAGTATGTATTCGTCTATTATGGTGGCAGAATCCGCCTGCACGGTGTAGGCGGGTCGTATGGAATATCCGTCATAGCGGCAGAGACCGGTCGATGTGCCTATCCATATCAGCCCGTCGCTGTGGCGGTGGAGGGCTGTCATGAGATGGTTGTAGGCGCCGGGTATCGCTTCGAAGTGCCTGTCGCTCTCTCCGGAATAGGCCTGGACGGCGAGCAGGACTGAAATGGCGGCTGTGATTATTGTCTTTTTCAGGGTCATGACGTAGGGAAGATATGTTTATACTGCAAAGTAAGCGAAAGTATCCGATATTTACAACTTTTTTAACATTCAGGATAAACCTTGTGGTTATGTAATATTCTGAATTACAGTGTTGTATTGGTTTTTGGGGTAACATTTGAATCCGAAACGGTTAACATTTAACGCCCATCAACGGGAGGCGGAGTTACATAATGTGCCTATAATGTATGAAAGAATGATACCCGCGATTCGTGAAAGAACGTTAATTTTGCACACGGTTAGACACCAACCATGAGATAAACCCAAAATACATATTTACGTTAACCTAAAAATCAATGCAAATGAAACTAAAAGACTTTTGCAAATCAGCGCTCCTGCGCCTCACGGTCGCGGTCTGCTGCCTGCTCGGAGGCCTCGGAGTCGCCGCAGCGCAGTCGATGCTCGTGAGCGGCACGGTGACATCCGCTGCCGACGGCGAGCCGCTTATCGGCGTCACCGTCATGGTGAAGAACTCGAAGGTAGGCACAGCCACCGACATCGACGGCAATTACTCCATCGAGGCTCAGAAGGGATCGGTGCTCGTATTCTCATACGTGGGAATGCAGCAGCGTGAGATTCCGGTGACCTCTAACCGCCTCGATGTAGCTCTGCTCGACGACAGCAGCACTCTCGACGACCTCGTGGTGATCGGCTACGGAGTGCAGAAGAAGAAGCTCCTCACAGGAGCCACTTCCCAGATCGACGGCTCGGACATCGCCAAGATGAACACCAACTCTCCGCTGCAGGCAATGCAGGGACAGCTCGCCGGCGTCAACATCAGCTCCAACTCCGGACAGCCCGGTGAGAGCATGAAGGTGCGCATCCGCGGCCTCGGCACCATCGGCAACGCCAGCCCCCTCTATCTCATCGACGGCGTGGGCGGCGACATCTCGACCCTCAACCCGGCCGACATCGAGAGCATCGACGTGCTTAAGGACGCCGCTTCAGCCGCCATCTACGGTGCGCAGGCCGCCAACGGCGTTGTGCTCGTCACTACAAAGAAAGGACGCGAAGGACGCACCAAAGTGACTTTCGACGGATACTACGGCATTCAGAACGTGGCCCACAAGGTGAAGATGCTCAACGCTCGCGAATACATGACCATCATGGACGAGCAGCAGATCGCCGACAACTCCGATCCCTACGACTGGGACTCGATGCCCTCGATCTGGCGCACGGATGCCGATGGCAACCGCCTCGGAGTATATGATACCGACTGGACCAACCAGATGTTTAAGAAAAACGCCTCCACCCAGAGCTATACGATAGGCGTCACAGGCGGCAACGCCAACAGCACCTACGCCATGAGCATTGGCTACCTTAATCAGGAAGGTATCGCCGGAGGCAGCAAGGTGTCAGACTATTCGCGCTACAACTTCCGCATCAACTCCGACCATAAGCTCTTCGGAGGCATCGTCACCGTTGGCGAGCAGGTAAGCTTCGTATATAAGAAAAACAACGGTATTGGTACAGGAAACCAATACAACAACACCCTGCGCGGTGCTTTCGGTGTATCACCCCTCATTCCGGTCTACGGCGCTGACGGGGAGTATTACGACACCACCAACAATGAATGGACCAACGGCGCCGGCAACCCCTATGGTTCGATGATGGTCTGCAACCAGAAGGAAAACAAGAGCACTACCTTCACAGGCAACGTATACGCTCAGGTGGAGCCGATCAAGAACCTTAAACTGCGCACAGTATTCGGCGCTGTGGCCGGCTCATCCGAATACCGCAGTTATACTCCGATCTATCGCTTCGGCATCTATAGCTATAGCGACCACACTTCGGTAAGCCAGAACATGAACCGAAGCCTCGGCATGACATGGACCAACACCCTTTCATATGATTTCGACATCAAGGACCATGCCTTCAAGGCTCTCGTCGGCATGGAGGCATACCGCTATGAAGGCACTTACGTAGGCGCCGGACAGCGCGACCTCAAGGAGGGATTCGACACCTGGCCCTACGCCTGGATCAACAACGGCACGGCAGCCACTTCAGCCGACGGGCTGAGCGCATCGGGCTATCCTCACGACGTAAGCCGCTCCGTCAGCTACTTCGGACGCCTCAGCTGGAACTGGCGTGAGAAATATATGGTAGACGTGACGGTGCGCGGCGACGGAAGCTCCAAGTTCGCACGCGGACACCGTTTCGGCACATTCCCCTCCGTATCCGCAGGCTGGAACATCTCAAGCGAGGAGTTCATGGAGGCTTCGCGCGAATGGCTCGACTTCCTCAAGATCCGCGGAAGCTGGGGCCGCGTCGGCAACCAGAACATCTCCAACTACATGTATCTCGCTCCCGTCAAGGTGACCAACACGCATTACTTCTTCGGTGAATATTTCGGTCCCAACGGCTCTTACGGCGACTATTCCACAACACTCGGCAACAACTGGGGCGCATATCCCAACCGCCTCGGCAACGCCGACCTCACATGGGAGACTTCCGAGCAGCTCAACTTCGGTTTTGACGCTGCCTTCTTCGCAAGCCGCCTGCATATGAACTTCGACTGGTATCGCAAGACCACCAAAGACTGGCTCGTAGAAGCTCCGATCCTCGCTACCGCAGGTGCCGGCGCCCCCTACATCAACGGCGGCAACGTGATCAACACCGGCGTGGAAATCGCCCTCAACTGGAACGACGTGATCGGCAAGGACTTCGCCTACAGCATCGGCGCCAACTTCACCTACAATAAGAACAAGGTTGGCTCCATCCCGACTGAAGACGGCATCATCCATGGCGCTACAAACCAGATCTACGACAACGCTCCTGAATTCTACCGCGCCGAGAACGGTCACTCCATCGGCTACTGGTGGGGCTTCCAGACTGCAGGCCTCTTCCAGAACCAGCGTGAGATCGACGAATGGGTGGCAGACGGTAACGGCGTGCTCCAGTCAAACGTGCGTCCCGGCGACGTTCGCTACGTAGACCAGAACCACGACGGCGTAATCAACGACGACGACAAGATCGACCTCGGCAACGGCGTGCCTAAGTTCACTTACGGCTTCAACATCAATCTCAACTGGAGGAACTTCGATCTCGGACTCGTGGCTACGGGCGTGGCAGGCAATAAGATCTTCCAGAGCTACCGCAACGTGGTCGACCAGAAAGCCAACTACACCACTGAGGTGCTCGGACGCTGGACCGGCGAGGGAACCTCCAACCGCATACCCCGCGTGACCAACGGCCAGATCAACAGCGCGGTGTCTGACCTTTACCTCTACGACGGCGATTTCCTCCGCCTGAGCAACCTGACGTTCGGCTATGACTTCGCTCCCATCATGAAGCAGAAATGGTGTAGCCAGGCCCGCCTCTACGTGCAGGTGCAGAATCTCGTGACATTCACCAAATACAACGGTATGGATCCCGAGATCGGCTACGGTACGTCCGACTGGGTGAGCGGCGTCGACCTCGGATACTATCCGACTCCCCGCACCATCCTCTTCGGTGTCAACCTCGGATTCTGAAAAATGCATAATGCATAATTAGCTACGCTCGAGCTAAAGCAAGTCATAATGCATGAGGCGTGACTGATGATGTTATGCTTAATTTTGAAAAAGACAGTACGAAATTATTGAAGACAATGAAAAGATTTAAGTCAAATATATTCTCTCTCGGATTCGCTGCCGCCGCCCTGCTCTCAATGACTACGGGATGCGCCGAAAGCTTCCTCGACGTGGAGTCGAAAGTGGAGTCAAACACCGAGAACTTCTATAAGACCGAAGGCGACGCCTGGCGCGCCCTCCTCGGCTGCTACGACGGCTGGCGCCAGATCAGTTCAAACCCCGGCGTAGGAATCATGGTGGCTGCCAATGTGCTCAGCGATGAATGCTACGGCGGCACAGGCGCCAACGACGGTTTCGGATATCAGGCCATGGACCAGTTCGACCAGTCGGTGTCTCCCGCCGACCAGAACATCTACGAGCAGGACTGGAAGGTATACTATGCCGCCGTCTACCGCTGCAACGAACTCTGCGACCACGAGAACCAGATCAATTGGGAAGGAGAGTCACAAAACCGCGGCCTCTATATGGGCGAATGCCGCGCCATCCGCGCACTGCTCTATTTCGATATGGTGCGCATGTGGGGTAATATCCCACTCTTCCTTGAGGCAATCAATGAGAACCGTACTCCCAACGATCCTGCCGAAGTGTACGCTGCCATTGTGGAAGACATGAAATACGCCATTGCCAACATTCCGGCCGACGCGAATCTGAATAAAAGCGACAACGGCCGAATCACCAAGTATGCCATGGAGGCGATGCTCGCCCGCGTATATCTCTACTATACAGGCTACTATGGCAAGGACCTCGGCTATACGAATGCCGAAGGCGTGACCACTGGCACCCTCACCAAGCAGGAAGTGCTCGACGGTCTCGACGACATCGTGAAGAGCGGCAACTTCGCCCTCGTGCCCGAATTCAAGAACCTCTGGCCGGCCGCTTCGCTTGTGCCCCTCGGTGCCGATGCATGGGATCCCATACTTTCCACCTACGCAGGCCAGGCAAATTCCGAGTGCATGCTCCAGCAGAAGTTCACTCCGACCCAGGACTATAACGGCAACGGCGACTCCAACCGCTGGCTGGTGATGTTAGGAATGCGCAGCCTCAACTTCGCTCCCTATGGAAAGGGCTGGGGCGCCGCCACTGTCTGCCCCTCATATGCAAATAAATTCTCGGCCAACGACCTGCGTCTGACGGCTTCAGTCATCAATACCGCTGCAGAAGGGGTGTCAGCATCCTCCGACTATACCAACTCCGTGAAGGACTGGCGTGAGTTTACCGGCCTCTGCATCAAGAAGTATTCTCCGATCGCCTTCGCCAACGGCAACAACGCCTGGAAGGAAGACGGCACAGCCGACTTCCAGACCCAGAATTCGCAGGACTATGTCCTTATGCGCTATGCCGACGTGCTCCTGATGATCGCCGAGATGGGTGGCGTACCCTCCAAGAGCGCTCAGGAGGCCCTTGACGAAGTGCGCTCCCGCGCAGGCATGGCTTCAGTGCCCGTATCCAAGGAAAGCGTGATGGAGGAGCGTGCCCTTGAGCTCGCTTTCGAAGGCATCCGCTACTGGGACCTTCTCCGCCAGGGTGTCGATGTGCTCGCCGATGCGGTATGCGCTTCAGCAGGACCGGTGCAGAACGCCGGCAACAACGCGACAGTCAGCTACAAGCGCGAGAAGATCATCGAGAAGAAGGGACTCTTCCAGATTCCCTACAACCAGATCGTGCTTTCCAACTATACCCTCAAGCAGAATCCCGGATGGGAGAACTGATGGTTTAAAGGTCTTAATTTAAACCATAAAATAAGTTAAAATACTGATACAACGAAGATTCGATGCAATATGGGCGCGGCAGACGGCGTTTATCCGTATATGTCCGCGAATAGAAACATCCATCTTCAGAAAAACTGATCGACAAAATGACAAAAGCATTTAAATATATCGGCTGTGCGGCCCTTTTCGGCGCCGTGGCTATGGGTGCTGTGTCCTGTTCGGAAGATACCTATTCGCTTCCTTCTCCCGACATCACGGCGGAGCAGCTCGTGGAAGGTGTGGCTTTCTCCGTGGAGCATGACGCGCAGAATCCCAATATCATTCATCTCAAGAGCCTTATGCCTGAGAAGTACAGTGTGGCATGGGTGACTCCTCAGGGACGCCGCTCCACCAATGAAGTTACCCTTCAGATTCCTTTCGACGGCAGCTATGAGGTGCAGATGGGTGTCAACACCCGTGGCGGTTACGTATGGAGCGATCCCTACACCTTTACGGTGGATGATTTCTGCGCCGAGTTCGTAGACCACTATCTCTGGACCCGCCTCAGCGGCGGTGTAGGCCAGAGCAAGACATGGCAGCTCGACCTCGCGGTGCTCGAAGACGGCTCCACAAAGACGACTTACTGGGGCGGCCCGCACTGGTACTGGAATCCCAACTATACGTGGGACCACCTCCATGCGGCTACCGAGACCGAGAACGCTGCCGCCAACTACCGCGACTCCGATCCCTGGGATGCCGCTACCGCCATCAACCCGAATGAGGTGCCTTCTTCTGAGGGTGAGGATAATGCGGGTTGGTACTGGGCGGCTGACTATGCCGGCAACAGCTGGATGTGTACGGCCGCTAACTACGGCTACATCACATTCGACCTCATCGACGGCGCCAACGTTACCATCACTGATGCCGACGGCAACGTGCTGGAGAAGGGCACATACCTGCTTGATGTGGACAACCACACCATTGCATTCTCCGGCGTGTATCCCCTCAACTCGAGCAATGGCGGCGTGATGACCCGCGACTGCAAGCTTCTCTACCTCTCCGACACCGCCATGCAGCTCATAGGCGACGGCATAAAGTCGGGTTCTGCGACTTCCGTCAACTATGTGACCAAGGAATATTTCGAGAACTATCAGGCCGATGAGGTCTCCAAGGAGCCTCAGCTCCCCGACGGATGGAGGGAAGACGTATCGCAGACTGTAATCACTTCAGTGAAGTGGGTGCTCTCCGACAAGAACCCCCTCGACTGGGCCAACCTCGACGGCTCGCTCATGAACGGATGGCGCAATCCCGAAGACTATCCCGACTGGCTCGGCACTCCCGATCCCGCTTCCTACAAGGACTTCTCGATGACACTCGACAGCGAAGACAATTCCGCAGTGTTCACTTATCCCGACGGATCCACCATCGACTGCAGCTACGAGCTCAGCGACAACGGCACCTACACCTTCTCTGAGCCCATCAAGTCGTTCTCCCTCGTAGGATGGGCAAGTTTCGCGGTGGATGCCGACAACGGCCTGCGCATCCTCAGCATCGAGAAGAACGTGCTCGGCAACGTAACCGGTATCTGGCTCGGCGCCCTCTCAAGCGAGAAGCCCGAATACATGGCATATCATTTCGTGCCTACGGCCGGCGGCAATGGAGGCGGCTCCGACGAGCCCGTCTATGGAGCTACACTGAGCTTCTTCAGCGATGACTGGTCGTTCTTCGAAACAAGCGCACCCGTGGTATTCTCCAAGAGCGGCACATATTCCCTCAGGATAGAAGGTGCGGTTCCCGAGTGCGGTCCCGGCGGCATGTTCCTCGACATCCCCGACATCCTTCTCGACTATCCCAATGCGGATGTAGTCATCAAGGACGTGAAGACCGACGGCAACTCCATCTCATTCAGCGATGAGAGCATACAGCGTGGCGCCGGCGATGATCCCAATACGCTCCGCCGCTACTTCTTCCATCCCTGGGGCCTGAACCAGGACACCTCTGCCAACTATAACTTCACCGAAAGCATTGAAGTGACGTTTGAGGTAATAATGGATTCAGGAGAACCGTTTATCAAATAAGATAGATTTTTTCAACCACCGAAAAAGCCCGGTTAATGTCTTAGCCGGGCTTTTTCCATAAATTCATTTGATGTAAAGTAAATGAGAGTAAAGGATTTTGTTTTATCTGGTCTGTTCCTTTTCGTAGCGCTGGCTTTCGCAGCCTGCGGAGAAGACAAGACCGCCATCAACACAGGCTGGGACAGCGGAGCCCTGACAGTCAAGGATGAAGTGCTTCTCTCCGGAAGCAACACGCAGTCGCTCAATATCAAGGCTACATCCAAACCCACCCTCACAAGCGATGCCGAGTGGCTAAAGATAGGGGAGGTGAAAAACCTCACTACGGGCATATATACCGTAGAGCTCACAGCTGAGCCTAATGTCACAGGCGATACCCGCACGGCAAAAGTCACCGTCGTTGCAGGCAAGGAGACGGCCACTATAACCGTGACGCAGGTGTCCGGAGATCTTGTGGAAATACGCAGCATCGATCCGCAGGGCGACCTTGACCCCGCCGGCGGCACGCTGACCATAAAGTATGTGGCCACGGGGACTCCCGCCACAAATCTGCCCGAATGGATTTCTGTTTCCGGCACTCGTTCGCTTGTAGACGGCGAGCTGAAACTCACCTATACTCCCAATAACACGGGCAAGGAGCGTGAAGGAATGATCGTGCTCGCAGTTGGCAAGGATGGCCTCGCAAATGTCACGGTGCGCCAGCCTGCCCGCACTGTGGCCGCACTCAGCGGACGCAACGCAAAGCAGATCGCCGCCGATATGTATGCCGGCGTCAACATCGGCAACACTATGGAGTGTCCCGGCAAGGAAGGCGACTGGAGCATGCCGGTCAACGAGGCATATGTCGCTGCTCTCGCAGGCATGGGCTTCAATGCGGTGCGCATACCGTGCGCCTGGGATTCCCACGCTGCCGACGGAGTGATCGATTCAGCATGGCTCGACCGTGTCGACGAGGTGGTAGGATGGGTGATCGGCAACGGCATGTATGCCCTCCTTAATATCCACTGGGACGGAGGTTGGCTTGAGAATTCGCTTAAGGAAGGCTATAATGCTGCCGTAGATGCCAAGCAGAGTTCCTACTGGACCCAGATAGCCGAGAAGCTCGGCCATTACGACCAGCATCTGCTTTTCGCCGCCATGAATGAGCCTAACGTAGGCGACGGCGCGGCTAAGAAGAAGGCAAGCATCGAGGCCATCATGAAGTATCAGAAGACCATGATCGATGCCGTACGCGCCACCGGCGGCAACAATCTCGACCGTGTGCTCGTCATGCAGGTGCCGAATACCGATATTGAGATCGCAGCTGAAGGACAGTATGCCATGCCTGCCGATCAGGTGGCCGACCGCCTGATGGTGGAGGCCCATTTCTACGGCCCCTACAACTTCAACATGATGGATAAGGACGAGAGCTGGGGCAAGTATGCCTGGTATTGGGGTAAGGAGAACTTCGTTGAGGGTTCCGACCGCAACAGCACCTGGGGCGACGAAGCCTGGGTCAAGGAGCAGTTCCAGACCATGAAGAGACTTTACGTCGACAAGGGCATTCCGGGTATCACCGGCGAGTATGCGGTATGCGCTATCCGCGAGAACGATCCGGGTATCGACAAAGACAGGTGGAAGGCTTCCGTGCGCCTCTGGAACAAGGTAGTGACAATGGAGTCGAAAAACGCCGGTATGGTGCCTTTCTTCTGGGAAATCGGACAGGACATCAACCGCACAAATGGCTCTGTCCTCCGCTCCTATCAGCTCGACGGTGTCTTCGAGGGAGCGGCCCTCGGCAAGTATCCCTTCTGACATAGGCCCAACATAGGCTGCGACATCATTCGCGACTCCCTATGGAAAGCCACATAGCAAGAAAGCCCCGGACTGAACCAGTCCGGGGCTTTCTCTAATCTTTAATATTTAATCATTTATCATTGTCCTTCGGCTCTCTGTCCATATTGTAGAGGATGAAGGAGTAGATGTCGGTATATTCGTCGATGACCTTGTCGATCGGCTTTCCTGCTCCGTGGCCAGCGTTGCTGTCGATGCGGATCAGCTTCGGAGCGTCGCCCGTATCGGATGCCTGCAGGGTAGCGGCATACTTGAAGGAGTGCGCCGGCACTACGCGGTCGTCGTGGTCGGCCGTAGTCACCATAATGGCCGGATAGGGTGTGCCGTCGTTCTTGATGTTATGGGTAGGTGAGTAGGAGAGGAGATACCTTGCCATTTCGGGCGAATCGGCCGATGTGCCGTAGTCATGCGCCCAGTTCCAGCCGATTGTGAAGAGGTGGTAGCGCATCATGTCCATCACGCCTACACGCGGAATGGCCACCTTGAAGAGGTCGGGACGCATGTTGGTCACGGCTCCTACGAGCAGGCCTCCGTTGCTGCCACCCTCGATGGCGAGGAGGTCTTTTTTGGTCCAGCCCTCTTTGATCATGTATTCCGCTGCCGCGATGAAGTCGTTGAAGACATTGATCTTCTGTGTCTTGGTGCCCGCTTCGTGCCATTCCTCGCCATATTCGCCGCCTCCGCGGAGGTTTGCCTGCGCATAGATGCCTCCGTTCTCAAGCCAGAAAAGCCGGTTGGCGGAGAATCCGGGATTGAGGGTGACGTTGAAGCCGCCGTAGCCATACAGATAGACGGGGTTTTTGCCGTTGCGCTCCAGCCCCTTCTTATAGGTGATGAACATCGGGATCTCCGTGCCGTCGGCTGAGGGATAGAACACTTGCTCGGTCACGTAGTCGTCCGGATTGAAGCCCGGCAGTTCCGTAGCGTGGAAGAGTTTGCTGTCGCCTGTCTCAGCGTCATAGGCCATTATGGTGGAAGGCGTAGTGAATGAGGAGAATGAGTAGAACGTCTCGGCATCCTTGGAATTGGTGGAGAAGGAGAGGGTGCCGAATCCGGGAAGGGTTATGTCGCGTTCCTTTACGCCATTCCGGTTGAATACGTAGGCATGGTGGGAGGCATCCTTGTCGTAGGTCATGATGAGCTTGTCGCCTGCGAATGAGGCGTTGACCAGCACTGCGTCCTTTTCTCCTACGAGGTCGGTCCAGTTGGCCCGCTGGGGAGCGTTTGCGTCGGCGGTCACGAGTTTATACATCGGAGCGTCGGCCGACGTGTAGATGTAGAGTTTGCCGTCGCGCTTTCCGATTACGTTGATATCGTAGTCTTGCGATTCCTCCACTGTCACCCACTTCGAGTTTGGATTGGTGAGGTCTTTTATGTAGAGCGAGTTGCCGTTGCCGGCTCCTCCTCCCATCACCATGAGGGTGGATTCGTCGTCAGTGATGTCGACGCTGTGGAAGTGGAGGGGTTCGTTACGGTTTTCATACACCACACGGTCCGCGCTCTGCGGAGTGCCGAGCTTGTGATAGTATACCTTGTGGTATTCATTGGCGTTGGAGTATTCCTTTCCGGCCGTCGGTTTCGCGTATGCGCTGTAGTAGAATCCGTCGCCGTGCCATGCCGCACCGGTAAACTTGGCCCATTCTATGTGGTCTTTAAGCAGTTCTCCGGTGGCGGTATCCATCACGTAGATCTCCGTCCAGTCGCTGCCGCTGCGCGAGATGGTGTAGGCAGTGTATTTGCCGTCATGGCTCTGGTATACTCCGGTCAGAGCTACGGTGCCGTCGTCGGAGAGTTTGTTGGGATCGAGGAAAACCTCGGCCTCGCCGCCGGGTGTCGCTGAGCGGTAGAGCACCGACTGGTTCTGCAGGCCGTCGTTCTTATAGAAATAATACTTGCCGTCGTTGTTCTTGAAGGGCAGCCCCTCCTTCGGATAGTTGTTTAGTTCCTTCAGACGCTCACGTATCTTGCCGCGGTAAGGTATTTGGGAAAGGTATTCCTGGGTGACGGCGTTTTCCGCCTCCACCCATGCGAGGGTTTCAGCCGCAGTGTCGTTTTCCAATGGGCGGTAGGGATCCTCCACTTCAGTCCCGAAATAGATGTCTACGGTTCCGTCGGTCGGAGCTTCCGGATAGGTCAGTTTAGTCTGCTTGGAGCAGGAGGCCATGGTGAGTGCCATAAGCGCTATGATTGTTGATTTACGTGCCATAATAGGTCGATTAATGCTTTTCCACTGCAAAAGTAGGAAAAATTAACCGAACCTCCAAAAACTTCCGAATATTTTTGTAACTTTTTTGTAACTTTTTTGAAATTAAATTAACAGTCCCCCCTTATCTAAAGAAGTATTGAGTGTGGTGCGGACGCAGTGAGCACATCAGAGTCAGAACAAAAGCCCTATATAGACGTTAAAACTATATACTTAAAACCTTATCCACTATGACTGACACTCCACAATCGAATTCCACAGCTGCCGATGCGGCTCCCGCTGCCGGACAAGCTGCCGTGAAGGCCGAAAAGCATGGTCGCCTTGTCGGCAACCTATCTATGTTTGTGGCCAAGACCTTCTCAGGTTTCAACGAAAACGCCCTCAAATACCTGCTCCCGCATTGGATGAATGCATTTTCCGGAGTTGTCATCCGCCTTGGCTTCGGATCCCTCTTCTTCTGGATTCTCGGCTGGGTTCGTCCGGACAAGACCGAAAAAGTGACGGTGCGCGACCGTCTTCTGCTTCTTCTCACAGGCATCATATGCGTCTTCGGCTATATGTATACCCTGCTTATCGGCCTTACCTACACCACGCCGATTTCATCTTCGATCTTCATAGCACTGCAGGGAACGGTGGTCTACATCATCTGCCTCATCCTCCGCACCGACCGCCTCTCTACAGGGCGCCTCATCGGCATCGTGTTGGGCATAGCCGGAGCGTTGGTATGCGTGCTGACCCAGAAGCACAGCGATGTGGCTTCGAATCCATTGCTCGGAAATATGTTCTGCATGATGTCTACAATCCTTTTCAGCTCCTATCTGGTGATAGAGAAGAGATTCCTCAAGCGTCTCAGCAACGCTACCGTAAGCAAATACACTTTCTCGGGAGGTCTGCTCGCCGGTATAGTAGTCGTTCTCATCTCAGGCCAGTGGTATGCCCCGGTACTCTCCACTCATATCTTCTCCACTCCATTCCTCGTGCTTGCATTCGTACTTTTCTTCCCTACCTCCATCAGCTACCTGCTGACGGATATCGGCCTTAAGAAACTGCCGGCCACGGTAGTGGGCCTCTACGCCAACTGGATCCTCATCGTAGCCGCCATCGTCAGCTACATCCTCGGCCAGGACAGGTTCTCCTGGTGGCAGATCCTCTCCATCGTCCTCATCATCGCCAGCGTCTGCCTCGTCGAAAGCGCCGAAGCCAAAGACAATAAGTAATACGACTGGCTGCGTATAAGGATAGTTATGGCTCCAGCATAGAAGAATTATTTTGAGATGTGAAAATAATTATTTACTTTTGCAGGTGAAAATCCGCTAAAGTCATGATACAATCCATCAGCCTGAGAAATTTCGGTCCCATAGAGGACTTGGACGTACGCAATTTAGGTAGAATGAATCTCTTGATCGGTCCAAACCGTTCAGGCAAGACTCTTATGCTTAAAGCCCTTTATTGCGCTCAGCGTACGATTGAACTGACAGGAAGAGGTAAGAATCCAAAGAGCGATAAGGAAATCCTCGCGTCGAAGCTTTACTGGACCTTTCAGGTGGAAAAACTCGGTCAACTGGTGAGGAAACCTAATAATGGCGCTCTTCAGTTCTCTATGACGGAATCCGATGGCAATGTATTCGAGTATTCCTTCGGTCCGGAGACAGAGACAAAGATTGTAAAGCTTGAAGGGGAGTCTGATTCAAGAACGTCCAATTCTGTTTTCATACCTGCCAAGGAAGTGCTGTCGCTCATCAGCGTCATTAAGGAATACCATGACGTGAAGATGGAATTTGGATTTGATGAGACATACTATGACCTCGCAATGGCCCTTACTCCTACCACTAAGGGAAAGATTTCCAAGCCATTCATGGATGCGAGAGAACGATTGGAATCTGCCTTAGGCGGCCATATCGTCTATTCAAAGGATAGGCAGATGTGGCAATATGTCCAAGGAAAGTATACCTACGACATAAACATTACATCGGAAGGAACTAAGAAGATTGCTATCTTTGACACACTGATAGGCAATCACTTCCTGACAAAAGACTCCATTGTTTTTATCGATGAGCCTGAGTCTGGACTTCATCCTGGACTCTTGATTGAGCTGCTGGATATTATCGGGCTGCTTGCGGACTACGGTATGCAGTTCTTCATTGCAAGCCATTCATATTTTGTGATTAAAAAGCTGTACCTTTTAGCCAACACACTGAAGATATCAATTCCGGTTATGTCCTTTGATAAGGACGGAAGGGTGGAGGTCAGTGATCTGAAGGAGGGTATGCCTGAAAATCCAATTATTGACCAATCCGTCAGGCTTTACGAAGAGGAATTATCGCTATGATCCGATTCACTGAATCCGGCATGGAGTTTGAGTTTGCCGAAGACAATTGCTTCCGTATAGAAGAAGATCCTCTTGTAAAAAGGTCTCAGTGTAAAAGCACATCAAACAATATGGCTTGTGAATGTATAAGCTTCATTGAGGGTCATCACTGTTTTATAGAAGCGAAAAGATCAGTGCCCCGTAAAGCCGACGGGAAGGTAGGAGTGGTATCTTTGAATGGCGCCCCATTGCCCAAGACATGGGAAATATACGACAACTACCAGCATTTCCTACGCTCCATATGCAAGAAGTTTATAGATTCCTTCTATATTCTACAGGCCATTTCAGAAGGACGCCATGGACGACAGAGAAAAGAGGATTTGTCCTTAAAGGAAAAATGTGTCAATTTAGATAGAATACGCTTCATTCTCATCATAAATTTTCCTGTGGAAAAGAATGTTGAGAAGCAGGAGTTGGTCACACTGACGGAAGCCCTTAAAAACGAGATGAGACCTTTCTTGAAGATCTGGAAAATCCACGATTCGTCAGTAAAGGTACTTCTTCCTATAGATGCTAAAACTAAATTGAATATACCAATAAGTAGCTGTTCAAATTAAAACGATACAATAAAAGTTCATGTCATGAATAGGATCTCGCACATCATCCGCTTGTCGATTCCTACCGCTTTGGCCTTGATGTTCATTGACGATGCCCACATCGCTCATTCGCTCCGCGGCCAAATCGCCTTGGAATCGTCAGAGCGGCTGATATGCGTTTAATTTGACCAGCTACTTAATGGTCTGAATCTATCATAGGCAACTTGTAGGCAAGTTAATGTTATTTATTAATTTGTTGATATTAAGGGTTATTAGCTGATTGCTAAATCATGTATAGTACTTGTCGGCAAGTTATAGGCAAGTTAGATTATCCCCATGATGGGATATATCTCATGTATCTAAAAAATAATTACAAAATGCTTTGGTAGAAGGAAGCCTGTTTTCTTAGGTTATCATAGTGAAAGGCCAGTCTTAAAATAAAAAAAGCATCCCACCCGGGATGCTTTTTATTCTTTTTATTATGGTGTCATCACTTACTTCGGCATCGTGAGGCCAATCGATTCGATATAGCCCACCTGCGGGGTGCAGTTCTCGAAGCGCGACTGCCGGATGAACTTGTCGAGGGCCGCCTGCGCCTTGGCGCGGTCTGGCTTGGCCTCGCGTATCTCCGCGTAGGTATGATGGGGAGCCTCCGCAAAGCGCATCACTTCCTCCCATTCCTCGGGCATCGTCACGCCCACCATGCAGCTATTGTCTTTCTTCTTGTAGGGCCAGAAGGTGTAGCCGATATTGTTGTCCTTCATCACCTTCACGAAGTCGGCCTGCCATTCGTCGGTGTTATGGCCTATCTCTCCCATATACATCGGGCGCCCGCTCTTGTCGCGGAAGTCGATAAACGACTGGATGGCCTCAGCCGTGGCCGGACCGCCGTAGCGGTGGCAGGTAAACATGATTTGCGGGTCATAGTCGGTGTCTTTCAACGGTTCGAAGTTGCTGTTCCACTGCGGAGCTCCGATCAGGATCACATGGTCGGGATCCACCTCGCGGATGGCGGCCACCGCCCGCTTGTGGAGCGGCTCAAGCTTCGAGTTCAGTTCGTCCTGATTCTCGAAATAGGTCGCGATCGGCTCGTTGATCAGCTCATAGCCGAGTATTGTCTCCTCGTCCTTGTAGCGGTCGGCGATGGTACGCCAGATGTCGCAGAACTGCTGCTGGCTCTTCTCGCTCTCCATGAGCCAGGGATAGCCGTATGAATCGTCGATGTTGTCGCCGGTCTGCCCGCCGGGGGCGTCATGCATGTCGAGGATGAGGTAGAGGTCGTTGGCCTTGCACCAGCTCACTACGCTGTCGATCCTCGCGAAACCATCCTGGTCTTTGGTCAGCCCCATATAGTCTTCATCGGTGAAGAGCTTGTAGTGGAAGGGGAGGCGGATGGTGTTGGCCCCCGTCGATGCGATGAAGTCTACGTCGGCCTTGGTGATGTAGTTGTCCTTGAATGCAGCCCAGAACTCCGCCGCCTTGTCGGGGCCTACGAGTTCGCTGACGAGTTCGTTGATCTGGCGCGGAGCGTTCATGCGCTGGAAGCCGAACATATATCCTTCCGGATTGAGCCAGTTGCCGAGGTTGGTACCGGTGATGAAGAATTTGGAGCCGTCCGGCTTCACGAGGTCCTTCCCGCTGACCTGAATGAATCGGTCTTTGTTTGATGTCGTGCTCTCAGCCGCCTTGTCGCCGCAGCTCCATGCCATGGGTGCGAGCAGAAGGGAGAGGAGGGTCTGTTTGAGTTTCATAAAGGTATTGTTTAAAATTGAAAGCCCCCGGCGGATGCCGAGGGCTTGATGGATAGTTTTCTCGGATTTCTTATTTCGCTATCTGCATGCGGATGTTGGAAACCGTGATGTTGGCTTTTCCGGGGGCGCCTGCGTAGTCCATGCAGACCTGAAGGTTCTTGGTGTCGATGCCCTGCTTGTTCTTGAAGTAGTAGAGATAAGGCACGCCTGCCTCTACGTCGACACGGTCAGTTCCGAAGGCCACATTGTCGTCAGTGTCGGTATCCTCGCCGAGCGAGTCGCCCTTCTGGATCTTGACTGTCACGCCATTGATGTCTTTGTCAGACTCGATGGTCAGCATGAAGTCATACTTGTTGTCGGCCGAAGTCTCTACGTTGGTCCAGACATGCACCTGACCCTGCCACTGGGTGTCGCCGAATCCTTCGGGAGCGATGAAGCTGTAGCCGTCCTCGAGGAAGATTATCTCCGGCTGGGTGATGGCGTCGGCGCTCCAGTTGCCGTCGGCAAACCATGTGGAATATTTCACTACTTCAAAGCCTGCGAAGATGTTGTCGGCATCGGAGATCACGGGTGCGTTGGCAGCTGCCGGAATCACTGTGCCGTCGTCATACTGATGCTCCTTGAATACGATGTTGCTTACCTCGATGTCGCAGTCGCCGTAGCCGCCGAAGTCGAAGGCGATCTTGAGGGTGCCGTCGAAGCCCTCTACGTCGGAGAACCATACGATCGAACCGTTAGGATCTACATCAACGCGGTCTTCCGTGAAGAATGTGCCGTCGTCGCCGAGTTTCTGCACCTTGACTGTCACTGCGCCTGCCTTGGGGACATTGACGTTGCAGGAGAAGTCGTATGTGATGCCGGAGTGAACCTCGATATCGGTCTCCACATGCACCTGACCCTGCCACTGGTCGTTGCCCATCTCAGCGGGGGTATGGAACTTGATGCCCTTGTTGGCTGTCAGTTCCACACTTGGCTGATTCGGAAGCTCGTTCCAGCCGCCGTCGGCAAACCAAGTGGAAGCAACCGTGACTACAGCGTCTTTCCAGAGGTTGTGCTCGAAGTCATACTTGAAGCCGGTAGTAGTCACGTCAGCCTCAGCCTTCGGAGCGATGATATACTGCCAGGAGATTCCGTCGAGATCCTGAACGAGGGTGATGGAGTTTCTGCTGAAGTTTGTAATCCTGTATTTCGGATTTGCAAAACCTTCCTCAGAGGGGATGTAAGGGAAGGGAGTGTCGGCTGGAAGCACGAGATAGAGGTTGGCTCCTTCCGGGGAAAGGGTGAATGTTGAGTTCACTACGTGTGCCGCTACACGGAAGTCTTCGTCATTTTCCGGATTGTTGACTTCATATCCGGGAAGGGAGTTGACTCCCTTGTTGACATAGAATGTGCCGGATGTACCCGGATCATATACGTATGAACCCTCTGTCTCCGAACCAGTATTGCCGAAAGTAAGGACGTTAGCATATACGCCTTCCGCCTCCTTGGCGCCGGGGCCTCCGTTCCACCATTCGGTGGGATTGGAAGCCGGACCGCAGCCCATGTTGCCGTCGGCGGTTCCGTCTACGGCCCATTCCTTGGTCGAGCCGTTGGTAAGGGCTGTCATGTAAGGAACGAAGTCGAAGATGGTCTTGTCGATGTGGATGCTGCCCATGACCGAGCCTTCCGACACGCCGTTGGCGTTGCCCACCTTCATCTCTACGGGATAGTCTCCCGCGATGGTGATGAGGTCGCGGTAGGTGAGGGCAGTCGAGGGGCGGGTGCTTTCGTTGACATACCAGATGGGATATACTCCCTTGGCGTTCTGTCCGTCCTTGTCGAGGATGTTTAGCTCTACGTTGTTGAGTTCGTCTACAGTGATTCCGATCTGATAGTCGGAAGCCTGCGGAAGTCCCGCCATCGAAGGCTGGAAGTTAGGCTCGGTAGAGCAAGAGCCCATGGCGAGCATCACTCCCGCCATTGAGGCGAAGCCTAAGATTTTATTTGTAGTCTTCATTTTGTCTGTCTGTTGGGTGAGAGTGAATTACTGGAAATAAGCGTCATTCTGCTTCAGTGTGCCGTGGCAGATATCGATTTCCGACTGCGGGAAGGGGAGATACTTCTTGTTGTCGGTGTAGTTGCCGGTGCGGTCGTCGAGATACTCGTGGCCCTCCACAAGATAGTCTTTTGCAAGACCTGTACGGATGAGGTCCCAGTAGCGCTTGCCTTCGCCAAGGAACTCCCATGCGCGCTCTTGAATGATGTTGTCGAGTGTAGCGGGTACTGATCCAAGGCCGGCGCGTGCGCGTACCATGTCGAGATACTGCTGTGCGTTGGGCGAGCCGAGTTCTGCGGCGTTGAGCAGTGTCTCCGCATAGCGGTAGAGACGGAGGTTGTTGTTGTAGTTGAGGATGGCGTCGGCGATATTGCCTGCGTTGCCGCCGATCTTGCCTGCATACTTGGCGAGGAAGTAGCCGGTGTCCTGATATCCCACGTTGTATGATCCCGGTTCGGGCTGCCAGATAGAGGCGTCACGGCGGGTATCGGCAGGATCGTAGGAGTCGTAGGTAGACTTGCGAACTGTGCCGAAGCCCCAGCCCGTGTTGTCATGGATGCCGTCGCGTGAATCATAGCCTCGCGGAAGGATCATGCCGGGCACTACGGTGCCGCCTGCTGTTCCGCCCCAGCTCCAGTTACGGCCGCCGAGATAGTCTGAGTAGTTGATCTCCCATACGGATTCGTTACACCATTCTCCGGTGACATCCCAGATGGATGCGAAGTCGCTGGCGAGCTGATATTTGCCGGAGCTGATGATTTCCTCCATATATTTCAGGGCGGTTGACTTGCGGTTGGCGTCGTTCTGATACATCACTACCTCTGCATAAAGCATGTAGACGAAGTGCTTGGTCACGCGGCCCAGTTCCGAGCCCGTGCATTTCTCGGGCAGACGGTTTAATTCGATTACCCTCTCGAGGTCCTGCATGATGAATTCATACACTTCATCGGCCGAGTACTGAGTGGCGAGATAGCCGTTGTCGGCGCTCAGGGCCTGGTCGTAGTATGGAATATTGCCCCACCAGTGCCACAGATAGTTGTAGAAGAAGGCGCGGAGGGCCAGCACCTGCGACTCGTAGTATTCGCGGTTGGCGAGTTCCTGGTCTGTCTTTGGCTCCCAGTAGTTGTACATGTACCTGAGGGCGTCGATACAGCGCTTTACGCCGGAATATGCATTCGAGTAGTTGGTGTCGAGCACGACAGTAGCGGTTGTGTTGAAGTTGAAGACTGTCTTCCACTGGTTCATGTCGTTGACGTCGCCGCCGCCCGGCAGCACCTGATCGGCAATCACTTCCGGATAGATGTTCATGCCGCAGTAGTTGTTGGCGTAGTCAAACCAGTGCAGAGGGTCGTAGGCGGCTACGACGGCCTGCTGTATGTTGTCTTCTGTCTTATAGTAGTCCTCTACGGTGTCCTGCGTGTTGTTGGTGATGTCGAGCCATTCGCTTCCGCAGGAAGTGAGGCCGAGTCCCATCGCCGCAACGGGAAGGAGGAATAGTTTTTTATTTAGTTTCATTTCGATAATCGTTTTAAGTTGGTATGCAGTTTAGAAAGCTACGTTGAAACCTACTGAGAACGTACGGGCCTCGGGGTAGTTGCCGTAGTCGATACCGATGTTGACGCCGTCGCCTACCTCGGGAGTGAAGCCATAGTACTTGGTGGCTGTGAAGAGGTTCTCACCCATTACGAACACCTTTACATTGCTCAGGCCAGCCTTGCTGATGATGTTGTAGGGGAGTGAGTAGGAGAGTGTGAGGTTTGCGCAGCGGAGGTAAGCGCCGTCGTGGATGTAGATGTCGGAGCTCTGCCAGTTGCGGGAGTCGCCGAGGCGGTAGATGGGTATCTTGTTGGAGGTGCCTTCGCCGGTCCAGCGGTTGAGCATCCAGGATGGCATGTTCTTGGCCGGAGTGTCGCCGCGGAGCGATGCGTCGTAGATGTTGTTGCCCCATACGCCCTGGAAGTAAGCTGTCAGCTGGAAGCCTTTCCATCCGAGACCGAGGTTGAAGCCATAGGTCCAGTCGGGAAGACCCTTACCGATCTTTGTGCGGTCGTCGGCGTTGATGGTGCCGTCGCCGTTGGTGTCTACGAAGACTACGTCGCCGGGCTGGGCATACCATGAAGTCTGACCGGAAGTCAGGCCGTATTTTTCGTTGTAGGCGTCAGCCTCCGCCTGGTTCTGGAAGATACCTGCTGTCTTGTAGCCGTAGAAGAAGGGGAATACCTCGCCGTTCATCGAGCGTGCGATGTCGCCGGCCGTGCCGTTGGATACCTCAGACCTCCAGCCATCGGAGTTGCCGAGGTCGACGAGTCTGTTCTTCACGTATGAGAGGTTGCCGCCGAGGTTCACTTCAACTTCGCCGAATGTGCGTGCCCAGCGGATGTCGAATTCCACGCCAGTGTTGTCCATTGTGCCGACGTTGCCGATGGGTTTCGTCTCGCCTACATATGTCGGGATCATCATGGTCATAAGCATGCCGGTAGTGCGCTTCTTATACCAGTCGAAGGTAAACTGCAGCGAGTTGTCGAGGAAGCCGAGGTCGAGGCCTATGTCGGTCTGAGTGGATTCCTCCCATTTAAGGTCGGGGTTGGCGAGGCCGGAAGCCTTGGAGCCGTAGGTCTGGCTTGATCCTTCGGGACCGAAATAGTAGTTGTTGTTGCCGTTGGTCATCACTGTGTAGGCGAAGTCACCGATGGCCTCGTTACCGTTCTTACCCCAGGATACACGGAGCTTGGTGTTGTTCCACCACTGAGGGCGGGTCTCGAGGAAGGGTTCGTTGGTGATGTTCCAACCTGCGGAGAAGGAGGGGAAGGTAGCCCACTTGTGGTTGGCGCCGAAGCGAGAGGAGCCGTCGCGGCGTACTGTAGCCTGCACCATGTAGCGGCTGCCGAAGTCGTATGATACTCGTCCGAAGTAGGAGAGGAGCTTGGGCCATGCGGAGTTCGGGCCGGCGTTGCCTGTACGGTTGCCGCCGTCTTCCTCGCCGGGAGATCCCTGAGCCACTGTCACCCAAGGCTTGGAGAAGTTGTAGAGCTTGTTGGCCGATGCGTTGATCCACCAGCCTGTGCCCTACTTCGCTGATTCGCCGAGCACTACGTTGAGGTGGTGGTCGCCGAATTCCTTATCGTAGAAGATGAGGTTTTCGAGCTGCCATGTCCATCCGCGGTTCATCTCGGAGTATGCGGAAGCGTGGATGGCGTCGGTGTTGTTCAGGTTGCTGTAGTAGCTGGGCTCTGAGTGGGAGTTGCTGCCCCAGAAGGCGAGGTCGCCGCCGAAGCTGATGCGGTATTTGAGGCCGTCCCAGATCTGGAGCTCGCCTACGATGTTGGTGACGAACTTATGGCTCCAGTTCTTGCCTGCGGGGAACGACCATCCGTAGAACGGGTTGGTGAGCTCCTGATAGCCGCCTCCGAATGCCTCGGGCACTGTGTAGAGGTTGCCGGCTGCGTCATAGCGGGGCACGTATTTGTCGTTGCCTGCGTAGAAGTCCAGCTGGTGCTGGTATTCTGCTGAGCCGGGAGCGAGGGTCGGGGTCAGCATCGGCGACATACCGAGTGCGTTAGTGATGGCGCCGCCGTAGTAGCCGCCACCGCCGCCGAAGCCGATGGAGTGGATGCGGGCATATGATAAGTTAGTGGTGAGAGTGAACTTATTGAGCCAGTTGCGCTTCTTCGAGTCGTCGAAGAGCGTGTAGATGTTGTTGGCGCGAAGTGTGAGGCGGTCATAGTTCGACTGGTCGTAGTTGCCGCCGATGATGCCTTCCTGCTTGTAGTAGCCGAAAGAGAGGAAGTAGTTGATCTTTTCGCTTGCGCCCGATACGGTCACCTGATGGTTCATCATCGGTGCGTTGTCGTTGAAGATGGCAGCCTGCCAGTCGTAGCCCTGTCCGTAGCTGTAGGGGTCGGCGTAGGGTGCGGGCTGGCCTGTGTTGAGGTAAGCCTCGTTCTTCATGATGGCATACTGGGTGGCGTTGAGGATGTCGATCGATTTCAGCTTCGACTGCCAGCCGTAGGTGAAGTCGTATGTGATCTTGGCGCGACCCTCGACACCGTTCTTGGTGGTCACGAGTACGACGCCGTTTGCCGCGCGCGCACCGTATACCGCACCGGAAGCGGCATCCTTAAGCACCTCGATGCTCTTGATATCGGAGGGGTTGAGGTAGTCGATGCCGCCGTCGATAGGCATGCCGTCTACGATATAGAGGGGGTTGGAGTTGTTGATTGTGCCGACACCGCGTACGCGGATCTGCGCGCTCGAACCGGGCTGACCGTTGGCAGTAGTCGCGGTCACGCCTGCGGCTACACCCTTAAGTGCGTTCTGCACATTGACCGGAGCTGTCTGCGAGAGAGTCTCTTCGCCCACCTTCGAGATGGCGGCCGTCACGACGCTCTTCTTCTGTGTGCCGTAGCCTACCACCACTACGTCGTCGAGGATCTGGGAGTCCTCGATCATCTGGATGGTGACGTCTGACATCGGACCTGTCACCTTAAGCTCCTGCGGAGTGCAGCCGATGTAGTTGAAATACAGGGTGGAGCCTGTGGGAGCATTGATTACGAACGCGCCGTCGATATCGGTGGCAGTGCCTGTAGCAGTGCCTTTCACCATTACGGTGGCTCCGATGAGCGGCTCTCCGTCGAGCGAGGATATCACCTTACCGGAGACTCTGACATCCTGGGCGTAAGCGCCGAGGCAAGTCAGGATCGCGATTAGAAATAAGGTTAACTTCTTCATCTGGAAATTGATTAGTTAGTAAGTATATTGGGTTATTTTCTTTTGCTGCTTATAGTGTGGCATCATGAATTCCGAATCCATGTTCTGAATTGCGTAGCATAATTATGCATTATGCATTATGCATTGATGGAGTTTATTTCTGGAAGATGCGCACGTAGTCTACGATCATGCTGACGGGAAGCACGCTTTCGTCCACTCCCTTGTAGCCGCCCCAGTCGCCGCCCCATGCGAGGTTGAGGATGGGATAGAAGGCGTAGTGGAAGGGCCAGCTGTCGTGGTCGGCGCCCATGGCCGCCTTTGTAACGCTGAGCTGCACCTTGCCGTCGACATAGGTGGTGATCGCGTCAGGAGTCCATTCGCAGGCATATACGTGGAATTCTCCCTCGGCTCCCGCGCAATACATCTCATGGGTCTTCTGTGTCCCCTTGGTGTGGTTGTAGTTGCCGGTGTGGAGCGATGATGATACTCGGTTGGGATCCGCGCCTACTTCCTCCATTATGTCGATTTCGCCGCAATAGGGCCAGGGATTCTTGTTCCAGTCCACATTGCTGGGCATCATCCAGAATGCCGGCCATGTGCCCTTACCTTTTGGCAGGTTGATGCGGGCCTCGAAGTAGCCGTAGGTCCAGCCTGTGTTGGGCTTGGCGTTCATGCGTCCGGAATATACCTTGCCGTCAGAGCCCTTGAAGCAGTTGATGTAGAGGAATCCGTCCTTTACTTCAAGCGTGCGCTTGCCGTCCACTTCTTTGGATGTATAGGTCTGAAGCTCGTTGTTGACATGGCCGGGAGCCCAGTTCTCGATGGTCCAGTCGCTGCCTGGCACGGGGCCGGAGTTGAACTCGTCGCTCCATACGAGTGTGTATCCTTCCGGAGCATTCACTACATCGCTCAGCTGACCTACCTTGATCTCCGACTTGTCGCTGCCGCATTCGAGAGTGATGGTGGCCTCGCGTGTGGCGGATGAGTCATTAGCCTTGGCCTTTACTTCTACTGCGGTGTCTCCTTTGCCTCCCTTGGCGGGTGCGACTGTGAGCCATGCGGCGTCGCAGCTTAGTGTCCAATCGGCGTTGGCGCTCACTGTGAAGGAGGTGGAGGATTCCTGTCCTCCCATGGTCAGCGACTTTGTGGAGGGAGTGGCTTTCGTGACGAATCCCTGCGTCAGGGATACAGTCTTGACCGTCTTGCCTCCCGATACTATATTGAGGGTTGCGTTGCGCTCATCCATTCCGCTGTTGGCGGTGATCGACACCTGTACCTTTACGTCGGTGTCCTTCACTCCTCCGCTGGGGCGTAGGGTCACCCAGTCCGCATCCGTACGGATTGCCCAGTCGGCGTTGGCTTTGACTATGAGTTCAAGGGCTGCTGCTTCCGGACCTGCGGAGAGCGCTTCCGGGGTGGCGCTGACGGTCACTGTCTGTCCGGATGGTGTGGGATCATCTTTCGATGACTCTCCGCATGCCATGATGGGAAGGCATGCCGCGATGGAAAGAAACCAGATTATGAGTTTAGTATTCATTTTGGTTAGTTTTGATTGTTTACTGTTTTGATTGATTTTTTGCGATGTCAGGAGTAATGACGGTTGCAAAGTTAGCAATTCCGTCCGTATAATCGCGGGGGGAGAATATAAAGGTAAATGACAGCGATGTTATATCGCTGTCATTCAGATTGTTTAAAATGATGTATAAGTAAATTGAAGTGCTATGCCGGTTAGAGAAAAACGGCTCATTCTTCCTCTGAATTGCCGGAGGTGCGGTTGTTGTAGACGGTGCGGATCGATACGTTGAGCATCTCCGCTATCTCCGCGCTCTTGGAGATGCCGAGGCGGCGCAGGGCATATATGCGCAGCTTGGTGTTGAGTGTTTTTGTCTTTGCGATTGATTCGGGAGATACACGGTTGTCGTCACCTACGGTCTTGTTGTAGTCCTCTACGAAATCGGGGTAGATTGAAAGTACGGTCTTGTCGAAGCTCTCATAGAAACCCTGATACTGCTCCTTTATGAGCTCAGGATCGTTGATAAGCACTCCGAGGTCGTCGATCTGCTTCACTTTATATTTCTTCAGCAGCTTCTTCCGGTAGCCTTCGAGGGCGTTGATATACTGGGTGGTGAGCTTGAACGCATATGCCAATAGGCTGAGCTTCTGCTTGTTGGCCTCATTCAGGTCTGCATTGGCCTTCTCAAGCTCCGATATTGCCTCATCGCGCTGGCAGATTGATTTGTCGCGCTGTTTCACTGATTCGTGCAGTTCTTCGTTGGCTTCCTTAAGGAGGTTGCGCATACGTTTGATTCTCCGCATCTCGATGACGATGAATACGATGCTGGCTATCAATATGATGGATAGGATGCCGAGCACGACGACGTAGATTGTCAGCCGTTGGTCGCGCTTCTCGAGTTCCTCCCGGTAGGCGTCGCGTACGGTGGGGAGTACATCTGATAGGTTGACCATTCGGTAGCGGTTATGGTAGAGGTTGGCCTGCTCTACTGTATATATAAGGTAGTTGTAGGCACGGTTGAGGTCGCCTTTTTCAAATAGATAGGTAGCGAGTTCCTGAATGGCTGCTATTTCGCGGTTTACTATCAGGGCGTCGTTGATGGCGGCCTTGGTTTTGTATTTCACCATGGATTCATTGTCGCCCATGGATTCGTATACCCTTGAAAGCCAATAGGAATCGATGGCATTCTCTCTTGATGGAGTATTTGCCCGGTCTACCTTCTCCTTAAGTGCCGTGATATCGAGTTTCGTGACGTCGAAACCCTCGCGGTCAATGCCTGCGGCTATAGGCACCCATAAAAGGTTGTGGTTCTCAGGAAGGTTTAGCGCCTGTATGGAGTCTCGGTATTGGTTTGCCATTATGAGGTCTTTCCTCTGCATTTCCTTGTTGGGCAGTAGATAGACGGAGCGCATCGAATATATATAGGAGAATGTAGAGAAAAGCATTCCCTTCATATCCGGACTAAGCCGGGAGGAGTCTATGCCGTCGAGCAGCTTCAGCGTGGTGTCGTGAAGTCCCTGCACTGTGTATATGAATGCTTCGTTGAGTTTCCATCTGGTTATCTCATCGTAGTTGTCCGGCATCACTTTGGAGGTCAGCTTTCCACTCTCTTTGGCATAGTAGAGTGCTGAGTCGGAGTCAAACACTATGTATTCGTCATAGAGCTGTTTCGATAGTCCCAGTCGTTCCCGGCTGTCATTTGCCTTGGCAAGGGATTGCCTGAGACCTGAGATGCGGATCTCTTTCTCTTTCACAAGCTCGCTCTGGTTGGTGATGATTGAGTCAAGCCTTTGCAGAAGTAACTGGTTTTCCTTGTCTATTTGAGTTGCTGCGTGCGACACTGTGTAGCCTGAAATCATGGCTACGAAAAGCATGGCAATATGTAAGAATTTCCTAAATTTCATGATTTGGCTGTTAAAACGCAAATTTAGTTATTTTTTCATTAAGATTCTATATGGTTAATGGATTTTAACATTTGTTAAAATCGGACTGGGATAGCGCTTCTTTTTCTTCCATAAGGGCCTCGCTTCCCGATAGGTGACGATGACGATAGAGCATGCCACGATGAAAACTCCCGGATCGATGAAATCCGTTATTAACTCCGCTTTACCTAATGGATAATTTACGTGTATTGCTAACTTGTATGCTGTCAATATGTTATGTCGTAGGAAGCTTCCTATTTTTTTTACTATATGATTCTCTCACGTGGATTTGTATGAAATCTTTACTAATTTTGCAGTCGAGGATTCAAGACCTCTTTTCCCCCAATCTCAATATAAAAAACTGACCTGATATGAAATTCAAAGCAGAGATTTTAGCAGCAGCAATGATATGCGTCGCCTTCAACGGAAATGCCGGGAAGCCGACTCCGGTCTATCTTGACGATTCGCAACCTATTGAGTCACGAGTGCAGGACGCGTTGTCGAGAATGACGACTGCCGAGAAGGTAGCGATAATTCATGCGCAGAGCAAATTCAGCTCTCCAGGCGTACAGAGGCTCGGTATCCCCGGAATATGGTGTACGGATGGTCCTCACGGGGTGCGTCCCGACGTGCTTTGGGATGAATGGGAGCAGGCCGGTGCCACCAATGACTCTTGCGTTGCTTTCCCTGCGCTTACATGTCTGGCCGCTACATGGAATCCTGAGATGTCGGCCATCTACGGTCAGTCTATAGGAGAAGAGGCTCGATACAGAAATAAAAACGTTCTCCTTGGTCCGGGCGTGAATATCTACCGCACTCCGCTCAACGGGCGTAATTTCGAATATATGGGTGAGGATCCGTATCTGTCGGCGCAGATGGTGGTTCCCTATATCCAGGGAGTACAGGACAATGGCGTGGCAGCATGTGTGAAGCATTATGCGCTCAACAATCAGGAGGTGGACCGCGACCATGTAAATGTCCTTGTCGACGACCGTACGCTCCATGAGATATATCTTCCCGCGTTCAAGGCAGCCGTGAAAGACGGCGGCACCTGGAGCATTATGCCGGGCTACAACAAATACAACGGCGACCATGCATGCGAAAACCAGACGTTGCTTCTCGATATCCTTAAAGGAGACTGGGGCTTCGACGGGGTTGCCATCAGCGACTGGGGTGCGGTCCACAATACTGAGAAGGTAGCCCAGAACGGCCTCGACATGGAGTTCGGATCCTGGACCAACGGCCTCAACTGGGGTGCCAGCAACGCATACGACAACTACTACCTCGCTACTCCCTATCTGAAGGCGATTGAGGAAGGAAAGCTCCCTATGTCTGATCTCGACGACAAGGCTGCACGCGTGCTCCGCCTCATCATGCGCACCGAGATGGACCGCAACCGCCCGTATGGCTCGATGAACAGCGATGAGCATTACGCTGCCGCACGCCGCATTGGCGGCGAGGGTATCGTCTTGCTGAAAAACGATAAAAACCTCCTCCCTGCTGAAAACGCAAAGAAGATCCTCGTGGTGGGTGAGAACGCCATAAAGATGATGACTGTAGGAGGCGGTTCCTCTTCTCTGAAGGTGCAGCGTGAGACTCTTCCGCTCGACGGTATCAGGAAGGCTGCCTCGGATAAAGGCATCGAGGTCGTATACGAGCGTGGCTATGTGGGAGACGTGACCGGAGAATACAACGGCGTGAAGACCGGCCAGGACCTCAGCGAAAGCCGAAGCGCCGACCGGCTTATCGCCGACGCCGTGAGGGCTGCTAAGGATGCCGACATGGTGATATTCATCGGTGGCCTCAATAAGTCTGACCATCAGGACGCCGAAGGCGCCGACCGCCAGGACTACAATCTCCCCTACGGACAGGATGCGGTGATCGAGGCGCTTGCCGCTGCCAATCCCAATCTTGTAGTGGTCAACCTTACAGGCAATTCCTATGCGATGCCGTGGCGCGATAAGGTGCCCGCGATCGTGCAGGGCTGGTATATCGGCTCGGAGGCGGGCAATGCCATCGCCGACGTGATATTCGGTAAGGTGAATCCCTCCGGCAAGCTTCCCATCACATTCGCGAAAGACCTCAAGGACTACGCCGCGCATGCCAATGGCGATGCCGAGATGTATCCCGGTGTCAACGGCGACGTGACATATAAGGAAGGCCTTGACGTAGGCTACCGCTATACCGACAAACTGAAGAAAGACCGCATCAACTACGCTTTCGGCCATGGTCTCAGCTATACCACCTTCAAGATCGGCCAGCCTGCTCTGTCATCTAAGACCTTCGACGGCAATGGCACTGTGACCGTGACTGTCCCTGTGACGAATACCGGCGACCGCGAAGGTTCGGAAGTGGTGCAGCTCTATGTCCGCGACGAAAAGAGCTCTGTAGCTCGCCCCTATAAGGAACTCAAGGCCTTCGGAAAGGTAAACCTCGCGCCCGGCGAGACCCGCGAAGTGAAGCTTACCCTCGACAAGGATGCCTTCGCCTTCTATGATGCCGCGGATAAGATGTGGACTGTAGAGCCCGGTAAGTTCGAGCTCCTCATCGGCAACTCTTCCGACAGGATCTCCTATCGCCTTCCCCTCCAGGTAGGCCAATCCCTCAAATACAAAGATTGATTCTCAATAGCGCAAAACGCATTTTAGGTTTAGATTAGGTTAATATAAATATTAAGGTTCGAATGTTGCGTCGGCCGGAGCATGCAGGCCGTCCGACGAAGCAAAAAGCCCGCTGGCCTGTGGAGGTCGGCGGGTTTTTGCGTTTTTGTAAGCCACTTATTTGCACGAATGGATAAGAATCGTTAAATTTGCGCTATGAAGACGATGAAGACTTTCACATATAGGATATTGTCCGTCTGGGCGTGCCTCATGGCCATTATGCTCGGAGGATGCGTGAAGAATGAATTCAAGGTCGATTTCGAGTTTCCTAAAGACCATCCCGGCAACTATCTGATGTCATACTACGCGTGGGACTCCCGAAAAGGGCGCTGGATAGAGCGCACCGTCACCATTCAGGAAGGTATGGCATCGGTCGATGGGGTGACGCGCCTCCCGACCCTCGTATATGTCAGCGACGCCTCGCTTCCCGGCAACTCCATGATCATCTATGCAGAGCGTGGCGACGAGATCAGGATTTCAGGCGACGGCAGGGACATGGGCTCATGGACCGTCACCGGCAACAAGATCTCCGAGCGCTGGAGCGATTGGCGCAAGGCAGCCTATCAGCAGAAAGACGATACTGTGGCTTTCCATAAGAGGATAGAGGAATATGTGAGGAAAAACCCCAAGGATGAGCTTTCGTCTATCCTTATGCTGACCGAATGGAACCGCCGTAAGGACCCTGCCGGATTTGTAGGGCTCTGGAATTCCATCGACAAAGGGGCGCGCTCCCATCAGCTCATTGAGATGTGTGGAGTCTCCGATCTTCTGGGCATCGAATTCATCACTACTTCCGAGGGAAATCTGGAGTATGCCAAAGACTCCGGAATGAAGACCCTCCCGCTTCGCTCGCGCGACAACGGTTCCGATACCTTGAAGTTCGTCAGTCCGTCGTTCATATATTTCTTTAGGGAAAACAATACAGCACGCAAGGAAGCCGTAGACTCCATGAAAGTCCTTGCCAAGGCATATCCTGATTCTGCCAAGAGGGTGATGGCCGATATATATATGGATTCCGACAGTATGACCTGGGTCAACGCCATCCGCAGGGATTCGCTCAAGGGAGTGGTGCGCGCATGGCAGCCGAGGGGTGTCGTGGAGGAGGATATGGTGAGGATGGGTGTCGTAAGGGTGCCTTGGTTTGTGGTGAAGGATAAGGGCGCGAAGGAGACGTATGCCGGCGACGACCTTAAGGCTGCCGCCGCGGAGTTCCGTAAGCTGATGGAGAAGCAGGTCCCTAAACCTAAGAAGAATTCATAATAGCGAAGACAAATGCTGACCAAAGTATATTCGGCCGCGATTTCCGGCATTGATGCCTTTTTGGTGACGATAGAAACCGTAGTGCAGAAGGGCATAGGTTTCAGTATCGTGGGGCTTCCTGACACTGCCGTCAAGGAGTCCTATACGCGTATCACCACCGCTCTGCAGCACAGCGGCATCGGATTCCCTCACAAGAATACTGTGGTCAATCTTTCTCCGGCCGACGTCAAGAAGGAGGGGGCCGCATTCGATCTCCCTATGGCGATCGGAGTGCTCGCTTCAAATGAGAAGGTCCCTACGGAGCATCTTTCGGAATATATGATAATGGGGGAGCTCTCGCTCGACGGCAGTGTGCTTCCGGTAAAGGGTGCGCTCCCGATGGCCATAAAGGCGAGGGAATATGGGTTTAAGCGTCTCATAGTGCCTGAAGCCAATGTCACGGAGGCGGCCGTAGTAAATCGAGTCGAAGTATATGGCGTGAAGACATTGGCGGAAGCCGTAGGCATCATTGCCGGCATCTCCGAGCTGCAGCCTACCATAATCAATACGCGCGAGATATTCGCGGCCGAGGCCGATAGTTATGACTTCGATTTCTCTGAAGTGAAGGGTCAGGACAGTGTGAAGCGGGCATTCGAAGTGGCATGCGCCGGAGGCCACAACATATTGATGGTCGGGCCGCCGGGAGCCGGAAAGTCGATGATGGCTAAGCGTCTTCCTTCCATACTTCCTCCCCTCAGCCTCGCTGAGGCGCTTGAGACTACGAAGATACATTCCGTAGCCGGAAAGCTTCACCGCGGCTCCATGCTGATGACCAGGCGCCCCTTCCGCACCCCGCATCATACCGTCTCTCCCGTAGCCCTGGTCGGCGGCGGCGCCAATCCTATGCCCGGTGAGATTTCGCTCGCCCATAATGGCGTCTTGTTTCTCGATGAGTTCCCGGAGTTCAGCCGTACGGTACTGGAGGTGCTCCGCCAGCCGATCGAAGACCGCACCATAACTGTCTCGCGCGCCAAGTATACGGTGGATTATCCTGCCTCGTTCATGCTTGTGGCATCGATGAATCCGTGCCCTTGCGGCTACTACGGCCATCCTACGAAGCGTTGCACCTGTCAGGCCGGAGCCGTTGCGAAATATATGAACCGCATCAGCGGTCCGCTCCTCGACCGCATCGACATCCAGTGTGAAATTGAGCCGGTGGCATTCGACGATATGGCCAACCGTGCGCCTGCCGAGTCAAGCGCCTCGATACGCGAGCGTGTCATAAAGGCACGCGCGGTCCAGACTGCCCGTTTCAAGGGAGAAAAGGGAGTCCATTGCAACGCCCAGATGAATTCCCGCCTTCTGCATCAGTATGCCTGGCCCGACGAGCAGGGCCTTGCCAAGCTCAAAGACCGCATGACGAAGCTCAACATGTCGGCCCGCGCCTTCGACCGCATCCTGCGCGTAGCCCGCACCATAGCCGATCTCGAATACGCCGCCACCATGACGCCGGAGGAAGCCGTCACGGCTCCCGTCCTCAGCCGCCACATAGCCGAGGCCATCGGCTACCGCGCCCTCGACCGCGCCTCCTACGGCCAAGTCTTCTGAAAGACATACTTAATAATTCATTGCGATAAATCCATGAAAGACTTAATAATCTATAATACACCTGATGGGCGCACGTCAGTAGCCCTATATGCCAAGGACGGAAATATCTGGCTTAACCAGAGTCAGATCGCTGAACTTTTTGCCACCTCCAAGCAAACTATCAGTCATCATATTGGAAATATATTGTCCGATAATGAATTGGATAAAGAGTCAGTTGTCAAATATTATTTGACAACTGCCGCAGATGGCAAAGAATATAACGTAGAGTATTATTCCTTGCAGATGATAATTGCCATTGGTTATCGTGTGCGGGGTGTCAGGGGCACTCAATTTCGCAAATGGGCGACTGACCATCTTTCAGAATATCTAATCAAGGGCTTCACGATGGACGATGAGAGGCTTAAGAATCCGGATGGGCGTGTGGATTATTTTGACGAGCTTCTTCTCCGCATCCGTGATATCCGTGCGTCGGAGAAAAGATTCTATCAGAAGATAAGGGATCTCTTCAAGCTAAGCAGCGACTATGACAAGACCGACAAGGCCACCCAGATGTTTTTTGCAGAGACTCAGAATAAACTTATATATGCGATTACTCGGCAGACAGCGGCTGAATTGATTGTAGCCCGTGCTGACTCCAATCTCCCAAATATGGGATTGACATCATGGAAAGGGAATATTGTCAGGCGAGGAGATGTAGTGGTTGCGAAGAATTATCTGCAAGCAGAAGAGATTGATGATCTCAACAGACTGGTAGAAATCTTTCTTACCAGTGCCGAGATGCGAGTTAAAGGTCGTCAGGACCTTACACTGCAATACTGGCGCAAGAATGTAGATAATCTTCTTGATTTCCAAGATAAACCGGTCTTGAAAGACAAAGGAAAAATTACTGCCGCTCAAATGGAGGCCAAGGTCAAAGCCATCTACAACGATTTTAATACTCGCAGAAAGATGCTTGAAGCCCAAAAAGCCGATGAAGAAGACCAAACTCTTTTCGATGATCTTGATTCCATACAGGATACCCTTCCTTCCAGATAACATACAAGATAATTGTTCATACGAACGGTGGCAGAAGGTATGCATCCACCAAGATAACCATAGTCGACGAGGACGGCAGGAAACAGTCCCGCCACAAGCCTTCCCATCATCTCCCTTTGTCTCCCTATCGGCACAAAACTGACTCGCTCTGTCTGCGAGCGCATGAATGAACTCGCCAAAACTATCGCCTGGCTGTGATGATCCCTTCACCCTAAGACAGACCTGCTACGCCCCAGCAAGCAATCACGCAGAATCCCTAACAGTGATGAAGGAAGCAGGCGGATGAATGCGTAGCAGGTCTGTCTTCGGGTGAAATAATGATATCCATAGATACGAAATCATATTTTAATTTGATAGATGCAGTGAATACCGGATTTTTATTGTAACTTTGCCGATGGAAATCAACTTGAGAACTTCGATATTAACTAAAAAAACTGAATACAATGATAATGATACAGGAATTTCTTTCACAATACAATCTTCAGGGTATCGCCATCGGATTGGCGACATTCCTGATCATCGGCATCTTTCATCCTCTGGTAATAAAGGGCGAATACTATATGGGCCAGAAATGCAACTGGCTTTTCCTGATTGGCGGCATAGCCACACTGATTCTTTCTATTGTTACAACAGGTACGGCATCCATCCTTTGCGGAGTGACGTCCTTTTCATGTTTCTGGTCGATTCTCGAGGTGAAGGAGCAGCGCGAGAGGGTCCGAAAGGGCTGGTTTCCTGCCAATCCCCGCCGTATGGAAAGTCTTCCTGAGGAGCGGAAGTGATTTCATTTTGCTTTCCTATGATTTCTTAAGTAGCTGGTCAAATTAAACGCATATCATCCGCTCTGACGATTCCGAGGCGATTTGGCCGCGGAGCGAATGAGCGATGCGGGCATCGTGAATGAGCTTCAAGGCCAAAGCGGCCGGAATCGGCAAGCGGATGATGTGCGAGATCCTATTCATGACCTGACATTTATTATATCGTTTTAATTTGAACAGCTACTTACAGATAAGTATGAAATCTGTGTGATTTTACAAAATGTTACGGCTATATCTGTGTTGATATCAGCTGATTAAGTTTGGTGTTGAATTTTGTCATGAACCATTCTGTTACAGAATTGTTGCACGCCTGTAACAGTCTGTTTCAATAATGATATATTAATTTAACCGCGTGTAATATGTTGAAACTTAGACTGTTGCAAAATTGTTTAAGGTTTGTTGCACTTGTTGCAAAATTTTGTCGAAACATTTAAAAATTTGCTAACGTTATACAGACAAAGACACGGTTCTTTTAATCTTTTCTAAATTTTACAAACCCTGGACGAACGAAAGCGAATCCACCTAAAAATAAGACGATCATGGCATCCAACACTTCATTCCGCACAAACCTCCTCAACCTCCAGTCAAACCTCATGAGCTTCGCATACCAGCTCACCTCAGACCGCGAGGCCGCAGCTGACCTCCTCCAGGACACTACCCTCAAGGCGCTCGACAACGAGGAGAAGTTCACCTCCGACTCAAACTTCAAGGGATGGGTGATGACCATCATGCGCAACATCTTCATCAACAACTACCGCCGCAACGTGCGCCAGGCCACAATCGTCGACACCACCGACGACCTCTACCACCTCAACACATCGCAGGAATCCGCACTCGAGACTCCGGAGGGAAGCCTCTCCGTAAAGGAGATCACAGCGGTGCTCAACACCTTCGACGACGAGTTCCGCATCCCCTTCAACATGCACGTCGCCGGCTACAAGTACAGCGAGATCGCAGAGGAGCTCAGCCTCCCCGTAGGAACCGTGAAGAGCCGCATCTTCTTCGCACGCAAGCGCCTCCGCGAGCAGCTCTCCGCCTACGCATGCTGAAAGTCGTCAATGGATGCCCATAAAAAAGATATAAGCTAAATACCCTATATAAAGATAAGCTAAATTGAAAGCTAATACCAGAAAGACACACTCATTCACTTGCCTTGATCTTAATCCGAATACTTGAAAAGACAAACATACCTTAATCTGATTCAATACTTAAGAAAAACACAAAAAAGAGACCTTAATCAAATATAAAATACTATGAAGACAAAAACAGCCCCGCTCCATCGGAAGCGGGGCTGTTTTTGTGGCCGATGGTCTGTTTTGAATTCATCAATAGGACTTTTCGCCCGTTGTAGTGTTTTTCCTGTCAGTGGAGCATATGCTACCTCTATATAAGCTTGTTTTTCCACTGGTTTATTTGCAAATAAGCTGTAAAAGCATTAAATTTGCAAGAAAATTGAGATTTATGGAAGATAAGGACAGATACGCCATTGGCCAGCAGGATTTCAAGACGCTACGTAAGGATGATGCTTTTGTCGCTGAGACACTGCGTGACGCCGATATCGACATCGAGCAGACACTTAATGCTGATTGGGACCTCGATGACCTTGCCGGACTTGACCTTCTTAATGCCGATCCGACAGCTCTTCTCTATCAGGCCGGCTATCTCACCATAGCGAAGTACGTCTACGTCATTGAGCTGAAATACAATTCGACTCCGGACGATGCCCTACGCCAGATAGATGAGAAGGGCTATGCCTGCAGATTCACTGTGGATCCCCGCCTACTCTTCAAGATAGGCGTCAACTTCTCATCCGAATCCCGCCGCATCGAATCATGGAAGATAGAATCCTGATGTATATTGATAAAAATCTCCGTCATCATGAATGAAATTGCAAAAGCCAACGATCCATTTCCACGCTGTATCTTCCTCATCTTGTTGATGCTGACGTTGTCTGCCGGAGCGGTAGTAGGTAATGTCATGGATATCAATACAGTGATGACCGAGCTTGTCGGCGAGATCGACCGGCAGTCCAAATACACCGCGGCGAAGGAAGCGCGCATCAGGTCGCTGAAAGACGCGCTGGCTGAGAGTCGGTCCATGATGGCCAGCTATCGGCTTGCGAAGGATATCTTCTCGGAATATATCTTCTACCAGTCAGATTCCGCCTATCATTACGCATCAGTCATGCGTAATCTTTCAGAAACACTCGGAGACGCTTCACTTTTTGCAGAGTCCAACTTCGCACTTATGAAGTGCTTTTCATCAAACGGATACTTCAAGGAAGCCGCCGACATGGACAAACTTGTAGTGGTGGACTCACTTCCGTCTGAGGCGCTTGCCGATTATTATCGCACCTGCACCTCCTACTATCAGAACCTTGAGTCATATGCCGGCGGTGCGCATACCGACCTTGGACGAATCTACCGTGACAAAAGGATGGAGGTGGCCCAAAAGCTTGCTGAGACGGCTGATTCAAATTCCTACCTGTGGCATCAGAACAGAATAGGACTCGAGCAGATGGAGAATCCATCATTGGATAAAGAGATATCCGACCGGCTGGCTTTGCTCAAACGTTTTGACCTGAACAATCATGAGCAGGCTATACAGCATTCCCTCTTGGGACATGCCTATATAGGCAAGGGCAACCGCGAGGAAGCCAAAAGACATCTGGCTTTATCCGCTATCAACGACATACGGGGATCCGTCACGGAAACCACCGCCGCCAAGATGCTTGCAGAGATGATGTATGAGGATAAAGATCTGGCGCTTGCCCATCAACTGATCCACCAGGCATTCGATGACGCATCATTCTACAACTCCCATCTCCGCCGCGATGAACTAAGCAAGACCATGCAGATGATCGACTCAGCTCGTTACGCTTGGCGGAGCAATCAGCTGTGGTGGGTGGTCGGCATCCTCTCAGGATTTGTCTTCCTTCTTGCATCTGTCATGGTGCTTTTCGTGAAGGTCCGTCACCGTAACCGGGAAATAGAGAATGTAAACGCCGAGCTGCATAGGAAATCGGATGCGCTCGATGCCTCACGCATGGCTCTCTCTGAAACGAATAAAGAACTGGAGTCAACCATTGCGCAGCTCAGGGAAGTGTCGGAGATAAAGGATAGCTACATAACGCAGTCGCTCTATGTCAACACAGTGTTCGTCAATGAGGTGGAGGAGCGCCTAAAGAACGCCATGAAGCTGCTGAAAGAGAAGAAATACGATGAGCTTAAGTTCCTGCCTTATCAGATGGGCATAAAGGAGGAACGGCAGCGTATCTTCCGAAACTTCGACGACGCCTTCATTAAGCTTTTTCCAAATTTCATCGATGAATTCAACCGTCTCTTCAAGGAGGAGGACTGGATAGAGCTCAACGACAGCGGCGAGCTTCCGATGGACGTGCGCGTCTTCGCCCTTCTCCGGCTCGGCATATCCGATCCGGCCGAAGTGGCTAAATACCTTAATCTATCCGTGAAGACCATCTATGTCTACAAGACAAAACTGAAGTCTAAATCCATTCTCGCCAACGATGACTTCGAGGCTGCCATCAAGGCCATTCCGAAGCCATAAAGTGGGAAATCACCCCTTTATAAGGCTTTAAATTTCTAAGGAAAATGTTTAATTTTACAGCGGATAGATTCATATTATATTGTTGTATATCATAATTTTATTAGTTTGATATCTTTTAATTCGCTTTAAAATGGTTGTCCGGGGCTTGCAGGATGACTAATTTTGCATCGTCGTCAACGAAGACGGTGTTAAAATTAAAATCATCATGAAAGCTCAAATGCACAAACTGCTTCCGCTGCTGCTCGCATTCTTCATCGGCACAACGATGACTGCCTGGGCTCAGGGAATTGAAGTGACAGGCGTCGTGATCGACGCATCGACCGAAGAACCTCTTATAGGCGCGACGGTACAGGTGAAGAACAGCAACATTGCGGCCGCGACCGACATAGAGGGTGAATTCCTCCTTAAAGGTGTCGCGAAAGATGCTACCATAGTGGCGAGCTATGTCGGCTACAAGACGCAGGAAATCAAGCTCAGCGGCCACTCCGTGCTCGAGATACGTATGGTCGAGGACCAGCAGCTTCTGCAGGAAGTAGTGGTGGTCGGATACGGCACCATGGACCGCAAGGAGGTGACATCTACCGTAGCGCACATCAGCTCCGATGACTTCCTTACATCAAGCTCCCTTGACCCGACAATGATGATCCAGGGCAAGGTGCCCGGAGTCTCCATCACCAACACGGGTGTAGGGGATCCTAACAACCAGGCTTCCATCCAGATCCGAGGCGTCTCCTCACGTTCTGCAGGCCTTGGGCCGCTCATCGTCATCGACGGCGTACCGGGCGGTAACCTGACCAACCTGAATCCCAACGACATCGCCAGCTTCGACATACTGAAAGACGGCGCGGCCGCCGCCATCTACGGCACACGCGGCTCCAACGGTGTGATCGTTGTCACTACAAAGAAAGGTTCACGCGACGGCATGGTGCATACCTCATATATAGGCTCCGTTACAGCCAATGTCGCCAACCATGAGCTCAAGATGCTCAATGCGGATTCCTACCGCCGGCTGAGGGCAGATGCAGTGAACGGAGTAGACCTCGGAGGTAACGACAACTGGCTCGACGCCGTGACCCGTACAGGGTGGGGCACTTCCCACACGATAAGCATCAGCGGAGGTAACGACAAGACCAACTACAGGGCTACAATCGACTACCGCACTCAGAACGGCGTTGACCGCTACTCCAACCGCGAGGAATTCGGCGGTCGTGCTTCAGTCAACCATACTACAAAGGGAGGTCTACTGACCTTTTCCCTTAATGTAGCTCCCCGAATCATAGAGCGTAAGGTCGCTTCATGGGACGTGTTCAGAAACGCGCTCGAGGCAAACCCCACAACTCCGATATGGGATGAGAAAAGGGCTCAATACACCAACTTCACAGGTCAGACCGCCGGCTACAATCCGGTGGAGATGATGGACCTGGAAGATAACTCCGCCACCACAAAACTCCTTGAGACAGACCTAACCGCCAGGCTCAACCTTCTTCCTCTCTTCGCAAAGGAAAGCTGGCCTTCGCAGACCCTCAACACCCAGGTCACCGTTGCCGACCACGAGGATTCAAACTTCAACTACTGGTTCAGACCCTCTACATCTACACTTGCGCAGAACAACGGCTACGACGGCGAGGCCTCGCGCAGCTACTCGAAAGGTTTCCAGCGCAGTCTGGAGTGGCTCGTCAACTACACGGGAACATTCGGCGATCATACCGTAAAGGCCATGGCCGGCTATTCCTACCAGTACAGCCAGTATTCCGGCATAAACGCGGAAAACAAGGATTTCCCCAACGACGGTCTCGGCGCCAACAACCTCGGCTCAGGCCAGTGGGCGGTAGAGGAAGGACATGTAGGCCTCGGAAGTTATAAGAACGACTGCAAGCTCATCTCATTCTTCGGCCGTGTAAGCTACGACTGGAAAGGGCGCTACTTCGCTACCGCTTCCTTACGCCATGAGGGATCCTCGAAGTTCGGTGCAAACCATAAGTGGGGCAATTTCCCTGCCGTATCACTCGGATGGAGAATCTCGGAGGAACCCTGGATGCGCGGCATCGAATGGATCAACGAACTCAAGCTTCGCGGCGACTATGGCGAGACAGGTAATCAGGACTTCGGCAACTACATGTCGCTCAACACTATGAGCGGATTCGGATACTACTACTATCAGGGCAAGTACTATCAGGTATGGGGTCCCGGCAAGAACGTCAACGCCGACCTGCGCTGGGAAAAGGCCAAGAACTGGAACATCGGAGTCGATTTCGCCCTCTTCGATAATGTCCTCTCAGGTTCAATCAACTACTATACACGCAACCAGCAGGATCTGCTCGGCGACTACGACGTTTCTGTGCCTCCCTACCTCTTTAGCTCAACTTTCGTAAATGTCGGCACCATGCGCAACTCCGGCTTTGAGTTCGACCTCCGCTGGAACGCGGTCCGCACAGCCGACTTCAGTTATACGGTGGATTTCGTGGGCGCGACGATGGATAACAAGTTCGTCAGCTTCAGCAACAGCGAGTATGTCGGCCAGGACTACTACGATATGGTCGGCACGGAGGATCCCTATCCCTTCCACAACCTGCAGCGCATAGAGCAGGGAAAACGACTTGGCAACTTCTACATGTACCGCTACGCCGGAATCGACAAGGATGGCAACTGGGCCATCTATGACAAGGATGGTAACGTGAAGCTTGCCTCTGAAGGCACGGAGGATGACCGCCAGATCGTAGGCAACGGCCTACCGAGGTTCACCGCCTCCATGACCCACTCTTTCCGCTACAGGAACCTCGACCTCTCGCTCTTCTTCCGCGGAGCGTTCGGATACGACATCTTCAACATCCACGATTTCTACTATGGACATCAGTCGTTCAATGGAAACGTCATGGAGAAGGCCTATACAAAATACGCTCCCCTTCAGGGAAGCCAGGAAGTAACCGACTATTATCTTGAGAAAGGCGACTATGTGAAGCTCGATGCGGTTACCCTCGGCTATACATTCAACCTCAACAAACGTTTCCTTGACTCGCTCAGGCTGACCTTCACCGCTAAGAACCTCTTTACGGCAACCTCCTACAGCGGAATAGATCCTTCATCGTTCCAGACCAACGGCTTGACTCCGGGCGCTACAGGTTCCCGCTCCTATTATCCTTCATGCCGTCAGTTCATCTTAGGCGTTCAACTCGATTTCTAACCTCAATAAAGTCAATCAAATGAAACTCCAATCATATATTGCCGCCCTCATGCTCGGCGCCACTGCCCTGACTGGCTGCACCGACCTCAGCGAGACTGTCTACGACCAGGTCTCTTCTGAAAACTACTACAATACGCGCAACGACGTGATACGCGCGGTCTTCCGTCCTTTTGAACATGGATTCTGGAGCATCCAGAGCCGCCATGTACTCAACGAGCTCTCAGCCGATCAGCTCATCACTCCGTCGAGAGACGGATGGTGGGACGACGGAGGTGTCTGGCGCCGCTACCACTACCACACCTGGACCATTGAGGAGGGAACCATCGAGACAGAATGGAACGGGTGCTATCAGGGTATCATGCAGGCCAACTACGTGATCGATGATCTCCAGACACTTTCCGCCTCGCAGTTCGGATTCACGGATGCTGAGTTCAACAACCTCAAGGCACAGTGTCGCGTGCTCCGCGCATGGTTCTACCTTCGGCTGTTGGATGGATTCCGCAACGTTCCGCTTGCCGTCAGCAAGGATGTCAACCAGAATTCAAAAGGACAGGTCGCCCCTGAAGAGATCTTTGATTTCATAGAGAGCGAGCTTATAGAATGTATCGGTCTGCTGGCCGCGAAGGAAGGCAACGGCGGCAACGGAATAAACCAGGCCCAGTGGAACAAGGCCGGAGCGGCCTCCCTTCTGGTGCGCCTCTACCTGAATGCCGAGGCCTGGATCGGAACTGACCGCTATGCCGACTGCGCTTCCTGGGCACAGAAGATTCTCGACGGCGAATTCGGCAGCTACACCCTCGGCGACCGTTGGGACGCTCCGTTTGACTGGAACAACGAGGATTGCGCCGAAGTCATATTCGCATTTCCGGCATCGCAGGGCTACACCTACTGGCACTATCAGGGTGATACCTACTGGTGGTCTACCCCCTCGCAGTTCCGCTACTATGTGGGCGACGCCAAGGCGGAGGCCGGCGACCATAACTGCAAATATGCCTGCACTCCGAGCTATGATCTCAACGGTGACCTCTATCCGTATACTCTTGGAAATACGGTACAGAAATTCCGCAAATATCCGGAAGACGTTCGCCTGAGACTCTACCGCAACCTCGGCAACAGTGCACGTGAAGGTCTCTTCATCTTCGGCAAACTCCCGTCGTTGAAGGAAGGGGAGGACTTCGTCGCTGATCCATACGGCAACTACGAGCTCAATATCCGCGATGCTGTAGGTCGCTTCAGCGGTCTCGCTGACGATGAATGGCCGGAAGACAAGACCAGTAACCTCCAGAGCGGCGACCACAACTCAGGATATCACTTCGCCAAATATCCCTTCTACTCGGATGAGGATGCCGGACAGATAGAATCCGACATGGTGGAGATCCGTCTCGCCGAGATTGTCTACTCGCTGGCGGAATGCAAGTTCCGTAAGGGTGACGCACAGGGTGCGGGACAACTCCTCAACAGCGTCAGGAAGCGTAACTATCCCTCTGACGTATGGAGCGGCACACTTTACTCCCCTGAAGGAAACGCTCAGTTGACGGAGCAGGAGCTCCTCGACGAATGGGGACGCGAGTTCTTCGCGGAAAGCCGCAGACGTACCGATCTCGTGCGCTTCGGAAAGTTCAACAGCGGCACATGGTGGGACAAACAGGCCGATGCCGACTCCCACACAGCCATCTTCCCGATACCCCGGAAGGCCATCGACACTAACCACAACCTCATCCAGAACCCCGGCTATTAACTCACAACTTATAACTGACAGCTCATGAAAAAATACATATTCCCGCTGATGGCCGCCATGGCGTTGGCTTCCTGTGATACCGACAAGGAACTCGAAGTGATAGAGATTCCCGTAAAGCCGTATGAGATCAATGCCCTATGGATGGTAGGAAACGCCACCGAGGCGGATTGGAACATCGACTCTCCCGTAGAGATGACGAAGACCGGCGACAACACGTTCAGCTATACAGGCCATCTCAACGAAGGCGAGTTCAAATGCCCGATGGAGCCCGGCAACTGGGGCGGCGCGTTCATCATGCCTACCTACAACGGAGTCACGATAGACTCAAAGGGCGTCGCATCCGAAGATATAACCTTGATGCCCAACGGCAGTCCCGACAACAAATGGAACGTCACCGAAAGCGGAACATACCGCATCGTAATCGACGGCAATACCCATAAGATCAATGTAACCTTTGTAAACTGAGACCTATGAAAAATAAAATATTCCTCACTACAGTGCTTCTTTTCGGCTGCATGTCATATATCCAGGCCAAGCCTCTTTCTGTAGACTCCCCCGACGGTAGCATACATGTAGAATTCGATACCAAGGAGGGTGTACCTACATATTCAGTAGCAAGAAACGGAAAGACAATACTCAATCCGTCTCGCCTCGGACTCAAGCTCAAGGATCAGCCGAACTTCACCGAAGGATTCTCCGTAAAGTCGGTGGAGCGCAATGCCCATGACGACAACTGGAACCCCGTATGGGGCGAGGAGGCGGAGATCCGTGACCACTACAATGAGATGCGTGTCAATCTTCAGCAAAAGAAGGAGGCTCCGGGCCGTGCGATGGCCGTTGTCTTCCGTGTCTTTGATGACGGCATCGGTTTCCGGTATGAGTTCCCCCGTCAGGACAGACTGCAGGATTTCACCATCATGGACGAAGTCACCGAATTCGCTTTCGACGGCAATCACACCACATGGAGCATCCCGGCAGAAGGCTATCGGTTCTATGAGGCTCTCTTCCGCGAACTTCCTCTGGATGAGATGGGAAAGGTGTCGACTCCCGTCACGATCCGCTGTAGCGACGGTACCCACATGGCCCTGCATGAGGCTAATCTGACCGACTACGCCGCCATGAACGTGCAGGCTACCCCTGGAAGCAATACCCTCACGGCGTCGCTGACTCCCTGGCAGAGCGGAGAGAAGGTATTTGTGACAGATGTCCGTGTCTCCCCGTGGAGAACGCTCATAATCGCCGACAATGCCGGCGACATGGCCCTCAGCAGGATCATGCTCAACCTCAATGAGCCCTGTGCGGTGGAAAATGCTGAGAAATTCTGCGTTCCCCAGCGTTATATAGGTGTATGGTGGTGCTACCATATGAAGACCGCTACCTGGGAAGCGGGTGAGAAACATGGCGCTACTACTGAAAACGTAAAGCGTTACATGGATTTCGCTGCTCGCCATAACTTCGGAGGAGTGCTTGTGGAGGGCTGGAACCATGACTGGAAGACATGGGATTTCTCCTTCACACGACCCTACGAGGACTTTGACATAGCAGAGCTAAACCGCTATGGCAGGGAAAAGGGAGTTGCGCTCATCGGCCATCACGAGACCGGAGGCCGCATCGCGAACTATGAAAACCAGATGGAGGCTGGCATGAGGCTCTATGCCGATAACGGCATGAAATACGTCAAGACCGGCTATGTCGGCGACATGCTCGACGATAAGGAACTGCACAGCAGCCAGTTTGGCGTGCGTCACTACCGTAAGGTGATCGAGACAGCGGCTCGGCACGGTCTGGCCATCGACAACCACGAGCCAGTGATGCCGACAGGTCTGCAACGTACTTATCCCAACCTGATGACTCAGGAGGGTGTACGTGGTCAGGAATGGGATGCATGGTGTCCGGAAGGGGGGAATCCTCCGTCGCATACCGTGACCCTCCCCTTCACACGCGGTCTGGCAGGACCTATGGACTTCACTCCGGTGACATTCCGGTTTGAAAACCCGGTGATGCCTCAGACTCATGTCAACACCACCCTGGCCAAACAGTTGGCGCTCTTCGTGATTCTCTATTCTCCGTTGCAGATGGCATCTGACGAGATCGAGAACTACGAGGCCAACCCCGGACCGTTCCAATTCGTCTGCGACTGTCCGACCGATTGGGAGAAGACCGTATTTCCCGAGGCTGAGATCGGGAAATACATCACTACGGCCCGAAAGGAGAAGGGTGGCGACACCTGGTATGTAGGAAGCGCTACCGGCGACGATGCCCGCACGGCGCGGATCGACCTGTCGTTTCTTGATTCCGGTGCCAAGTACCGCGCCACCATCTATCGCGACGGCGAGGGAGCCCACTATGATACGGATCCCTATCCGGTGGTGATAGAGCAGAAGGACGTGACTTCCGAGACTGTCCTCAGCATCCCCCAGGGACGTAGCGGAGGGTGCGCCATCAAGCTCGCGAAACTTTGAAAAATTAACCGTAAAATCAAACATATCCATTAAGAGATCATGAGAATGAGAGTGAGACATGCGATTATAGGAGTTGCGGCGCTGTCGGGAGCGGCCGTATCGGCGCAGACAATTGTGGAGACCGATGCCTATATATGGCACGGCGACACCATCACGCAGGGAGTCTACATGGCTACCGCTCCCTCCGCTA
>CAMWMK010000015.1 GCA_947175295.1 uncultured Porphyromonadaceae bacterium
GGACATACTCCTTTATCACCATCTGGGCTATGCGTTCGCCCGGAGTGATGGTGTATGGTTCGTTTGAAAGGTTAATCATGATGATGCCTATATCGCCACGGTAGTCCGCATCGACGGTGCCCGGAGTGTTGACCAGCGACAGGCCGTGCTTCAGTGCGAGGCCGGAGCGGGGACGTATCTGGCACTCATATCCCTGCGGCAGCTGCATGCGCAGGCCTGTAGGGATGAGGCAGCGTTCGAGAGGTCCGAGAGTGATAGGTTCGGTTATGTTGGCGCGTACATCCATTCCAGCTGCGGAGTGGGTTTCATATGCGGGTAGGAGATAGGGAGAGTCATTGATGATCTTTACTTTGATATGTTCCATATTCGATGATTTTTATTATCTGATATTTTAACAAAGCATACGGGCATACGGTTTCTACTATATCGGCTACCATGTTTCACATCATATCGGCACTGAAGCCCTCAGTATTTCGCGCTTTCCGCCCGGAGGGCCTGGAAGACGTTCGGTAAGGAATCCTATCTGCTGGAGCATGCGTCGGATGCTTCCTTTGGCGCAGTAGGTAGTGAGAACGGCCCCGGGTCGCATTGCTGCGTATAGCCGTCGGAAGATGGCCTCGTCCCACAATTCAGATTGCTTCTCCGGAGCGAATGCGTCGAAATAGACCACGTCCAGATCTGCGGGGAACTCCATCGTCAGAAGGTCGGCTTCCATCTTCATCAGAGTGAAGCAGGGATTTATACGTGTACACTCGTTCCATGGCGAATGATTGACTTCCGCAAACGCTTCCTGATATTCTTCCGGAATGCCATCCGATATCTGATCAGTTGTCTCCATAGGCAGAGGGTAAAGTTCTGCGGAATAGTATTCAGTCGGTATTCCGGCCTCCATCGCGGCGGAGGCGGTTATAGCGGCGTTCAGTCCCGATCCGAATCCTACTTCGAACACCCTGACCGGTCTATGTCTCTCCGCGGCTTTACGCCATCCCGACTCCAGATATACGTGCAGGCTTTCGGCGAGCGCACCCTTCACGGAATGGTAGTGCTCGTCGATATCCGCGCGGTAAAGGGTCGGAGAGCCATCGGCGGTGGTTTCTACGGTTATGTCCATCTGTATGATTTATTTAATTGGGCTTTCATTGATAAAGTTACCTTAAGACTGCGGGGCGGAGGCTGGAAGCCTCCGTTCCATGGGCTACGCAGTGAAGGGGGATGCAAAATTAATAAAATTCTTTGTGATATGAGGTTTTCTTGGGAAAAAGTATTAACTTTGCGGGAAGTAACCCTAAAAACTTGTAAAGTATGGCACCGAGACATCCGTCGCTCATTATGAGCAGAGAAGAACTTATTGCAGTCTCCTTATAATTTCGCATACAGAAATTATGGGATGAACTTGACTAATGTATGATATTCGGCGTACGCCTCTCTTATGGTGAGTCCGGTATGGTGAGTCCGGGTATTGCTGCATTATATCAGGCAGTCCTGAGAGGCGACAGTAGTGTTGAGTAAGAAAAAGTATTGATTATTTAGAAAGGAATATATGGATTTATATTTTATGTTTTTTCAGTTTGAGCCTGCTATCAAATTGATTTTCAATATAAGTTATATACCGAAGCCTGAAGATTTCAAGGAATTGACCCCGGAACTATATCAGGCGATGTATGCTAAAACTCCAGAAGAAGATCTTAAGAGATTGGAAAATCAGAAGATTCTTGCGTTTCTTCCCGATGATGCTAAGGTTTATAATAGACTTGTAAATGCCTACGGAGAGGACTTGATGATAGTGGGAGATAAGGAGATTTCGGCATTTGAAAGGACTGCGGAAATTATTGACCGATATTGTGAACAAAGCGGACGTAATTTCGAAACCATAACGGATAGACTTGCCTACATGGCCAAAACTCTGCCGGATGTCTTTTCCGAGGGCACGCCATATGCTATTCATGGGAAGATACGGAGATCACGGTTAAAGAGTAAGGATTCGAAGGAAGATAACATAGATCTCTGAGGCAAGGAGAATATATCTCCGAATAAGGTGACTATGCGCTTAATAATGAATAATCCGTTTGAGTATGTGCCGGATGCGGCTTGTGAGGAGGCTTTCCGAAAGCTGACGCAGAGGATTGAGGCGCTGAAGGGGAGTGACGTAGCGGCTGATGCGGATCTCTGCCGTGAGCTTGCGTCGGGGAAGATGCTCGGTGTCCTTATCGCTGAGGATGCCGAGGGGGTGCGACATACCCTCTACGCCTTTTCCGGACAGTTGGGCGATTCCGGTTTTCATTATCCCTGGTTCGTCGGTCCTGTGTTCGACTATCTGCAGACCGACGGTTATTTCAAGACAAAGGAAGCCGATATTTCCCAGCAGAACGTTGAGATAGCGCGTTTTGAGGCTGGAGAACTGACTCGGGTGATAACCGAGTATGAGCATGCTGAAAAATCACTTGATGTGCAGGTAGCCGACTATAAGGAGAAATGCCGCCTTGCCAAGCTTGAGCGGCAGGCCAAGAGGGATGCCGGAGTGGCGGATGAAGCGGAATTAGCTGCAATGATCCGTCAGAGTCAGTTTGAGAAGGCTGAGCTGCACAGGCTTAAGAAGAGGACAGCGGCCGAACTTGCCCCCTATGCTATTCGGCTTAAGGAGGCTCGGTCGCATCTGGATGCGATGAAAGAGAAGCGGCGTGCGGATTCGGAAGCGTTGCAGGGGTGGCTCTTCGATAATTTCAGGGTGCTCAATGCCCGTGGCGAATATCGCAGTCTGAGCGAGATATTCGCCACAACTGCGCTTAAGGTTCCACCGTCAGGGGCCGGGGAATGCTGTGCGCCGAAACTGTTGCAGACAGCGTATCTGCGTGGGCTGACTCCCGTAGCGATGGCCGAATACTGGTATGGCGCACCGAAAGGAGGGGAAGTGCGCAGGCATGGCGAGCATTATCCTGCATGCCGCGGCAAATGCCTTCCCGTGCTCGGATGGATGTTGCAGGGGCTTGAGATAGAGCCTCCGCTAAGTGAGGAATGTCGCTCATCGGACACGAAAGAGCCTGCGATTCTGTTTGAAAACCGATGGTTTTGCGTTGTCGATAAGCCGAGCGGAATGCTTTCGGTGCCTGGAAAAGGATCGGCTGTGTCTGTGCAGCGGTGGCTGGAAGAAAGATACGGAGCGGAGCGGGAGGTAAAGGTAGCTCACCGGCTTGATCAGGATACGTCAGGATTACTGTTGGCTGCGTTCGGGCCGGAAGCATTCCGGTTGATGCAGAAGATGTTTGCCATGCGTAAGGTCAAGAAGACTTATGTAGCTGAACTTGAAGGGGACTTCGAGCTGCGCGGCATAGCTCGGGAAGGACGTATAGAGTTGCCGCTTTCTGCGGATTGGCTTGACCGTCCGCGCCAGCGCGTCGACCTTGCGGATGGTAAGGAGGCCGTGACGGACTATGAATTCGTAGGTGTCTCGGAAGGGCGGAGCCGGGTACTCTTTCATCCTCTCACCGGGCGCACCCATCAGTTGCGCGTGCATTCAGCGTCTGAAGTGGGACTTGGAATGCCGATTGCGGGTGACCGCCTGTATGGCAAGCACGGAGGGCATGGAGCCGATAGGCTGATGCTCCATGCCTATAGGCTTGAATTCACCTTCCCCATAGACGGCAAGAGCTATTCCTTTGAAGCGCCGTTGCCGTTCTAAGGAATTGTCGCTGATATTCAATGTTGATGGTAGATATTGTGGGGATGAGAGGCTGGACCGCTCATCCCCGTTTGATTTGTAAGCTGTTGGGTTGATTATCGTGTAGTATCGTGATGGTCTGGGTGGACCATGTTTAGCAAAAATTAAAACCGGAGTGGTTCAGGATTCTGAGCCACTCCGGTCAAAGTCTTTCGGGCGTCTCCTGTAGAATCCATTATGCCATACGGTCAGAGTTGCGACTGGAAGCCGCAATCTCGGAGGATTCTGCAAGACGGGACGCAGATATGTCGTATTGTTTAAGGGAGAAGAGCCGTCCCATCACTTTCCGCCGGACGTCAGAACCTGAAGGATTCTGCTGTGGGCCGAATTGCCAAGGTGATGTAATCTCCCTTCGGAAGTCCATGCCGTATGCGAAAGCGTGTAGTAGACATGAGCAACCGATTGCAATGCAAAGTTACGACAAATATTTCAGAAAAACAACCCGTTTTGTGATAATTTTTTTAGGGGATTAGGCGGGGTCTTCGGCGAGGCCGTCGAAGTCGGGGGGGAGGGGGCCGAAGCGGTGGTTGCGTAGGTCGTCGATCCATTGGAGCCAGTCTTGGTCTTTGGCGGTGTCGGCAAACATCTCTTCGATGCTGTCCATGTCGAAGTCGGGGTTGATCCAGGAGTAGCCGCCTCCGGCTTCTGCGTCGGCCTGTATGGCCTCCATTATCTTCCGGTAGTCTTCGGCATTGTCGATGCGCTGTACGGCGAATCCTTCTCCGAAATTTCGCTGGGTGGTGTCGGCTCCGATTGAGGAGTCGCGGAAGAGGTTGTCGATTTCCGTCAGTGCGCGGTCGTGGGCCATCAGGTCGGGATTATCGGAGCTGAGGAAATGATCCATCTCGCTGCGGTAGCATGCGGAGTAAAATTCATTGGCGTCGTCTTCCATGAAGTCGTCGTCGTTGAAGGTGTCGTCGCACACTCCGAGGTATTTGTCGTCGTCGTGGGGTGTGTGGAGCGATTCCCGCTAGGTGGCGACTCTTTTCTCGATTTTCTTTTTGTCTGCATAGACGTTTCCTTCGCGGTCTACGCGGCACATGCTGAGTACGGGATTGAGGAAGTCGAAATCGCCGCGCCATCCGCCGTCGGAGATGTGGAGTTTGCCGGTCCAGCGGCCGTTGAGTTCAAGGTATGGCAGGTCTTCTATGCCCTTTTCAGCGATATGGTCGGTAATGGTCTTGTATATGCGCTCTGTAAGATCAGGAGTGTCGAGCGCTGCGTATTTTGCTATAAGCTTAGTGCGTGCCATAGGCAGAGAGATTTTTGTTAGAGAGTGATTTTTGGCGCAAAATTATAAAAATCCGGATAAAAATGCAAAAAATAAATGAAAAAAATCAGAGGGATCTTACGTAAAGACCGAGGAGAAATTATTTCACCTTCGACAAACCTGCTGCCGCCGTGATGGGTTATATAAGAATAGAATATATATTGAGATAAATGAATATGGAAAAGAAGATATATCTGGCGGGGGGATGTTTCTGGGGAACAGACCATCTTTTCTCCCTTGTGGATGGAGTGGTGAAGACAGCGGCCGGGTATGCCAACAGCAAGGTGGCGTATCCTTCCTATGAAGAGGTATGTACGGGGCGCACCGGTGCGGCAGAAACCGTCGAGGTGGTGTATGACGACACGAAGGTAGGCCTGACGGACCTGCTTTCGATCTACTTCCGCAGCATCGACCCGACTACGCTCAACCGCCAGGGCAACGACATCGGAACGCAATACCGTACAGGCATCTACTATACCGATCCGGCCGATCTTCCGGCGATCGAGGCGTTTGTGGCGGCAGTACAGCGACGCCACACTGAGCCGTTGGCCGTTGAGGTGGGGCCGCTTGTGAATTTCTATCCGGCCGAACTCTACCATCAGGAGTATCTGTATAAGAATCCGCAGGGGTACTGCCATGTGGATCCGGCTCTTTTCGAGGAGGTAAGAAACCGAAAGGCGCGCAACCTCGACAAGGCTGAGCTGAGGGAACGGCTCACGCCGTTGCAGTGGGAGGTGACGCAGAACGGGGCTACGGAGCGTCCGTTCATCAACGAATACGACCATGAATTCCGCAAAGGCATATACGTGGATATCACCGACGGGACACCACTCTTCGTCTCGTCGCGCAAATACAATTCCGGGTGTGGTTGGCCGGCGTTCTCGCGTCCGATAGATCCGTCGCTGATCACGGAGCATACAGACACTTCTTTCGGGCGTGTACGCACTGAGGTGCGTTCCGCATCGAGCGGCGCGCACCTCGGGCACGTCTTCCCCGACGGTCCGCAGGATGACGGCGGCATGCGCTACTGTATCAATTCGGCATCACTGCGGTTCGTTCCGGCGGAGGATATGGAGGCTGAAGGCTACGGAGGGTATCTGAATCTGGTAGAGTAATGAAAAACTGAGTTAAATGGCCTGCGAGTACTCGCGGGCCATTTACATTTGATATATTGCTTAAGTGAAGAGGCGGAGGACTCTGTGATTTGATTTGACTATATGGAAAAAAATGTGTAAATTTGCGGGGAATTAAGGGATAGAGGAGAGGGGGTAATGATTAAGCGTTGAGATTAAGTGTTAATATAAATTGTTGATATCATGAATATTTTGGGCATACGAGGCTTCTCTTTGCCTCTTTTTGCCGTGGCGATAGCTATGGGTTCTTGTTCGCGCGGCGTCACAGTAAGTGTGTATAATCCTACACCCACCGCGCGCAACGCGCAGGTTGTGGAGATAGACGCCTCCAAGGTAATCGGCCGCGTAGGAGCCGACTTCAGTGTAAGCGATGCCGACGGCAATCCTGTGGTATCTCAGCTTACCTACGACAACAAGATACTGATACAGGGAGATTTCCCCGGGATGGAGACACAGAAGTTCAGGATCAGGAAAAGGGGTAAGAAAAGGGCTCCCAAGACGGAGGATTACTGCGTGGGGCAGCTGCGTCCCGACCTGCAGGATGACTTCGCCTGGGAGAACGACCGCGGTGGCTACCGTCTTTACGGCCCTTCCTACCGCGAAAAGGGGGGCAACGTGAGTGGCTACGACATATGGACAAAATCGGTCGATTACCCTGTACTCTCCGTAAGATATGACGACCATATGGTGGGATGCGGTTCCTACCATAAGGACCACGGAACCGGTATGGATGTCTATACGGTGGGACGTACGCTTGGAGCCGGCATGAACGCCCTCGTGCTCCCTTCCGGCGAACTCGCCTATCCCTGCGCTTATAAGGAATGCGACATAATAGAGAACGGACCACTGCGTATGACAGCTAAGATCACCTGCTATCCGGAGACTATCGGCGATGACAAGGGGGTAGTGGAGACAAGGCTCATCACGCTCGACAAGGGATCATGGCTCAACAGGACCGAGGTAAGCTACGAAGGACTCTCGCGGGAGTATCCGATGGTTAACGGAATCGTGATACACAAGCAGAACACCCGTGGATACGTGCTTGACGATGGAAAACGCTACATAGCCTACGGCGACCTTACTGACAATCCCGACAACGGCAACGGCATCATATTCATCGGTATAGTAAATCCGTATGAGCCGGAAAGCGTAGACTACCGTCCGCTCGATCCCAAAGTGGGAGATGCCGTAGGCCACATAATGAGCCATACCTCCTACAAGCCGGGCGACAGGTATGTCTACTACTGGGGCTCGGGCTGGAGCAAAGGGGGAGTGAAGGGTCTTAAGGCCTGGACCGAATACCTCGGCGATTTCCATGAAGGGCTGCGCAATCCGCTTGAAGTGACTTTGAAGTAATGCGGGAAGCAATGCATAATGCATAATTCACACTCAGCTGCGTAAAGGCTAAATAAAGGCAAAATTCAAATTAGAGATTCTTATATGACAGGATATAAAGCATTGGGACTCGCTTTGATGGCAATGTGGATGGGAGCGGATACGGAGGCGAAGGTGCCGGTAAAGGATAAGATCCGGCTTAGCGACGGATGGACTTTCCTGAGGCAGGACATCGGCAACATATGGGAGGCAGTGCGTCCGTCGAAACCGGGCGGCTCGGAGACCGTACCGCTGTGGGAGAGCGTCACGCTTCCCCACTGCTTTAATGCCGAAGACTGTGTGGATCCGGACGTCAACTACTATCAGGGACCGGGCTGGTATAAGACACAGCTTGATATTTCCAATCCCTACGGAGCCGACGGACGGACCATCCTTGAATTCGAAGGCTCAGGACAGAAGACCGATGTATATGTATACACGAAAAAGGCGGCCAGCCACACCGGAGGATACGACAGCTGGAATGTCGACATAACCGATGCCATAAAGGAATTCCTTGCCTCCGAAGACGCCGGGAGATTCGGTGGCAAGGTGCCGCTGAGCATCCGCTGCGACAACACGAGGGATGCCGAGATGATTCCATCCGACCTATCTGACTTCAACCTCTACGGAGGACTCTACAGGTATCTCAATCTCGTGTATCTTCCGTCGGTCACTGCCGACAGGATTAAGATACGCCCCACACTTTCCGCCGACATGAAGGAAGCCAATGTGGAGGTGGAGGTATCGTTCTATAATCCGGAAGACGTGCGGAGCGCCGACGTAACGGTGACGGTCACGTCGGCCGACGGAAAGACGGTAGCTACTGAAAGGCTCAGCGGCATCACTCCGCTGGGGGAGAGGAAACTTATGGACATCACGATATCCAATCCTCAGCTATGGGATGTGGATGATCCCAAGCTATATGGATGTGAGGTCACTGTATGCGCTAATGGTGAAGAGGTGACATCGAGCGAAAGCTTCGGTCTGAGAAAAACGGAATTCATGGAAAAGGGACCGTTCCATCTCAACGGGCGCCGTCTGCTGCTGCGTGGCACCCATCGCCATGAAGACCATGCCGGAGTGGCGGCTGCCATGACCGAGGATATGATGCGGAAAGAGATGAAGATGATGAAAGACATGGGCGTCAACTTCATACGCCTTGGCCACTATCAGCAGTCAGAGATAATACTCAACCTCTGCGACAGCCTCGGAATACTTGTATGGGAAGAGATCCCTTGGTGTCGCGGCGGCGTAGGGGGCGAGGAATACAGGTCGCAGGCCCACCGAATGCTCGGCAATATGATAGACCAGCATTTCAACCATCCCTCGGTCATCATATGGGGACTGGGCAACGAGAATGACTGGCCCAACGATTTCCCGGAGTATGAGCAGAAGGCAGTCAGGGCGTTTATGAGTGCCCTCAACACGCAGGCGCATCAGCTCGATCCGAGCCGTAAGACTGCGATAAGGCGCTGCGATTTCAGCAGCGACATCCCGGATGTATATTCCCCGTCGATATGGGCCGGATGGTACAGAGGAGACTTCACCGACTACAGGAAATTCTCGCAGGAGGGATTCGACAGGGTGAAGCACTTCCTGCATGTGGAGTGGGGTGGCGACAGCCATCCGGGACGCTACACAGAGGATTCGGAGCCCACAAAGAAGGACTGGTCGGAGACCTATGTAGTGAAGCTTATAGACTGGCACCTGAAGGAGCAGGAGGATATGCCATGGCTTACGGGCACGGCCTACTGGCCATTCAAGGATTTCTCCACGCCTGTGCGTCCGGACAATCCTATACCTTACGTCAACCAGAAAGGGGTGACGGAACGCGACCTTACCAAAAAGGAGAGTTACTATGTATTCCAGTCATATTGGACGGAAGATCCGATGGTGCACATATTAGGGCACTCGCAACCGACCCGCTGGGGCGATTCCGGAGAGGAGAAGGAAGTGCTCGTATATTCCAACTGTCCGGAGGTAGAGCTTTTCGTCAATGGTGAGAGCCAGGGGACAAGGAGGCGAGACGTCAGGGATTATCCCGCCGCAGGACTGCACTGGCGAGTGAAGCTCCGTCCTGGAGATAACGAGGTAAAGGCCGTAGCGAAGGCCAAAGATAGGAGCCAGCGTGAAGACAGCCTCGTCTGGCGCTATCAGACTGAAAAGTGGGATGAGGAACATCACTTTGAGGTCAACCGTCGGGAGCTTGACGGAGATACCGACATTGTCGAGGTCACGGTGGTGGATGCCGCAGGGATTCCCTGTCTTGACTCTCGCAGGGTAATACGGTTTGAACTGGCCGGCGACGGCAGCCTGATGACTAATCAGGGAACTGCGGGTGGCTCGTCGAAAGTGGAGGCAGCCAATGGACGGGCTTCCATAAAGGTCAGAAATAACGGGGGAAAATCCGTAGTTGCAATCAAGTCAGACGGGCTGGAGACTTGCTTCAGGTAGTGGAGAGGAACAGCTCACGTGGTAGTGTCATAAAACGATATTGTCAGCTCCTGCCACTTCTTTGACCCATAGGTTAGCGATTAGGTTCTCAGATAGGAAGGTGCTGAAAAGCTCGGCTCCGCTGGTGATCTCCCCCGTACGTCAGGATGAGTTCATCGCGCACCTTACTTCTATAAATCCTGATATCAAGGTTGAGGAATGAAGTTGTGTGATAGGATCGGTCGCATAGTATAGATACTTGTCTTAGCCGGGATATTTTATTGTGTATGTCATGCGGAAGACAAGAAGGCGAGCAACATCACCGGATGCCGTTCATGCAGGGAGCCTATATGACCTTGTCGTATTATTTCTGATCTCGATTGAATATATAGACGATTGAAAATTTGGATTATAGATAAAATTAGATTATATTTGCACATCCAAAATTCAATCGGGTATGGAAGAGATAAAGACACCGTATATAAATATACAGACTGATTTCGGTTTCAAGGAAGTGTTCGGGCAGGTGAAGAATAAGAGAGTTCTCTTACGCTTCCTCAATGTCCTGTTTGCCGGTAAGCTGACCGTAAGGGATGTATTATATCATGACAAGGAAATCCTTCCTTCGGAAGAAAAGGGGAAAAGGATTGTCTACGATGTATACTGCACTATGAACACAAGTAAGTCGGAATCGCCGTTCTTTCCGATTGCCCAGAGGAGTGGAAACGAGGAAAATGATAAAAGCGAACATCATTTCATTCTAGAGATGCAGAACATCTACATCCAGCCGTTTGAGGAAAGGCTGGTGTTCTACGTGTCGAAAATGATTGTCGGACAAGGTAAAGCTGGCTGGGATTACGAACTTGCCCCGGTATTCGCCATAGCTGTCACGGACTTCAACTTCAACCATATGTCGCCGAAACTGGTAAGGGACGTCATGTTGGTCGACAGGGAGAGTCTGGAACCTCTGACCGATAAAGTACACATAATTTTGTGCTCTCTAAAGGAGATCCCGACAAGATGGGAGGACTGCAGAACAGAATTGGAGGAAATGTTGTTTCTAATTAAAAATATGGAGAATATGGACGAGACATCAGTTGCATATAAGGAAGGAAGGTATCCTGAGGTGTTTGAGGCGGCCAGAAGCAGCCGGCTTAGACCCTCGGACATAGTGGAATACCGTAAATCACTTGATAGGCTTCACGATATCCAAAGAGGCATAAAATATGAGACGGAGAATGCCCGTAGGAAGGCTTTGGAGGAAGGACGAGCTGAAGGACGAGCTGAAGGACGAGCTGAAGGACGAGCTGAAGCAATTGCAGAGAAAATAAAGAAAGCAAAGGAAATAGGCATTTCCGATGATGTCATTGCAATGCTCTTTGGGAATGATAAAGTGTAGACGTGCCCTTCCATTCTTCGATGTCGTTCTGGAGTAAGATAATAGACGGTTTCAGAAAATCTGATGAGAAGATTGATTCTGTGGAGAGCCATCGCGTATCCTCAGAAGTGCAGTCTGCCACATCGGAATCCGTACGCATTGCCTATGTAGACGTTGAAGTGGGAGCCAATGACCGTAAGATACATGATATAGGCGCGTTGCGGGATGATGACTCCACATTCCATCAATCAGGCAAAAAAGGATTGATGGAGTTTCTTGACGGAATCGACTATCTATGCGGACATAATATAGTAAAGCATGACGCACGATATATTTTCGGCAAAGACGGAGAGTGTCCGTGGATACTGGTAGATACCCTCTATATGTCGCCTATCCTGTTTCCCGAGCGTCCATACCACTGTCTGGTAAAAGACTATAAGCTGGTCTCCGAACAGATGAACAATCCTGTAGCTGACTGCAGGCTGACGCGGGAACTGCTTCAGGATGAGATCGATGCGTGGAATGCCCTCCCTGAGGGCAGGCGGCTTGTCTTCGCCACATTGCTCAGGGGCAAACCGGAGTTTGACGGTTTCCTTCGTGTAGTGAAGGCGCAATATGCGGCTGAAGGAGCGACAGACCTGATAAAAAAGCATTATGAGGGGAAAATATGCGGAAATGCCGACATTGATGACCTTATCGAGCATTATCCCTGCGAACTCGCCTATGCACTCGCCTTGATCGGTACGGCTCATGATTCAGTGACTCCCGGATGGGTTCTGCATACCTATCCACAGGTAGACAACATAGTAAGGCAGCTGTGCCTTACACGATGCATCCAGGGATGTGCCTACTGTGATTCCCGCCTTGACATCCACCTTAATCTGAAACGCTTCTTCGGCTATGACTGATTCCGGACCTATGAAGGGGAACCGCTCCAGGAAATGGCTGCTGCCGCTGCTGTAAACGGCAAATCCCTACTGGCTATCTTCCCCACCGGGGGAGGCAAATCACTGACTTTTCAGCTTCCGGCGCTTATGGCGGGTCGTTGCGCCCACGGACTGACGGTAGTGATCTCACCGCTCCAGTCACTTATGAAAGACCAGGTAGACAACCTTGCGGAAAGAGGAATCACGGAAGCCGTGACAATCAACGGACTTCTTGACCCCATATCCCGGGCGCTCGCCATCCAGCGGGTGCAGGACGGCGACGCCTCTTTGCTATACATCGCCCCCGAGATGTTGCGCTCCAAGACCATCCAGCGCATATTGCTGACACGCAATGTGGTAAGGTTTGTTATCGACGAAGCGCACTGCTTCTCATCGTGGGGACATGATTTCAGGGTTGACTATCTCTATATAGGCAAATTCATCCATAGACTGCAGGAACTGAAGAAGAGTGACGGACCGATAGCCATATCATGCTTCACGGCAACAGCCAAGCAGAAAGTGATCCAGGATATATGCGACTATTTCCGGCAGACATTGAATCTGGATCTGGAGCTATTCGCATCCGGAGCCTCGCGTACGAACCTGCACTATTCAGTCCTGCACGTGGAGGATGAGTCGGCAAAATACTCACGCCTGCGAGATCTGGTTTCGGAGTCGGAATGCCCTGTCATCGTATACGTGTCGCGCACCAGGCGCACGTTGGAGCTTGCATCGCGTCTCTCACGCGATGGCTACCGCGCATTGCCTTACAACGGCAAGATGGATGCCGATGAAAAGATCGCCAATCAGGATGCGTTCATGAGCGATAAGGTCCGGATCATAGTGGCTACGTCGGCGTTCGGTATGGGAGTCGACAAGAAGGATGTCGGGCTGGTGGTGCATTACGATATATCCGATTCATTGGAAAACTACGTGCAGGAGGCAGGGCGTGCGGGGCGTGATCCAGAACTTAACGCACGTTGCTTCGTACTCTATTCGGACAACGATCTTGACAAACACTTCCTGCTCCTCAATCAGACCAAATTGAGCCTCAGCGAGATCCAGCAGGTATGGAAGGCGGTGAAGGACATGACGAAGAAACGCGACAGTTTCAGCCGCTCCGCGCTGGAGATAGCCCGGCAGGCAGGATGGGATGATTCGGTGTCAGACATAGAGACGCGTGTGCGTACCGCACTCTCGGCATTGGAACAGAGCGGCTATATCGTAAGGGGCGATAATGTGCCGCATGTGTATGCTACGGGCATAACGGTCAGCAATGTGGATGAGGCACGTGAGCGCATCGCGGCATCGGCGTTGTTTGGCACGGAGGAGGTGGAGAAGGCAGTGCGGGTCATAAAATCACTTATATCACAGAAATATATCGCAAAAGGACAGCAAGACGCAGAGGCTGAATCGCGTGTGGACTATCTCGCCGACATTCTCGGGCTTCAGAAGAGGGAGGTGATTTCGGTCGTCAGCCGTATGCGCCAGGAAGGGATTCTGGCCGACAGCCGCGAAATATCGGCATATCTCACTGATGCTGGAGATTCGGAACGTAAGTCGCATACGCTTCTTGAGCGGTTTGCACGTTTGGAACGGTATATACTCGGCAATATCCCGGATGAATCGCTTTGCATAAGCTGCAAGCAGCTCAATGAGAATGCCGTAGGAGACGGCATAGCGTCGTCGCGCGAGAAGGATATACGCACGCTGCTCTATTTCCTTTCCATCACCGGCTATACCAGCAAATCCGAGGATGCCGGACATAACCTTCAACTGCGTCGGCAGGCTGAGATGGAGGTCGTGGTCAGGCGTTTTGAGAAGCGTCTGGAGATATGCAGGTTTGTCTTGCCCTGGCTCTATAAAATGACTTCCGGCCAGGATGCCGGAAAATCCGTACAGTTCTCCGTCGTAGAACTGCTCAACGATCTCAAGGCCGGACAGCAGTCCTTGTTCGGCGGATTGGAAGATATTCGTCTTGAGGATGTGGAGGAGGCGCTCCTCTATATGTCGAAGATAGGCGCGCTGAAACTGGAAGGAGGATTTCTTGTGTTATACAATGCGATGAACGTCACCCGCATGAAGGACTCCCGACTGCGTTTCAAGCAGGAAGACTATCGTGCGCTGGATGAATTCTACAGAATGAAGATTCAGCAGATCCATATTGTCGGAGAATACGCCAACCTGATGGTGAGGGACTATGAGGCTGCCTTGCAGTATGTAAAGGATTATTTCCAGATGGACTACCGCAAGTTTGTAGCGAAATATTTCAAGGGAGACCGAATGAGTGAGATTCAGCGCAACTTGACTCCTCATAAATACCATCAACTGTTCGGTCAGCTGTCTCCCCGGCAGATGGAGATAGTGTCTGACGATACCTCACGCTGTATTGTGGTGGCGGCTGGTCCGGGAAGTGGCAAGACGAGGGTGTTGGTCCATAAGCTCGCGTCGCTCCTGCTTCTTGAGGATGTCAAACACGAACAGCTGCTCATGCTCACATTCTCCCGCGCGGCCGCGACGGAATTCAAACAGCGGCTGATGGCGCTGATCGGAAACGCCGCACATTTCGTGGAGATAAAGACCTTCCATTCCTATTGCTTCGATCTGTTGGGGCGAATGGGCAATCTGGAGGAGGCGAAGGATGTGGTGGCTACTGCTGCCAGGATGATAGGTCAGGGTGAGGTGGAACCTAATAAAATAGGAAAGACAGTACTCGTCATTGACGAGGCTCAGGATATGGGAAGCGATGAATACTCCCTTGTCTGCGCGCTTATGGCCAATAATGAAGAGATGCGGATTATCGCCGTTGGCGACGACGACCAGAACATATATGATTTCCGGGGTTCGGATTCGAAATACCTTTATCAGCTGGCATGCCAACAAGGAAGCCGTATGATAGAGATGACTGAGAATTACCGTAGTACCAGGCATCCGGTGGCTTTCGCCAATGATTTCCTCCGGTCGATTGGAAACAGGATGAAGTCTACACCCATCGTCTCCATGAGCGAGGATGAGGGGAGGGTAGAGGTGACGCGCTATCGGTCGGGAAGCATCTACCGTCCGCTGGTAGACAGTCTTCTGCGTAATAGAAACGGCGCAACTACATGCGTGCTTACACAGACCAATGAGGAGGCGGCCATAGTGGTAGCGCTTCTGTGCCGCCATGGGTTAAACGCCAAGCTAATCCAGTCGATGGATGGTTTTCAGTTTCGTAATATGGCCGAGATGCGCTACTTCATGAAGTATATCGCGAAGCGGATCGACTCTCCGCGCATATCGGATGTCCTATGGGAAGAGGCATTGCAGTCGACTATTGACATCTATGGGCGAAGCACCGCCTTAGTCTATCTCAAGAGATGTGCAGAGCAGTTCGCTGAGATAAACCGCGACAAGTATCTGTCTGATTTCAGAGAGTTTGTCAATGAGTCTTCGGTAGAGGATTTCTGCGATACGGCGGGTGCGGAGGTGGTGGTCTCCACTATACACAAGGCTAAGGGAAAGGAGTTTGACGATGTCTATATGCTGGTGGCCGGGAGCTATCCCCGGAGCGACAGTCTTTTCCGTCGCTATTATGTCGGTATGACTCGAGCCAGAAAGCGTCTGTATATCCATACCGATGGGGATTTCTTCAGCCATATTCAGGCTGACAGTCATCATAATGATGTCGGGGAGTATCCGCTTCCGGAAGAGGTGGTGCTTCAGATGTCGCTTAAGGATGTCTATCTTGATTACTTCAAGAGCCGGAAGCGTGAGGTGCTTGCCATGAGGGGAGGCGACCCTCTCGTCTATGGCGAAGGATTCCTTTTTGACGCAAGGAGCCATAGCCCTGTGGCGCGTCTTTCCTTAAAGATGCTGAACACGCTGGCCGACTGGCAGAGAAAGGGTTATGCCATAAGCTCATCTTCGGTACAGTTCGTAGTGGCTTGGAAGGCCAAGGATGCCTCGCGCGAGGAGCCGGAAACGGCAGTCCTCCTTGCCGACCTCGTCCTTAAATCCAATAAATAGTTGAAGTGAAGACGCACGGAAAACTTTGCGGAGTGGCCGGACATCGCTGTCAGGACACTCCGCGGATTGCATGAAAAACTGAGATATTATCTTCCTCCTGCGGTCGAGCGGTCGGTGTCGCCGCTGACGTTGATAAGTTTGTTGGCTTTGCGCTTCTGGTGGCCCCATTGCAGATTGTAGTTGACTCCGATGTAGGGCATTCGGAAGTCGGTGCGCATGTGCTGCTCGTTGGTGTTCCAATGGCTGAGATTTTTAGAGCCTTGGTCGTAATGGCCGAAGGGAAGGATGCATCCGATGGAGAAACCCCACTGCTTCCAGTTGTAGGAGAGGTCGATCATGTTTATGTCTTCCCCCCATGATATCTTCTCTCCCCAAAGGTCGCGTTGCGCCCGTATGTATTGGGCGGAAAGTGTGAAGCCCCAGTGAGACAGCTGTATTGCCGCGTTTCCGCTCCAGGCGTTGTTGGAAATGCTATAGCCCGTGCCGCGCATGCGCTCGGCCCGCCACTGCAGGTAGCCGCTCAGCATCAGCCAGTCAGGAATCACTTCGATCTGAGGCGCGAGGAAAATGGATACGTTCTGCAGGCCCCGGCTGTTCTCATATGTGGTTATAAGTCTGTCGCCATCCCATTCCAGCAGAGGGGTTATGGCATTGGGGGAAGTGAAGGCGCGTACGCCAAACTGGCCGTAGACGTGAGGTATCTGGAATTGATACCTGAGTGTCAGCATGTAGCTGTTTGATGTCTTGATGTCGGGATTGCCGATGCGCCATTGAAATCCGTCGATCTGCTGCGGTGTCGGATTGGTCTCCGCAAGTGAGGGCGTGGATTGCCATGACTCGAAATTCAATCGGAACTGATTCCGCTGATTGAGCGAATAGGAGACGGCCGCCTGCGGGCGGAGGTTCCATGTGCTGCTGCCGAGTCCGGTCTCGCGGAAGAGAAAGTCGGTATACTGCGCGCCGAGGCCGGCAGTGAATGTGAACTTATTGACTCGCTGGAAGTATTCGGCGAAGAAATAGACCTTGTCCTGCCGCTGATGGAAAACCTCTCCTCCGAGGCTCTCATATACCGACTTGTTGCGGTTTGCCGTATATGCGGCTCCGGCGGTCAGTCTTGACCGGCTCCAGTTCTTGATATAGTCGGCTTCTATGGCATAGAGCTGATTGCGGTCTTTGATGTCCGTGTGGATGTCTGCGAGGTATTCGTAGGTATCGGGTAACTGCTCTATATAGTCAGAGAAAGTACGGCCCATATAGTATTGGGCCTTGAAATCCACCACGAGCATCTGCTGCCCGGCGAAGTGCTGTTCCCAATATGCCGACAGAGACGGGCGTGAGCCCTTGTCGCCCTGGACTTCCGTAAGCAATATGTCGCGCAGATTCGCGCTTGAAGACATAAGTCCGTGATAGGCTGTCTTATTTGTGGGCTTGATGAATCCGCGGGCATCCACCACGATCACTGTCGTGTCTGGTTTTATGTAATTGTAAGTGGCCCACATATTTCCGATTGAATTGTCGATTCTGCCGCCAAGCGGTTTCTCCTCGCGGATGAGTCGGGAGCCATCGGGATAGGTGAACGTTTCCGTATAGTCGCGGTGGGCTTTGAGGTTTTCTGTCAGCTTGTATCCGCCACCTATTTCAATCTGAGAGCGGCCGAAATTGAATTTCACATTGGGGTTGTAGTTTCCCCATGCCATGTTGAGGGCCTGCATTGTATTGAGCATCAGCGAACCGCCGACTGAAGGGTTGGCCACTATGAAGTTCAGCACCGTGTTGGCGCCGTTGTATCTCAATCCGGGATTTTCAATCCATTCCACCCGCTTGATGGTGGAGGGGAGCAGGTTTTTCACTTGGTCAACGGATGCTTCGCGTCCGTTGATGCGCACTTGTACGGCCTGTCCGGCGGAGGAGATCGTGCCGAGCGCATCGCTTACGGAGAGGGAAGGTATCATGAGGTTGGCAAGTAGCTGGACACCGTTCTTGGCGTTGTCGATGGCGCTTTGTGAGGGATGGTAGACATCCATATCCGCCTTATGTATCACTTTCGGGGCTTCGATCACAATCTCGTCAAGCAGTTGGTGGGAGATGGTGTCGGGCGTTTCCGACTGGGCTAAAAGGCCGGTTGCTTTAAGCATCAGTATGCTTACGATCATTAATAAACGTTTCATATCTTTCATATTTGGAGTTTTGATTCTACAAAATTAATGTATTCTGTGGTGGTTTGCCATACCCAAAAGGGTATTTTGTCTCAGGTTTTCCTGATGCAAAATTACATTAAAATCCATTATAACTCCAAATAAAAAGGTCTAAATACAAGAAATATAACTTGCTGATAATCAATAGGTGCAGTCCTTAAAAGTCTTAATAGGACGGTCAGATGGCTTAATGGGGGCTTAATTGCGGAGGAAGGCCACGATGTCTTCCTTTTTGGACCTTGAGCAGTATGCTATGATCGAGATGGCGGTTATCATGAGCATATTCACAGTGTAGGGTGATTTTTGGGTATAATAGTACTTCTTGTACTTAATTTCGAGGTAAAATCCCAGTATAATGTGATTTTACTTGTATGATTCATTTTTTTTTCCTAAATTTGCCATAGAATCACATTGTACTGTGATTTCAATATGTTATGGATAAAAAAGAATTGGGTTATATTATAAAGACAAGGCGCAAGGCGTTGAAGATCGACCAACAAACTCTGGCACTCCTTGCAGGAGTCGGTATCAATACAGTGGTGGCGGTGGAGCGAGGAGATGGAAATCCCAAAATCTCTACCATCTTATCCCTGCTTGACACGATGGGACTTCAAATAAAGGTAATATTAAAAGATTTGGATTTATAAGTTATGCGACAGTGTAATGTGTTTATAAACAGGAAATATGCGGGAATCATGACGGAAACTGATCATCCCCGTGAGTATGTTTTCAAGTATGATAAAGACTATCTTCAGACAGAGATAGAGCCTGTATGCCTTGCCATGCCTTTGAGAGAAGAGGAGTATCGATCGCCTTATCTGTTTCCGTATTTCGCCAACCTTCTCTCGGAAGGTGCAAACCGGGAACTACAGTCAAGCTACCTGCACATAGATAAGGAAGATGATTTCGGTATACTTCTTGAAACAGCCCAGTATGATACTGTGGGTATAGTGACAGTGATGCCAATATGTGAGGATAATACAACAAAGTTATGATTGCAATAGACAGATGTCCGTCCCTTCTGATAGAAGGACACGACACATATTCCAAGAATGCACTTAAGTATTTGTTTGACGGAAGGGAAGTCAGTCATATGCTTGGTTTTTCGTCCCCAACCTCAGATAATTTTACTACCTATACTTCCGTCAAGAACGCAGGTAGACTGTCTTTATCGGGTGCCCAGTCAAAATTCGGACTGGTTCTGGATACTGACAGCCGGCTTCAATATTCTCCGAAGGATACTCAAAGCACCTATATACTTAAACCCCGTCCCATCGGATATCATCTGATGAATCATGATTACTGCGCCGCTAATGAAAATCTGACGATGCAGATGGCATCGCAGGTTTTTGGAATCGAGACTGCATATAATGGACTCTGTTTTTTTGACGATGGTCAACCTGCTTATATTACCCGACGTTTTGATATACACGAAAACGGAAAATATGCCCAGGAGGATTTCGCTTCCTTGCTGGGTTTCAGTAAGGATCACGGTGGTTCTGACTTCAAGTATAACCATGGAAGCTATGAGGAGTGCGGGTACGTAATACAGACGTATGTAAATGCGGCTATGGTCGATATGCTTCGCTTTTTCAGAGTCGTGCTTTATAACTTCATAACGCTTAATGACGATGCGCATCTCAAGAATTTTTCCCTTATAAAGAGAGGAAAGGAGTACCGGCTCTCTCCTGCATACGATCTTATCAATACATCGCTGCAGATCTATGAGCCGAGGCTTTTTGCTCTTGAGAAAGGACTCTTCAAGGAGGGTATGCATCTATCCGATACGCGACAGATCACCTATAAGGATTTTGCGGAACTTGGCCGACGTATAGGTCTTCCCGAGAGATTGTATATGCAAGAGCTTAAGAAGTTCTCGGCTCCGAACAAGGCTGCGGATCAGCTTATCGGCAGATCATTCCTTTCATCGGAACTTAAGAAATTATACATGCAGAGTATGCACTATCGCCAGTTTATGATACGACCCAGTTGATTTCAGTGGTATTGTAAAGGCTAAGTAGATTGTTAGGCATTGGTCTGTTGAGTGAAAATGTACTTTGCAATGACGCCATATCTGCAAAATCGCAAAATACACTTTGCGATTTCGGGGCTTAATTGCGGAGGAAGGCCACGATGTCTTCCTTTTCGGGCACTCCGAGTTTCTTGCGGATCGAGGATTTGCGGACGTAGATTGTCGAGGTAGTCTGGGCGGTTATGACACTGATTTCCTTTGTCGAGAATCCCGCTACCATGAGTACGATAATCTGCTCCTCCTTCAATGTGAGGGAGCCGCCATATTGATTATGTAGCTTCGTGTAGAATCCGGAATACAGGGTGTCGATAATCTCAAAGACATTTTTCCAGTCTACCAGTTCTCCATTTGTCTCTCCATTGAGTGAAGAGATCTTGCGGAGCATCTCACGGTTCTGTTCGGTGGGAGTCTCGGCTACCATCTTGATGATGCCGAGCTGCCTCAGCATCACGCTTCGCAGTGCCGGGGAATCCGTAACGACGGATTCTTTTGGTGCTGGTGCGGACTTATATTCGTCTACCATTTTCTGGAGAGCCTCAATGCGTTCCTCCTTTTCGCGCTCACGCTGGCGGCGGACCATGATGATCCATCCCGCTCCGGCGGCGACCAATAGAGCGACGATTCCTATTATCAGGATTATCACCGTCTTGCGCTGGCTTTCTGCCTTAAGTGTGAGAGCCCGGCTTTCCTGAAGCAGCGCGCCGCGCTCGGATTCCCATTGCGAGGCCTTCATGCGGTTGAACCGCTCATCCTGGCGGTTGTTAAGTCCGTTGATATGCGTCAGCCTCAGGCGACCGTTGCGTCTGAAGTCGATCATCGCATGGAGAAGGTTGCTGTAGCTGCGGTAGTATGCATCATCAGCCTTCCTTAATGTCAAGGCGATACTGTCGCCAACGGCAAGATGACTCGATGCGCTCTTGAGATCGCCTGTGTTGAGCGCGTTGATGGCATATTGAAAATAGAGATAGTCGGCAGCTCCGTTTTCCGGACCGGCTTTACGGAAGATATCCTTTATCAGGGCATCGCTTTCGGCAGTGCGGCCTGCCTCGGTGAGCAACTGTGCCCGTTCAATCTCAAAGATGAAATCCTTATTATCCCATTTGTTTATACGGGCATAATCGATAAGCTCATCAATGAGCAAGAGGGCGGAATCGATCTCTTCGGCGTATTCATATCCCATTAAAAGCAGATATTTAGCCTCCATCTTCCTAAGGGAATCAGTCTCGAGACCATATAGCTTTTTTGTCAAAGGAATCAGCTGGCGTCCCTGATATTCTGCTGCTCCGAGCAGTACGCGAGTCCTCAACGTCTGCACCATTACCGAATCGGGCACATCTGGAAGGCTGACAAGGGAATCGAGCATGGCGATGGCTCCGGGAGTATCGCCAACCCAGAACCTATACCATGCGAACGCCATACCGCTTCTGACATCCTTTACTATGTCTTTGCCACGATAATAACTGTGGGCAAACGATATAAGGGAATCGGAGATCATGGAACGGTTGCACCTCATATGTCCGTAAGCCTTAAGATAGACATACCTTGCCCTCAGGGAGTCGGCATCAATATCAGACAGATCCATGGCGTCAAGTAATGTCAAGGCGCTGTCGGCGTTGACAGTCATCACCCTTTCAATCTCATCCAGATTCTTGTCGTAGCGGGATGATGGTCCGGAGCAGGAAGCGATAACTGAAATGACGACTATTATCAATATATATATGTGTTTCATAAGGTGGGTTTCAGAGGCATTGGTATTCGGATGCAAAATTACGAAAAATTTTTCATTATATTGGGAAAAATGATTGTAAAATGACTTCCGGGCGGGATTCCGGAAGATTCGTACAGGCATTGGCCTGCTGGAAGAAAATATCCGGATGTCCGCTTATGTGGGTATCCGGATATTTTGGTCATGTGGGGTGGTGTGGGAGTCAGCTGGCGGATGAGAAGGTGAAGCCGACGGGCTTGCGGCGCTGGACTGCTTTGGGCGTGGATATGGGTATGTCGGAGGGGTGGATTTCTTTAAGAGACTCTCGGTCGGCGAGGGCGGCGTCCATTACCCTGACGGCCATCGCCGGCAGGATTTCGGTATGGATGAGGTTCATGACGTGGCGGGCGTTGCCGAAGTTGCGGTCACGGTTCGCATAGTCGTCTGAGAGACGCCGGCTTAAGGCCTCCCTTGCTTCGGGAGAGAGGGTAAAGTCAAGTTTCTCAAGTCTGCGCTCGGCTATCTCCATCAGTTCATCTTCCGAGAAGTCCTCGAAAGTATATATGTTGGACTCAGGAATACGGGACCGGAAACCGGGGTTCAGCTCAAACAGACGCTTCATTTCATCCGGATATCCGGCGAGGATGAGCATCCAGTCGTCCTTGTCGGGGTCGGCGAGCGCTGTCATCAACGCCTCGATGACGAACTTTCCGGGATCCTTCGGGTCGTTGGCCTGGAAGAGGGAGTGAGCCTCGTCGATGAAGAGGATGCCGCCCTGTGCCTGCTCAATAGCCTCAAGTGTCTTCTCGGCTTCGGAACTGTAATACTGTCCGATAAGCGTGGAGCGTTCCTTCATCACTACGTGTCCGCTTGAGAGGACTCCGGCTTTCTTAAGCATCTTGCCCATAAGACGCGCCACTGTGGTCTTCCCGGTTCCGGGAGAGCCAAGAAACATGGCATGTAGCGGAGAGTGGAACAGTTCGAGTCCCTTAGTGGCACGGAGCATGCAGAAGCGCATTATCTTGTCGTATGTGATGATCTTTTCCTTTACGGAGCTTAGGCCGGTGAGGTCGTCGAGCTCGGAGAGGAGAGAGGGCTCGTCATCAAGTATCGGATGCTCCGCATCAGTATTAAGTATCGGCGCTTCGCGCAGTATCGAAGAGGAATCGGATTCATCGGAGGAATCGGAGATATCGGAGTTGTCGGAGTATTCGGAGCTGGCGGGGGCAGCGGCCTCTTTCAGTTCGGGAGCTATGAAGGCGTCGAGGAGGGCATCGAAGTCTTGGTCGGTGGGTATGTCCTCTAACTCGTCGTCATCTGTCAGGGACTCGTTGTAGCGGCGGTTGGCGCCTGCGTAGTCGTACTCGTCGAGTGGGGCCAGTCCCTTGCCGATCCAATGACCTTCCAGATTCCTGTCGGTCGTAAATACGAAGCCTGCGATGGGAGCGTCCATGCAGAGGAGTTCGACATAATATACTCCACAGCACTCCGGGGCACGGAAGGGGAGGTCTACGATACAGGTATGGTCGCCGCGATATGCGTTGCGGGGTTCTATGAAATCGACGAAAACATTTTCTTCTGCGGGGTAATAGAGGCGTACCTCAAGTTCGGGCATCGTATCGGGGCGAGGGGAGCTGAGAGCGTCCCATACTTCAAAGCGGATATTGCATATCCTGTTTTTCCTGGTACCCGGGTCGAAGCTTTTCATCAGTTCCGATTCCCCGTCGGGTAGCAGGCCGCCTATTACGGGCTTATACCACGTCGAGGGATCGCCGAACTGACCTTCCATGTAGGTGCGGAAACATCCTTCTCCAAGTAGCTGGTCAGCGTTGTCGTCGCGTACCTGGAGGCGGAAGGCATGGCCAGACCTGAATTCGGTCTCCTCGAAGGGAAAGGCTACCACCTTCCGGCAGTGTGATCCGGATTTGGGAATTCCTACTGTTATCCACTTTGTACTGATGAGGACACGGTCGGTGGCGTCGAAGAGAAGCACAGATACTTTGCGGCGTACGCCTTTGAAACTGTGTTCGTTGGTTTTGAAGAAGTGGAGTTCGGCGGCGATTCCGGCGAAGTTACTGTCTATGAGGAAGTCGTGGCGGAGGTCAAAGTGTCGGTTTTCGGGACGGAAGGAGGGGTCGGCAAGGTGTTGCCAGGTGTAGTCGGTGAAGGAGAGTAAGCAGAGTTCGATGGGTGATTGTTTCTTTTTCATATTCTTACAGGTTAATTGAGAATTGAGAATTGGGAATTGAGAATTTTCTCGAGTTTCTTCAGGCTCAGGGCCTGGGTTTTGACACAATTTAAGCCTGGAGGGCTGATCATGTCTTTGGTCGCGGAGTCCATGGCTCACTCGGGTATGCCTTTGGCCATTCTCCGGCGCCTCCTCAAGAGGCGAACTCGCAATGTCATTGTACGCGCGGACGCACGGGCCGTGCATCCCTACCGGAGGGTAAGGGCACAGCATGGGCTGTCAGTGCATCTCTGCGGCTTCGAAAATTACTGAGAATCTATTACGCACTACATTTCCGCGCCGCCGGATGAGGCGACACCGCAAGATCGTTTTCTGCTGTTGACTGAATGTAGATGCTTCATAGTTGAAACTAAAATGTAAGAATATGGAAAGCGCCACGAGGGGCTTTTTTCCATCATGGCGCAAATTTAATACATTTTTCGATTAAATGCAAGAAAAACCGTAAAAAATATTTATAAGGAGTGCAGGAAGTCGGAGATGGCTTCGAGTACTTCGGGGGAGATGGTCTCATTTCGGCTATCAGGGCGTCGCTGACTTCGAGTGCTTCCAGATAGCCTAATTTGTATTCGAGGGTAGCCTCCATTGCCTTGCTGAAATCATCGGCCTCTTTCTCTGGAATTCCGGATCTGAGGAGGACGGCCTTGTTCTGGTATCCGATGGTCTTGCTTCCCTTTATGGAAGGACCGGCTATCGAAACCACGAAATCAATGGTATTGATTTTTCCCCAGAGCCGGCATCCGGACGCGATATATGACCATATATATTTCAGATTGCAAATCTAATACAAAAATTCTGGATAGGCAAGTTTTCAGCGAATAATTTTGGAAATAATGAAAATTTTTCAAATGTAAGGGTTTAGGATGAGTCGGTTTGGCTGACACAAGCACAGATAGTAGAGTTGTTTGAAATAATTGACCGGTGACCGGGCTTTTCGCCTAAGGTCACCGGTCGATGGATAAATCATAATCTTATCGAATTAATCCTCCGGATCAAGCGACAGCACCAATTCCGGAGTAGCCGACTGAGAGGCTTATCTGTGATTTGATGAATTTTAGAGGGTTATGGTCTCGGTGTGGCGGATGTCGTCGGAGGAGTGGCCGAGGCTGATGATGAATTCACCGGGTTCGAGCACCTTCCGGCCTTCCGCATTATGGAATTCAAGTTCTTCGAAAGGCACCGACAGAGTTACGGTCCGGGTCTTTCCTGCCCCTATCTCCACCTTGTCGAACGCCTTCAACTGGCGTACGGGCGTAAGGATGGTGCTGACCGGATCGGAGACATAAAGCTGCACCACTTCATTTCCGTCACGGTCTCCTTTGTTGGTCACATCCACAGTGGCGGTTACGCATCCTTCTCCTACCGTAACCGACGCGTTGGAGTATTCGAAGTCGCTGTAGCCCATGCCACTTCCGAACGGCCAAAGGGCATACGGGGATTCGAAGACATAGTGCAGCGCAGGATCTTCCGGAGTGCCGCCGTGGTCATTGCCATACTCACGGTCGGTAGGGTAGTAGTTGTAATAGCATGGAGTGTTGCCCGTGGAGCGCGGGAAAGATACGTTGAGACGTCCCGAAGGATTCACATCGCCCAGCAGTATATCGGCAAGCGTATTACCCTGCTGTTCTCCGGCATACCACTGCACAAGAAAGGCATCCGCATTTTCCTTCACCCAGGGCAAAGCAAGAGGTTTGCCGGATATGAGCACCACAATCAACGGTTTTCCAGTAGCCTTGAGTGCTTTCAACAGTTCAAGCTGGCTGCCCGGCAGTTCAAGCGACGAGAGGTCGAAAGCCTCGCCCGCCGTCGACCTTTTGGGGCCGCGTCCAAGGAATGTGGAGCGGGTGCCTACGGCAGCCACTACCACATCGCTTTTGGAGGCAGCCTCCACTGCCTTGGCGAACGCTGTGGTATCCGCGCTCCACCAGTCGCAACCCTCCGCATAGTTTATCTTGACTGACTTTGGGAGGCGGTTTTTCAGTCCGTCGAGGAGTGATACCCCTTCCTTGCGGTCAGGGCGCACCCAGCTGTAGTCACCCATGACAGCGAAATCGGCGTTCGGCCCCACTACGGCTATCGAACTGATGTGCGAAGGATCAAGGGGAAGGATTCCGTTGTTTTCAAGAAGGATGGCGCTTTCGTCGGCTATTTCCTTGGCGAGCGCTATATGATCCCCGCAATGGATCCTGTCGAAAGGCACGGATTCGCCATATGCTCCGTCGAAGAGCCCGAGAAGGAACTTGACCCTGAGCATACGCCTTACCGCATTGTCGATGAGCTCTATGTCGACGGTTCCTTCCTCTGCTTGCTTCTCAAGGGTGCGGTAGGCGTCGTCGACGTCCAGGTCTATTCCTGCATGGAGCGACTGCGCGGCGGCTTCCTCGCTTGTGGCCACGGCATGGTGGAATGTCTTAAGTCTGTCGACCGACCCCCAGTCGGAATACACATATCCGTCAAAGCCCAGTTCTCCCCTCAGTATGTCGGTCATGTATCTTCTGGATCCGGATACCGGCACGCCGTCGTAGGCGCTGTAGCAGCTCATGATGGCAAGAGGGGAGGCGTTCTTGATGACTTTTGCAAACGGATAGAGGTAGAGATTGTAGAGTTCCCTCTCTCCGCCGCACACATTGGCGCAGTTCAGGCCTCCGGTGGGAGTGCCGTGTGCCACGAAATGCTTCGGCATACATGCCACCCCGTTTTTCTGATAACCGTCGACAAACGCGGTACCCATCTCCGAGATAAGGAAGGGATCCTCACCGTAGGTCTCCTCGACGCGTCCCCAGCGGAGTTCGCGGGCGATGTCGAGTACGGGAGATAGCACCTGCCTCAGCCCGAGAGCCTTTGCCTCATCTGCGCAAGCTGCGGTCATACGCCGTATCAGTTCCGGATTGAATGTGCTTCCCTGTGCAAGCGCATGAGGGAAAATCGTGCAGCTGTCCTGCAGGATGCCCTGAATACCTTCCACGCAGGTGAGGGCCGGGATGCCCAAGCGGGTCTGCCCCATATAAGAGTCGAGACCCTTCATTATCTCGCGGCAGTCTGATGCTTTGTGGTCCATGTCGTGGACTGTCCCGATGCTGTGTCCTTCAAACCTGCCGTCGAATTCCGTAGGCTCGCCTACCTGATGGTTCTGCAGTTGGACTACCTTTTCATGAAGCGTCATTCTGGAAAGAAGATCTTCCACTCGTTCCTCTACGCTGAGATTGGGGTCTTTGTATTTTTCTTTTGCTTTGGCTGAAGCCGTTAGGGGGAGCCCGAAGGCTAAGAGGAGGAGGGTCAGTCTTGAATAGGCTTTCATGTATGTCGTTGTAGTATTGAATTGAACGGAGGGCGCTATGTCGGATAGCGCCCCCGTTCGGTTTATTGTTGTGTCGTATTGATGACGCTTGGGTCGTAGATCAGTTTCCGCCGAGGGGCTTGAAGTTGGCGTCGCGTTTCATTCCTCCGGTGGCGGTGAGGTCGGTCATTGCATGCACATCGCCCATCGACATCACCTTGAGCTGATTGCAGAAATCCTTCTCTGAGAGGGGAGTGGTCACTCGGATAGTGCGCGATTGTCCCGGCATGATGTTGAAGTAGTTGTCGGAGAAGAAATTGTCGATTCCGTCGAGCGAGAGGAAGACTCCGCGTGCGAATGTGTCGGATCCGATGGTCACATCGTAGCCGCCGTCGGCCTTGGCGAAGTCTACCTTATAGTCGGGAGCCGCGTAGTTCATATACTTCTGCTTGGTGGAGAAGCCGACATTGTCGTAGGTCTTTCCATCGGTCTCGAATGTAGTGTAGAAAATCACGTCGCCACGATTGCGGCCGTCAAGCATATTGCCTACCTTGTCGGCGAATACCTGTGTGGAGGTCAGCGGCTTGGCTGTGAAGTCAAACTCACGAGTGAATACCGGGGTTCCGTCAAGGGTCATTGCCTTAAGGGTGAATTTTCCTTTGGCCGGAGTGCGGCGGTCGGTCACGATGTTGACGGAAAGGGTATCGTTGATCACTACAGGAGAGACGAGGATGTCGTCGTAGGCCGCCTTCGAATAATACTGCTGGGCCTTCCATCGGCCATAATAGTCGCGTCCGGCCCAAGAGGCCACAGGCCAGCAGTCGTTGTGCTGCCATACGAGGGTGCCCATGCAGTGGGGCATATCGCGGCGGTGGGCCTCGACGGCTGTCTTGATGGCGTCGCCCTGCAGGATGGAGCCCACGTAAAGGAAAGTCGGGAAGTCTTCCGGCGTACGGAACTCCTGATCCATGTATTCCTTTATGAGGTTGTTGGCGTAGGAGCCTGCGCGCTGATGAGCCATCATCACTTCCGAGTTGATGCTCCAGTCGCGCTCCTGCGGAGCGTATACCTTCACCGATTCGAACTCAGGGAATGACTGGAAACCGTATTCGGAGAAGAACCGGGCCTTCTCCACGTTGTAGTGTCCGATAGAGTCGCGACCGTGCCATACGCCCCAGTAGTGGGCGTCGCCGTGGATGCCGTCGGAGGGGGTGTCTTCGAATGCGAACGGCGACGAGGGCCGGTAGGAGATGCCTCCGCCGTATTCATCCACCACTTCAGGGAGCGTACGGAAATACATGTCCTTGAACTGCTTCGTGGTCAGCGGTTCCACACCTTTCTCCTTATAGTAGTTGTAGCGTCCGCCCCAGCCGTAGTAGACGTCCTGACACTCGTTGTTGCCGCACCACAGGGCGAGCGAACAGTGGTTACGGATGCGCTCCACATTGTCAATCGCTTCCTGGCGTATGTTGGCGAGGAATTCCTCATCCGCCGGATAGGTGGAGCAGGCAAACATGAAGTCCTGCCATATTAGGATGCCGTTGCGGTCGCAGAGGTCGTAGAAATAATCGTCTTCATAGACTCCTCCGCCCCATACGCGGATCATGTTCATGTTGACGTCTTTAGCGTCAAGCACATGCTTCTCGTATTTCTCTTTCGAGACACGCGGAAGGAAATTGTCGAGGGGAATCATGTCGACGCCCTTCATGAACACCGGTTTTCCGTTAAGTTCGAAGGTCAGGGAGCGTCCCCATTGGTCGTCTTCCGCTATCAGCTTCAGTGAGCGGAGGCCGATGTTGTCGTCTTGAGCCACTTCATCCTTGCCTGCGGCTACAGTGGTCTTGAAGTCGTAGAGATATGGCTCGCCCAGACCGTTGCTCCACCAGAGGCGCGGTTTCCTGACCGTATAGTCTACCGCCACCTTGTTGAGGCCTTTCTTCAGGGAAGTCTTTTTCTTAGCGATCTCCTTTCCATTGGCAGATACGGTCACTACGGCGTCCTTTACGTCTTCGTCGGAGAATACCCGTACGATGGTGGATAGATCGGCCTTGGAGGAGTTCACCTCCTTCTGGATATACTGTACGTTGTCGATCTTGAGGCCGTTCCAAGTCTCGAGGTCGATGTCGCGCCATATTCCCGATGTCACGAGGCGGGGACCCCAGTCCCAGCCGTAGTGGTATCCGGCTTTACGGGCGAAGATGCTCAGCGTCTTGTTGAAGATACCGCCGTTCTGACTCTGGTCCGGACCCGTATTGAATGTATAGTCGAACTGGTCGTATTTCGGAAGGTCTACCTTGATGGGAGAGTGGAAATATACCTCGAGAAGGTTTTCCCCTTCCTTCAGGATGCCCTTCACGTCGCACTTCCAGGTGCGGTGCATGTTGTTGGCGTTGAGTATGCACTGATGGTTGAGGTAGACGTCGGCGTATGTGTCGAGGCCTTTGAAGACTATCTGCTGGTTTTCGGCAGTGACTTCATCGGGAGTTGCGGAGAAGGTGGTCTCATACATCCAGTCTTCCTTGTCGACCCACTGCACCGCGCGCTCGTTGAGGCGGAAGAACGGGTCTTCGATGATTTCATTGTCCATCAGGTCGGTGTGTACTGTTCCCGGCACAGTCGCCGGATACCAGATGTCGGCCCGTCCCTGTCGGAAGCGCCATCCGTCGTGTAGGTTGCGGCTGCTTACGGCAGCGTCAGCGTCGATAGATGCTGCGCAGGCGGCCACGGCCATCAGCATGGCCATAATATTGCTCTGTTTCATATCGTTTAGATTTCGAAATTAAGGTTCTGTCCTGGCTTGAGGGAGAATAGGGCGAGGCCGTCGTCGGTGCCTTTCACCTTGATGAGCTTGCCGTCGAGGTTCACCCTCGCGCCTTCCGGGATGCGTACTTTTATCTCAGTGTCTTTATTGGCGCGGAGTGTGGCTCTGTTGAATTTGAGGTCGTTCCATTCGATGTCTGCCTCCACTGCTCCGCGGGCGCATATGCCTTTCACCGATCCTGACTCCCATGCCTCCGGAAGGGCGGGCAGGAACTCGATGTAGCCGTTCTGGCTCTGTATGAGCATATCGCACATGCCGGCCACACTTGCCTCCGTAGCGTCGAAGCTGAAGATGTCGGCCGGTGCGCCGGCGATTCCCTTAGGCGACACCGTCATGAGGTTTTCGCGTGTGAAATTGCGGAAAAGATCTTGAATGTAGTAATGCGCTTTCTTGCTGTCTTTGAGGAAGGTATTGAAGCATATCATATTGGCGCAGCTCCATTCGGTATTCTCCCAGTTGGGGTCGGCCGTCTGCACCTCGATCGAGCGGCGTGCTGCCTCCATGAGTTCCGGAGTGGTGTCAAACGACATCTGCCCGAAAGGATAGAGCGAATGGATATGCGAGGAGTGGCGGTGGGAGGGATCCTGACGGGTTACGTCGAGCAGCCACTCCTTCACGAGTCCGTCGCTGCCCACTGCGAGGGGAGGCAGACGCTTGATGTCCTTTTCAAGACGCTGGCGCATTTTCTTGTCGACATTGAGGATCTTCGACGACTCGATGCAGGCATTGTAGATCTGATAGACGATGGCGCGGTCGAGCGTGGGCATCATCGAAGCGGAGTAGCAGTTGCCGTCGGAGTATCTGAACCCGTTTTCGGGCGATATGCTCGGTCCGGTGACGAGGTAGCCTGTATTGGGATCCTCCACCATGTAGTCCATGAAGAACTCAGCGCAGCTTTTCAGCAGAGGATATCCGGTATTGCGCAGATAGTCGTCGTCTTTCGTATAGAGGTAATGGCTCCATAGCTCTGTGGCGAGCCATGCGCCGCCCGTCACGTGGAGTCCCCAGCTTACGTCGCCGCCGGGAGAGGTATATCCCCAAACGTTGGCGATGGTGTGGGCACACCATCCGTTGCAGCCGTAGAGTTTCCTGGCGGTCTCTGCTCCGTATTTCTCAAGATGGCGCAGATATGTGAAGAGAGCTTCGTTGGTTTCGTGCAGGTTGGCTTTGTTGGCTGCCCAGTAGTTCTGGTTGATGTTCATGTCGAGGTGATAGTCGCATGTCCATGCCATATGGCAGGCCAGATTGTCGTTCCAGATTCCCTGCAGGTTGGAGCATAGCGGGGAGTTGGGACGTGAGGAAGCGATCTGCATGTAGCGGCCATACTTGAAGAAGAGCTCGTCGAATTTCGGATCCGCCGCTCCGCTCTTTATAAGGTGGAGGCGTGTGTCGGTCGGAAGGTGCGAGAGGTCGCCTTTGCCCTTCAGGTCGAGGCTCATGCGGTTGAAAAGGGCCGAGTGGTCGGCTACGTGGCGCTCGCGCATCCTGTCGAATCCGAGGGCCGAGGCGTTGTCGGTGTTGGCCTTGGCTATGGCCTTGTAGTCGGGAGAGGTGTAGTCGGTCTGGATGTCTATTATCATCGTCAGGGCGTCTGCATCCGTCACTGTCACTGATCTGTCGGAGTGGGAGAGGCGTCCTCCTTCGTTGTCGAGCTTTATCCTGCCGATGAAGCTGACACCGCCGGGGCCGAACATGTGGTAGGCCACCTTGCCGTCGAATGTAAGGTCGCCGTCGGTGGCGGTGATGGCTGCGTCGCGCAGCAGGTCGGTGCTTACCGTGGTGGTGACACTGCCGGGTTTGTCGGCCGAGATGCGTATTGCAAGCACATTGTCGGGATAGTCGCAGATATATTCCCTTGTGAACTTCACGCCGCCGGAGGTGTAGGTGGTAGTGGCCACTCCTTCGCTGAGGTCGAGCGAGCGGCGGTAACCGCTGATGTCTGATCCTGGATTCTTCACGTCGATCACGAGGTCGCCTACCGGGAGATGCGTTCCGAACGATGCCGAATGTCCTGAGAGGTATTTATGTGTAAGGTCGTTTCCTTTGGCGATGTCTCCCTCGAAGAATGCCGAGCGTATCTCGGCCAGGCGTTCCGGACCGCAGTTGTCGTTCTGCAGCGAATCGCGCTGTCCGCTCCACATGGTGATTTCGTTGAGCGCGACCCTGTCCTGTCCGATTCCTCCATACACCATGGCGCCGATGCGTCCGTTGCCGAGGGGGAGGGCCTCCATCCATTCGGAGGCCGGAGTATTGTACCACAGTATGGCGTCTTGCTGCGTAGCTCCTGCCGATGATGAAGCCAGGGTGAGCGATATCGCGGCGAGGGCATGTCTGAAAGTAATTTTCATGGATGTCATGTCTTGGGGTCTCATATTGATGTGTATAATGATTGCAGACTGTTTCGTGTCTGCAAAATTATATCATATGGCTCATACTTCTTAGAACGATTCGACCTAAGAATTTAAAAAATCAGTCAAACCGGTGTTTTTCACAAATCCGAAGGTTGAAAATGGGCCAAATATGGGGTAAAAGGGCGTTTTAAACCCGTTTTTGACCATTTTGAGCAAAAAATATCACATTTGCGTCATCCCTCCCTTGTGGGAAATTTGGGAATTTGGTAATTTTGCAACTTGCGACGTTTGTTAAAAAAAAAGATTTTTTTATTATTCGGCAGTTGAAGCAGGAGTAGTAATTTTACGTCCGAAATCCCGGCGGCCATCGGCCGGCTACTCCAATCATTAATAACAGACACTATGAAACTGATTCCAACCGCACAGATCAAGGCGGCAGCGGCAGGCTTCCTGTTGCTGCCATTGGTGTGCATATCGTGTAGGGATGAATATGTCTATGATGACAAGGCTCCGGACAATCTCGGAGCGAGCATCTACGACTATCTGCGGGACAACGGTGAGTTCACCTGTCTCGTCCGCCTCATAGACGACCTTGACTACAAGGAGGTGCTTTCGCGTACCGGAAGCAAGACGCTCTTCGCGGCCGACGACGATGCCTTCGCCCGCTTCTTCAAGAACAATCCCTACGGCGCGACCAGCTATGAAGAGCTGACCATCGAACAGAAAAAGAAGATCATGAATACCGGTATGGTCAACATGGCCTACCTGAGCGAGATGCTCTCCAACGTGGCAGGCAGCGACGGAGCCAACGAGGGCATGGCCCTCCGCAGAAAGGCCTCCGGCTCCTATCTCGACGAGCTCTTCACTTCCTATCCCGGCGGCGCGCTTCCCCGGACTCCCTATTGGAACCGCTTCGCCGGACGCAACCTCTACATGGTGGCCGACGCCCCTATGCTTGTGCATTTCACCGACAAACAGATGGCTACGCAGGGCATGACCTCCGACGACTTCTCCCTCCTTCACAACGGAGAGCCCTACGCGGCCGGCGACATCTACGTCAATGGAGTGAGGATAAAGGAGCGAGACATCATCTGCAAGAACGGCTACATCCACGTGGCGGAAGACGTAGTCTGCCCCCTGAGCAATATGGCCGACGCGATAGGCACTGCTCCGGAGACCACCGTCTTCAGCTCGCTTCTCGATAAATTCAGCGCTCCCTACTACAACGCTTCCTACACGGCCGAAGTGAAAGACTACTTCAACGGCTCCACTCCCCAGCGTCCGCTGATCAGCGGCGTCGACTCTGTCTTCGTAAAGGGATACTTCAACGAGCGCACGCGTCCGGAAGGACCGCTTGGCGAATCGCTATCAAGCTACGGCATGCTCTATTACGACCCCGCCGACCCCAACTACGCCATGAACTCCTCGGAGCAGGACATGGGAGCGATGTTCGTGCCTACCGACAAGGCCATGAACGACTTCATCAACGGCGGCAAGGGAAGCTATCTGCGCGATGCCTACGGAAGCTGGGACAACATACCTACGGATATCCTCGCGATGTTTCTGAAAAACCATCAGAAGCGTTCCTTCACCGCCTCGCTTCCCCACTCATGGAGCGTGCTGACCGACGAATCAAGCTATCCAATCGACGTAAACGCGAGCGACGTGGAGAGATGCATAATGACCGGAAACGGTCCCGTATACGTGGTCAACACCGTCTTTCCCCCGATTGACTATCAAGGTGTCTACGCATCGGTGCTGACCGACGACCGAATGAGCATCATGAAATGGGCCATCACCGACGACTGGAGCAACCTCGCCGACACCGAGGCGATGCGCTTCTATATGTATCTGCGCTCGATGGAAAACATGTACAACCTCCTTGTGCCCACCGACGATGCCATGGCCAATTACCGCGAGCCCATATCCTGGGCCATCGGCGGAGCCGCACGCGAGATATGGGAGTTCAAATATGTCAAGAACCTCAATACTGTGACCGCCGACGTTTACACGGCCGATGCCGACGGCAACAAGGGTACGCTCAAGCGCACCGTGACCAATAAGCGCATCATCCGCAACCGCCTGCGCGACATCATCGACACGCACATCATAGTGGGCACAAACGACGGCGGCAACCTCGGCGGATATGTCGACGACGGCTCCGCACGCTACGTGCTGACCAAGGGTGGCGCCACGATAGCCGTCAGCGGTAAGGAATCAGGCGTGAAGTTCAACGGCGGGGGCGACATCGCCGCCGGCACTCCCGAAGCCACGGTAGTGACGGGCAACAGCGGCCTGCCATGCAGGTATGAATCGGACAACGGACGCACTTTCTTCATCGACCATATACTCCACGACGCTACGGCGAGCGTCTACGACCGTCTTGCCGAAAATCCCGAATACAAGGCATTCTTCGACCTTTGCAGAGGCCATGACCAGGTGCTGACCTACTTCTCTTCCGACACCGACGTAGAGGAGATATTCAGCTCCAAGATCGGAACGTCCTCTTCGGGACTGGGAATGGTGGTGAACTCATTCAACAATTTCCGCTACACCATCTTCGTGCCCACGGCTGAGGCCCTCGAGAAGGCCTTCAGGGAAGACCCCGAACTCTACACCTGGGAGCAGATCTCGGCCGACGAGGACTATGCCTCCAAGAAGCGCAAGACACTCTATCTGCTTTCCTTCCTTAAATATCACTTCATGGACAATTCAGCCTATATAAGCGGCAAGGCATTCGGCCCCGCTGGCTATGAGACCGCGGCAAGGAACGAATACGACAAGTTTCATAAGGTGACGGTGGAAAGCGACGGAAGCAATCTCAAGGTGACCGGAGAGAACGGACGCACAGCATCCGTGATAAAGACCGCAGGCTCCTACAACGTCATGGCACGCGACTTCATCACCGACGCCACCGACTATACGCAGGCCACAAACATCACCGCCTCCTCGCGCGCCGTGATCCATCTGATCGACAACGCACTGGGATATTGACAACAACGAAACAACAACAACAACAACCATGAACAAGCTATATATCATATTCCTGACTGTCGCGATGCTGCTGACGCCCTTCATAGGCGCGGCGCAGGCGACCGGCCTGGTGCGCGGTGTAGTGGTCGACGACCTCGACGAGCCCCTTATCGGCGCTACGGTGCTTGAGGTGGACAAGAACAACCGCGTGCACAGCACTACCGTCACCGACATCAACGGCGAATTCTCACTCAAGGTGAAGAATCCCGCCAACAAGCTTAAGATCAGCTATGTGGGCTTCGACAACATGCTTCTCCCCATCAAGCCGGAGATGCACGTGGTCATGAAAAGCAACTCGCAGCTGCAGGAGGTGGTCGTGACCGGCCAGCGCATGCACGACGACGGCACCATGCCCATCAGCCGCGCCGAGATATCCGGTGCGGTGCAGAGCCTTAAGACCGACGTATTCGAAGGCATAGCCGTAGCTTCTGTCGACGATGCCCTTCAGGGCCGCATGGCGGGTCTCGACATCGTCAACGCCTCCGGCGACCTCGGCTCCGGCTCCTCGATGCGTATCCGCGGCTCCGGCTCCATCAACTCCAACTCGCAGCCACTCATCGTGCTCAACGACATTCCATATGAGAGCCACGTAGACGGCGCCTTCGACTATGCCAACGCCACATCCGAGCAGTTTGCCAACCTTCTCAGCATCAATCCCGAGGATATCGATGAGATCACGGTGCTGAAAGACGGTGCCTCGGCTGCCATCTACGGCGCGCGCGGTGCCAACGGTGTGATCATGATCCGCACCAAGCGCGGCGTGAAGGGCCCGACAAGGGTGCAGTACCTCTATAAGTTCTCCGGCCACCGCCAGCCGAAAGGGCGCAAGATGCTTTCCGGCGACGACTACACCATGCTGATGAAGCAGGCCTACTTCAATCCCCGCCAGGACGAGAACGCCTGCAATATACCGGAATTCAACTACGATCCCACTTTCTCGGAATACGAACAGTTTAACAACAACACCGACTGGGTGGATGAAGTGACCCAATACGGTTTCGCCCACGACAATACCGTCAACATCACAGGCGGCGGCGACAAGGCGAAATACCGCGTTTCGCTCGGCTACCTCACTCAGTCGGGCACCATCATCAAGCAGCACTACGACCGCCTCTCCACCCTTATGAACCTTGACTATCAGGTGTCTGACCGCCTGAAGTTCTCTACAGAGTTCTCCCTGACACACTCCAAAAACAAGCAGAACTATAAGGAAGACTGGTATTCGGAAGGCCTGCTCGACATCGCTTATAAGAAAATGCCCAACGTAGGCGTATACCGTCAGGACGCAATGGGGCGCAATACATCCGAATTCTACAACATCCCCATCACCTCCTCGCTCGACGACAGCCAGAAATACCTCGCCAACCCAGTAGCCCTCGCACACCTCGCGAAATTCGACGAGACCAACATGCGAATCATCCCGACGCTCAGACTGCAGTATGACATCCTCGACCCTGCAAAGACGAAGCTCCGCTATTCGGGCTATGTGCAGTTTGATATCGAGAACAAGAGGGAAGACAAGATGCTTCCGCGTGAGGTGTCGTCGCAGAACTGGAACAACGAGAACATCAACCGTGCTTACGGACGCGAGGCGGAGAGCCTCAACATCCAGACGAAGCACGACCTGCTCTTCATCCCCGATTTCGGCGAGAAACACTCCTTCATGCTCTATGGAGCATGGGAGCTGACCACCGGCAACTCCCACTATCAGGAGTTCAGGAAATACAACCTTCCGAACGGCATCTCCAACCCGACGGCCGACGGCTACGAAAACACCATGCGCAGCGAGCGCGGCGAGTGGCACTCGATGGCCTTCATGGCGAGGGCACACTATACGTTTGATGAGAAATACGTGATCGACAGCACGGTGCGCTTCGACGGAAGCACCCGCTTCGGTCCAGGCCACCGCTGGGGCACATTCCCCGCCGTGTCGGCCAAGTGGATCATGTCGCGCGAGTCATGGATGGAAGACACCCGCAGCTGGCTCGACCTCTTCGGTATCCGAGTAGGATATGGAAAGACCGGCCGCATGCCCGACTACGAATATCTCCACTATGCCCGCTACAACTCCAACTGGGACTCCAACGACGGCAACAACTACATCGACATCCCGACGATGAAGCCCACCACAATACGTCTTTCCAACCTCCGCTGGGAGACCACGACTTCCTACAACGCCGGTTTCGACCTCAACATGTGGAACTACCGCGTCAACATGGACTTCAACGTATTCCACGAGAAGAACAACGACCTTCTCTTCCGCGACCAGTCGATACCTTCGTCGTCAGGCTTCGGATCGATCAGCTACGTCAACGGCGGCAAGATGGAGAAGAACGGATGGGAGCTCAACGTCTACACCACCAACCTCCTGCGCTGGGGCAACGGCTGGAGCTTCGACGTCAACTTCAACCTCGCCAACTACACCAGCAAGATCACCGACCTGCTTCCCTCGATACTTGACTCCTACAACGGAGAGTTCGACTACAACAACGGCAGCTACCTGACACGCGTGCAGGTGGGCAATCCCTTCGGTTCGATCTACGGTTTCCGCTACAAAGGCGTCTACCAGTACAGCGACTATGTCGAAGGCCGCGAGGGCACCTGCCCTGTGGTAAGGGATGAGCTCGGAAATGTGGTCACTGATGCCCAGGGACGTCCCCTCAACATGTATTTCGGCTACGGCAACGTCAACTATAAGTTCCGCGGCGGCGACGCGATCTATGAAGACGTGAACCATGACGGCAACATCGACGAGCTCGATATCGTCTACCTCGGCAACTGCAACCCGAAGATCTACGGCGGCTTCGGCTTCACGCTGAAATGGAAGAACCTCTCCGTCAACACTTTCTTCAATTTCCGTGGAGGCAACAAGATCGTCAACTATGCGAGGATGTATGCCGAAAACATGTATAGCAACAACAACCAGAGCATCGCCGTCAACTGGCGCTGGCGCAAGGAAGGCGACGTCACCGACATGCCCCGCGCCCTCTACCAGTATGGCTACAACTGGCTCGGCAGCGACCGCTATGTGGAAGACGGATCATTCCTCCGCCTCAAATACATCACCATCAACTATGGCTTCGACCGCGAACTGCTGAAGAGGATAAGGCTCAATACACTCAACCTCTATCTGACCCTCAACAACATCGCGACCTTCACAAAATACACCGGCGTGGATCCGGAGATCTCTCCCAACTCGCTCGGCATAGCCGAAGACAAGAGCAACACGCCCCGCTCGCAGTATTTCACCTTCGGCGTTACCGTTGGCTTGTGACAGTGACTGTCATCAGCCTATGCGACTTCAATTGTGAATCATGAACAATGCATTATGAATTAGAAAAATGATGAAGACAAAGATAAGACATATACTGTCAAACATGCTGGTGGGTCTGGCCGCGGGGCTTTCGCTCTGCTCCTGCGACGACTTCTTCGAGCTGCGGCCTACCAACGAGATGGTGCTCGACGAGTTCTGGCAGACGGAATCAGACGTGCTGAGCGTCACCGGAGCATGCTACCGCGCCATGCAGCAGCCGGGATTCATGCAGCGCCTCATGGTCTGGAGCGAGTTCCGGAGCGACAACGTGATCCTCGGCAACAACCTCGGCCAGGACCTGTATTATATCGGAACCCTCAACATCCTTCCTTCCAACGGCTACGCCTACTGGGGAGATTTCTATACGGTCATCAACCTCTGCAATACAGTGGAGCGCTTCGCGCCTCAGGTGTGTGACAAAGACCCCAACTTCACTCAGGAGCAGCTCCGGGCCTACATAGCCGAAGTGAAGGCCATCCGCGCGTTCTGCTATTTTACGCTTGTGCGTACATTCCGCGACGTGCCCCTCATCACCGAGCCCACAGTCGACGATACGCAGACGTTCCAGGTGGCTCAGAGCGATCCCGACGAACTGATTGATTTCCTTATAGAAGACCTCGCAGCCGTTGAGAACGATGCCGTGGAGGCCTGGGCAAATACGGAATACACTAAGGGACGTTTCACCCGCGCCGGGCTGCGCGCGCTGCTGGCCGACATGTGTCTCTGGCGCAACAGATACGCGGAGTGCATAAGCTACTGCGACAGGGTGACCGGCGATCAGAACAACATTCTCAGCCTCGTAGGATCAAACGCCTACAACAGAAGCGTATTCGTAGCCGGAAACTCTTCGGAAAGCATCTTCGAGCTTCAGTTCTCGCGCAACAACATCCCAAACTATACGGTATGTGAGTTCTATGGCACTGAAGGGGGACACTCGGGCTGGGGCCACCAGCAGATGATGGCCTACGACTTTACCTCCACCGACCTGTTCGAGACCACCGATCTACGCGGCATCGACTCGTTCTATTCCTCTTCGTCGCTTGCGGCTTTCCCTATCAAGAAATATCTTGCCTACCGCAACGAGCTCCACACCACCAACGTGCGTGAATCGGACTATATCGGGGTGGACGGCGGTGTAAGCAACTGGATCATCTACCGCCTGCCCGACGTGATGCTGATGAAGGCGGAGGCCCTTGTGGAGTCTGGAGGCTCACTGGAGGAGGCGTTCAGACTGGTCAGCACGGTCTACGACCGCGCCAACCCGGAGGCCGGCACCGGATCGCTCAGCTTCAGCTCCTACAATACTCAAGACCGCATGCGCGACCTCGTCTTCGACGAGCGCCAGCGTGAGTTCCTATTCGAAGGAAAACGCTATTTCGATATCCTGCGCCGCATCAACAGAGACCGCTCCCAATTCCGCAACCTGGTCAGCACCTATCTCCTGCCGAAATACTCAAGTCTCGACCAGGCTACCGTATCAAGCAAGCTCAGCGAGCTCAACGCTCTCTACATGCCGATTAAGGATTCGGAGCTGAGAAGCAACAAGCTTCTGATACAGAACCCATTCTATAAAGTCTCATCCGCCATAGAAAAGAACTGACACCATGAACGGAATCAAACATCATATCGCAGCCGCGGTCCTTGCAGCCGCTTCCCTTATGGGCGGCATGGGCTGCAGCGAGAGCATGAACGACGACAGCTACTACACCTTCACCGGCAACACTGTAGCGTCTTTCTGCTCGACCGACGAATCTTACTCCACTTTCGCATCCCTTCTTGAGGATACCGGACTTGACGCCCTGCTCGCCACCTATGGACACTACACATGCTTCCTGCCCGATGACGAGGCTTTCGCACGCTATTTCGCCTCCATAGGGCGCTCCTATGGCGACCTTACTGATGAGGAAAAGCGCGAGATGGTATTCAACCATGTGATAAAGAGCGCGGCCACCGACTACTTCTCGGAGCATTTCGAGGAAGGCTCGCTGCCGGAAGCGAACATGAACGACAAATACGTCACCATCTCCTATCAGAGCGATCCGAGCGGCGGCGGACTCACCATCAACGTCAACAAGACGAGCCGCATCACCGAGAAGGACATAGAGGTGCACAACGGTGTGGTCCACGTGATCGACAATGTGCTGACATCGAGTGAGGAATTCCTGCTCAACGTGCTGGAAGGGGAGGGGCGTTTCACCATTTTCGCCGAGGCCCTGAGGATGACCCACCTCAACGACAGCACCGAGCGCATACTCGATGAGAGCTACGTATGCCCATATCCCTCAGGCGAAGTAAGGAAGGGCGAGATGACCTTTAAGATACCTACGGTGAAGCGCTACGGCTACACTCTCTTCGCAGAGCCCGACGAGGTGATGCGCGAGGCCGGAATCAATTCAATCGACGACCTGAAAGCCTACGCCGCACGCTACTACGGCAATGAGGACGCCGACGACCCGACATCGCGCGACAACGCCCTCAACAGATTTGTGGCCTACCACCTGCTCGACCGCCGCATGAGTACCAACTCCTTCGTCTACAACGGCGCCTGCACCTCGGCCAATTTCATGAGCGAGCGTAAGGAATACTACGAGACGATGTATCCCTTCCGCCTTATGGAGATCAAGGCCGGCAACAAGATCAATACCCGCCGCGACGGCATATACGTAGGGCTCGACGAGTCGAACAGCAACCTCAGCGGCGTCAACGGTTTCGTGCATTCGCTCACTTCGATGCTTGTCTACGACGAAGACGTGATGACCAACGACGTGCTCAACAAGCGCATACGTTTCGACTTCTACAATGTGCCGCCGGAACTGACCAACAACAACATCCGCTGGCAGCTCGCAGGCATGGCCGACGCTTCCGGTTATGTCATCACCAACGACTTCTGTCCCGAACACCTTTTCTTCAGCGACGAGACAGAAATCACAATGTGGGCATCAGAATCCTGGACCAACTTCGAGGCTGACGAGCTGAAGCTCAACGGATGGTATGACTTCCGCCTGCGCATGCTCCCTGTGCCTCCCGGCTCCTATGAGATACGCATCGGCTACCGCCAGGAGAGCTGGCGAGGCATAGCACAGATATTTGTCGACGATGAGATCCAGGGCATACCGCGCGACCTCCGCATCGCGGGCACGGATCCTCAGGTAGGATGGCTGCCCGATACTGGCACTCCTACCGATGCAGAGAACGACAAGGCCATGCGCAACCGCGGCTACATGAAGGCACCCGCCTCTATCTGGACCCTTCAGGGACAGACCACCCTGCGCGAGAAGGAGACATGCCTCCGCATAATCATCGGCCAGTTCAACTTCCAGGAATACGGAGCGCATTACCTCAGAGGCAAGAACGTGTATGCACCCGATCAGGAATTCCATGGCGACTACATCGAGATAATCCCTACAAGCCTTCTCGACACCGAAGACATCTATTAAAGGGTTAAGGGTTAAAGGTTAAAGGGTTAATTTTATAATCATCATGAAAATGAAAACCAACATATACAACAGCATGCTGGCGGGAGGACTTCTCCTCCTCTGCGGATGCTCCGACTCCTGGGACGATCATTACTCCGACCGTCAGGGGCAGGAAGGCCGGCTTACGCTTCTCGACCAGATCAAGACTGATCCGGAACTTTCCCTCTTCGCGAAGATGATAGAGACCGCCGGCTACGGAGAGATGCTCCAGTCGTCGCAGACATTTACTGTCTGGGCTCCTACCGACGACGCCCTCAAGGACATGGACCTGACTGACAAGGGCGCCGTAGCGCGTACGCTCGCCAACCATATAGCACGTTTCAACATCTCCACGGCCACTCCCGACGAAGAGGGCGTGAAGATGCTCAACGGAAAACTGATGTATTTCTCCGGTGCCGGTTCGTTCGGCGGAGCCTCCATCGCTACCGCTGATATTCATGCCAAAAACGGCCTTATGCACAAAATGAAGGATGCGATACCGTATTCCTACAATTTCCGCGAATATATCGACACTCACTCCCATACCTCAAGGATATCGGAGTTTCTGGCGCAGTTTGACGAGATGCTGCTTCCTTCCCAGATACCGGGAGCCGAGGGCACATCGGGCACGGATACCGATCCGGTTGCCTACAACCGTCTGCTCCAGTATCCTGTATACGGACTCGGCGACATAGCTTGTGAGGATAGCGTCTTCTCCATGGCCGTTCCCGACAATCAGGCATGGGATTTGGCTTATGATCGGATAAAGCCCTATTTCAAGGCCTATAGTTCAGATCCGGCCGTAGCCGATTCCATCCAGCGGATACAGACCTCACTCGCCATCGTAAGCGACCTTGTCTTCCGCACAGGACTCGCCGATCCCGTGAAGGCCGATTCCATCATCAGCACCGGAGGAAGCGTCATCTCCTCTCCATCCTCCTATTTCAGCGGCATGACGCTTACCCCGGCAAGCAATGGCCACCTCTATCTCGCCTCCGCCCTCAACTACGACATGACGGAGACCTTCAACAAGAAGATCCGCATCGAGGCCGAGGAACAGACGGGACGTACTCCCGCCGCGGGCACCACCATCTATACCCGCAACGTATCGACCGACAATCAGTTCGCCTCCGAGATAAGCGGCCAGCGCTACATCGAGGTCTTCCCCGTGTCGTCTTCCCGCCAGCCGGGCGTGACGTTCGCAGTGCCTGATGTGCTTGCCGGAGCCTACGACATCTACGCCACTTTCGTGCCTGCCATCGTAAGCGAGACAGGAAGCGCGGCCGACAGCACACGAGTGCAGTTTGCGGTCAGCTATCTTGCCGAAAACGGCCGCACGCAGAGCAAGACCTTCAACGACAAGGCTTTCCTGACATCCGGCACGAAGATGACTACCATCAAAGTGGCCTCGGCTTTCAAGATGCCGGTAGCCAACTACTACGACCGTGTGTGGTATATGAACCCGAAGAACGATCCCAAGGACAAGGTGACGACGACATCGGTCTATGTATCGACCAATGTCAGCAACGCGGAGTTCAACCGCAATGAGCTTTCACGCCGCTTCAGGATAGACAGACTCATCTTCGTCCCGGTGGAGACTGAGGGTGAATGAGAATCATCAACATGAAAAAAGACACAACGATGATAAAGAAAAGAATCAGACGCGGGGTCGCGCTTACACTGGCAGGGCTTGCTTTGCCGGCCGCGGCATTCGCACAGGATATGAAGATAGAAGGCTCCGTGAGCGACGCGAGCACCGGATCATTCCTTCCGGGCGCTCGCATCACGGTGGTCAACGCCACTGGAGCGGCGATGTCGGGCGATAAGGGTGCGTTCAGCATCTCGGTGCCCGGAAGCCATGCCGTGCTCAGGGTGGAGGTGCCGGGCTATCAGGTGAGGTATGTTCCGGTGGTGGAGGGTAAGGCCATGGTCATTTCCCTCAATCCGGATACGTCGTTCGGTTTCGGAGAGATCGGCGGAATGACGGCCTCCCAGGCCGAGACCGACACCTATTTCCCGATAGATGAAATCAATGCCGACCAGAGTGTGGCCGACCTTCAGGGCAATCTCTTCGCGGTGTCGCGCTCCGGCATGCCGGGCAGCGGACATACCGTCTATGTCGACGGCCTCCACTCCATCAACGCCGGTTCGCAGCCCCTTTATGTAGTGGATGGAGTGATATGGGGAGAGGCTCCGGCCACTAACTCCATCATTGAGGGATATTTCTCCAATCCGCTTTCGCTCATCGATCCGCGCGACATCGCCAAGATTTCGGTGCTTAAAGACGGGAGCGCCATCTACGGCGCCAAGGGAGGCAATGGAGTAGTGCTCATCGAGACTCGACGCGCGGCCGATGCCGCCACACAGATAGAGGCTTACGCCATGCTCGGCCTTCGCACTCCAGGCAAGCGCATGCCGGTGATGGACGCCGGACAATACCGCACCTACGTCAGCGATATACTGAAAGGAAAATATGAGAACTCTTCAATGGTGGGCAATCTCGGATTCCTCAACGACGATCCGTCGCAGGCCACATATGCCATGACCCACAACGATACCGACTGGCAGGGCCTGACCACGGGCGACGGCATGCTGATGAACTACGGAATCAACGTACGTGGCGGCGATGACCGTGCGCTATATGCCTTCTCCCTCGGCTACGCCAAAAGCGACGGAGCGATAAAGGAGACTTCATTCGACCGCCTCAACGTACGCTTCAACTCCGACATCAACCTCTGGAAGGGATTCAATACGAGATTCGACATCGCTTTCGCGCAGGCTTCACGCAAGATGCGCGACGACGGCATCAACGCCGTGTCGTCGCCGGGCTACCTCTCGATGATAAAGGCTCCGCTGTTCCATTCCAATGTGCTATCGCCCGACGGAGGCGCTACCAACAAATACGCCGATGTGGATGAGCTCGGTGTTGGAAACCCGCTTTCGATCCTTGACCTCGGAATCGGCAACAACCGCCACTACCGCTTCAACCTCAATGCGGTGCCCCGCTATGACTTCAACGACAAATTGGGCGTGCAGGCGAGGGTAAGCTATACGTTCGACAAGATGAAGGAAAACTCCTTCCTTCCTGACTACGGCACGGAGGAGACCAACCTCTACAACAACAACGGAGAGATCTACGCAGTTTCCAAAAACATGGTGAAGAGCCAGATGGGACGCTACACATCGTTTGACCTCGATGCCCGCGCTGAATACAATCCCCTCCGCAACGCCGACCACGACCTCGGATTTTCGCTCGGCTACCGCTATATGAACGATACCTACAACTTCTCATATGGCGAAGGCCACAATACGAGCTCCGACTACATGACCGACCTCTCCAACACGAGCGCATCGCTGCATTTCTCAGAAGGTCTTGATTCCCACTGGCGCAGCATGGCTTGGTATCTGACGGGTGAATACTCCTTCCGCAACCGCTACTTCCTGAATGCCGACGTGGCTATGGAAACATCATCGAGGTTTGGCAAGAACGCTCCCGGAGCGCTCCATATGTGCGGCGCGGCATGGGGAATATTCCCGACCGTGAGCGCATCATGGGTGCTATCCAACGAGAACTGGCTGAAGGGTGCGCAGTGGCTTTCACTGCTTAAGCTATATGCCTCCTATTCCGTAGCCGGCAACGACAACGTGCCGATGTATGCCAACAAGACCTATTATGAATCTACCGGGCTGATGGACAACGCGTTCGGATGGACTCTCGCCAACCTCGGCAACGACAGGCTGAAGTGGGAGACCACTTCCACTGCACGACTTGGAGTCGAGGCCACCTTCTTCTCAGACCGCTGGCGCCTTGGAGCCGACATCTACCGCTCGCAGACCTCCGACCTGCTAATGCGCAAGACACTTCAGGAAGAAGCCGGAATGGCTTCATATTGGACCAACGACGGCACCATGCGCAACCTCGGCTTCAACGTCAATACTTCCGTACGTGCCATCAACCTCCGCGATTGGAAACTCGACGTGGGCTTCTCCATAGGCCACTACGCCAACAAGCTGACTTCCATCGGCGAGTCGTTCACTACCGATATCCTCGGCGCGCAGGTGCTCACACAGACCGGAAACCCAGTAGGAGTCTTCTACGGATACCGCACCGAAGGAGTCTACTCCACTGCGGAGGAGGCTAAGGCCGCAGGCCTCGGCATCCGCAACGCCGACGGAAGCGTGACTCCCTTCGGCGCAGGCGACATGCGCTTTGCCGACACAAGGAAAGACGGCGTGATCGACGACGCGGACCGTGTGGTGATCGGCAATCCGAATCCCGACATCTTCGGCAACTTCAGCTTCCGCCTGCAGTGGAAGGGGCTGGCTCTCTCATCGATGTTCACTTACGTGGCTGGCAACGACGTCTACAACGCACTTCGCGCCAATCTCGAGTCGGGCAGCGGTGTCTACAACCAGAGCGTGGCTATGACCAACCGATGGGTGGCCAACGGCCAGCAGACCGATATCCCGAAGGCCACCTACGGCGACCCTATGGGCAACTCCCGCTTCTCCGACCGCTGGATCGAAGACGGCAGCTACCTGAAGTGGAAGAGCCTCGAACTGAGCTATACGCTTCCCATCAAGAGCTCTTTTCTCCAGGCTGTGACTATTTCGGCGGCAATGAACAATATCCTCACAATGACCAAATACCTTGGTGCGGACCCTGAGTTCTCCTATGGCGTATCTCCCCTATACATGGGCATTGACGCAGGTCTCGCAGCTCCGGGTAGGGAATTCTGCTTCGGAGTGAAAATCAACCTCTAACCCTACAGCATGATATCTATGAAAAAGAGAATATACGGACTTCTGGCTCCTCTCTGCCTCCTTGCCGGCATGACTGCATGCGAGGACGCGCTCGACACCACGTCGGAGGGCTACGTCTTCGACAAGGACCATTCCCTCTCGGCCGCCAACGATTCGCTCTACTCGGCCATGGGCATACTGAGCAGGCTGCAGACGCTCGGCGAGAAATATGTCACCTACGGCGAACTGCGCGGCGACCTCGTCAGTGTGCCCGCTACCGCTCCTCTTGCCTATCAGCGCATCAATGCTTTCGAGACTCTTGACGCTGAGGATGCCGCCGGCATGAAGCGAGACTTCTACAGCGTGATCAACAACTGCAACATCGCGCTTGCGAGAATGGACACTACCGTCACCGAACATGGATCGCAGGTCCTTATGCCTGAATACGCGGCTATCCGCACCATGCGCGACTGGACCCTCCTTCAGCTCGGACTCGCATATGGCGAGGCGTCTTTTGCCGACGGTCCGATACTTGACGTGGAGGCTGCTGAAAGCAACTACGGGTCGATAGCGCTCGATGAACTCGTCAGGAAACTCATAGCCGACCTCGAACCGCTCGCCGCACGCAATACTCCCAACTACGGAAACATCGATGGATTCTCATCGAAGCTTTTCTTCATCAAGCCTGCCCTCCTTTTGGGCGACCTCTACCTCTACAACGGCAATTACCGGGAGGCGGCAGCGATGTACTACAAGGTGATAAAGGATGAAGGTTATGTGGTGAGCGTCGACAATGCCAACCATTGGACCACATCGGTGCGCAACGAAAGCATTGACGGCCACAGCCAGACCTATACGAGCGAGGCAGTGAGCATCATCCCTTATGCGTCGGATGCTAAGAAGTATCATCCGGATATGGTCAACCTCACCTACAACAGGACTCCTGCATTCACTCCCGCCACATGGTTTGTCAACGAGATGAGCGCTTCCCAGCACTATCATATCGACCGCCTCGGAATCACAAATATCTCGGGTTATCTTGAAGGCGACCTACGCGGAGCGATGACCGACCGAGACGGTGTGACCACACCCTCCGCCTACGGCGATATAAAGACAGGCACGGATGGCTCTGAATGCCTCATCACCAAGTTCATGTTCAACGGCACGTTATACTCGTCGGTGACCAATCCCAACAATCCGTTGATGGAGAACGGCGCTATCCTATGCCGCTCGATAGCCCTCTACCGTATTCCGCACATCTATCTCCGGTATGCTGAAGCCGTAAACCGTGCAGGCAAACCTTCGCTTGCGTTTGCGGTGCTGAAATATGGTCTTCGCAGTGAAGTGCTTGACGACGAGACAAAGGTGGCTCCGGAGGAACTCGCCGCTCAGGAAGCCTGGACCAATTTCTCCGACCCGACATTCGACCGCAACTACGGCACCGCGATGCGTGGCCGTGGCCTCGGAATCGCCGTTGAGCAGACTGACTATGTCCTTCCCGAGACCGACGACAAGGACGAGCTCATAGAGTGGGTGGAAGACCGTATCCTTGACGAGATGGCTTCCGAGACCGGCTTCGAAGGCAACCGCTTCTTCGACCTCCTTCGTATCTCGCGCCATCGTGCCGCCCATCCGCAGTATATGGTGAAGAAGATAGCCCGTCGCTTCGACAATCCCGCCGCCATCGAATCCAAACTCTCCGACATCTCCGCCCTCTGGATCAAGTAAAGAGTCATGGAAAAATAATGAAGCAAAAACGGATGGAGCACAGGCTCCATCCGTTTTGCATTTCTGTTTCCGTGTGGCTTTTCCGTGATAGGTGATATGCTGATATCGTCGACCACGACCCATAAAATTAGGTATTACTGTATAAATACGACAATATCCTTAATTTGGAAATAGGAATATTCATTCGAAATAAAAAGCCACACCGGATATGAAGCTTTTCGCCATTTACGGTATAATCTGTATGTAGAAGCATGTCAAAGAGCATGATTAAACAAATCCCCATGAAGGCAATATCAATTAAGAGAATCCATGTTGATTTATAACACAAGTATATTTGCGGTACGCAAAAAAACACGGCAGCTAATCTGTTTCCTCTAAGATAAAGATACATTCAACTGGTTTTCCGAAAAATCGGCTTATTTTGAGAGCAAGCGGTGTCGATGGTAGAAAACGGTTCTTTTCGATAGCAACGATTGTTTGCCGACTAACTCCGACAGCTTCCGCTAATTGCTGTTGTGTTACTTCTTTTTCTGCCCTCTCTACCTTAATCCTATTCTTCATCTCCACTTATTTTATTGTAACGATAAATTTCAAGGCGAAATACAACTACATATATTAGTGGAAATAAAACAAGATTAAAAATCATAAACACTAAAAAATCGCCGCCGTTGATAAACAAAACCGAGAGTATCAGGATTGCGGCATAGACATACAGGGCTTTTAATAACGATGAAAGGCGGATAGACCGAATCATTTCATCTTCGTGTTTCTCCTTGGAACAGACTATGAATAGAGAGCCTACAGTTGTGCCTATAATAGCAGCATCGTTAATGATTATTTCCAATACTCCTGTGCCAGTTAACGGAGTGAAGTAGTAGCTGTAGATGCCGAGTATGATTGCCGGAATGAGAAGCAACCATCCGACTGCTTGGAACTGTCTTGGGAAAAGTAGATTTTTCATACAAGAGAATTTTAAGGGTGAATACTGGGTTAACGCTGCAAAAGTATATAATATTTTACAAATAGACAAGTATTAGTTACATTATTTTTGTAGTACCTATAAAAATTTTTCACAAACATTGATCCAGAAGATACAGCAATCGCAGATTTTGCAATATGTGCAGTTCTAAAAGTACTGTTTGAGGCAGTGTTTAGCGTCTGAATCCCCGGTTTTATGTCCGGTTCACTTCTTACAGGACAGAAGGGAAATTGGAGGTAAGGCGGTCCAACTCCTTGCTGCCTTTGTCGAACTGTCGGTTGTCAAGGAATGGACGTGCAA
>CAMWMK010000016.1 GCA_947175295.1 uncultured Porphyromonadaceae bacterium
TGACCTGCAAATGACCTTCTGAATTCATAATGCTTAATGCATAATTCATAATTGGTTGACGCATTGAAATCAGTCTATTCTTAACATTAGACTTAAGGACCGGATATCATTCCGGTTCTTTTTTTATTTGTTGCCGATGGTGTAGCCGAGGCTAAGGTAGGGGTAGAGGAGGGGAAACTTACGGATGCCGTGGCTACCTCCGAAGCTGAACGATGGGCTGACTCCGACTCGGAGCATGAAGCCGTTTTTTCGCTGATATCGGTAACCTATGTTGGAGAAGAAGTAGTAGCCGAAGGCAGTGTGCCTTTCCGTAATCTTATATTCCAGCGACGGGAAGATGGTATCGTCGTAATAAGAGTATTTCTGAGTGGTATATACACCGATGTTTAGACCGAATGCCACTTCAAACTTGCTTTTTCGAGGGCCCAGGATGCAGTTGAATTCCAATGGGACAGCGAAGCCATTCAATTCCTCGTTGCTGGAATACACTTGGTTTCCGTTGAAGTTCAGGTTTGCGTCTGCAGTTCCGTGTAGATAGGAGATTCCGGCGCGGTAGCCGAAAGGTGAGCCGGGTTTTATTCGGCAGTCGTAGGAGATGCCGATAAGGTTGGAGGCTCCGAAGAGCTCTGCATAGATGCTGCGGTAGAGGGAAGCGTTTTCCTCTGCGGCTTGCTGAGTTACCGTATTGAGAGATGTCTCTTCCTCCGCCTTCAATACCGGGAGTATGCACATGACCATTGCCAAAAACGAGATGATTCTCTTTTTCATGATTCAATAAGTTTTAGTTTCTGCTCTTATGACGCAGTCCTTTTGAAAAAGTCCTACACGTAACGGAAAAAAATATTCAATCTATAATTAGTGGATTATCTGTTTCGAGCTGTTAAAAAGAATCCATTTGTTATCACTATTTGTGGGATGCTGTCTGAAGATAGTTCGAATTCATTACGATTATATCTTTCCGTAAAGTTTTTAACTTCAAGATATCCAGACAGGCCTATAGGATTGTTTTCGCCATATTGCATCCGATTATACATAAATGCTATTCCATCACTACCGTCAGGAATATATTCATAGGGTATATTCCAATACGCAAGAAATGGGTCTTTGGGGAACTCATCAATCATAGTAGGAGACTTAATATTAAATCTCTTGGATACGTTAGATTCATCTTCAGTGCATTTAATAACAAAATAGATGATTATCTCGTCATTATTTAAATATATCATATGGCTGGCTAACCCTGATTCGGAAAATATAAAAGGTTCTATTGTTTTGGTAGGACCAAAATCAAATGGCCGAGATGTTATGGTATAATCATACTGTTTTCCATTGATTACGGCAGAATTAACTGTAATTTCAGTTTCTTCTAACCATTTTTTACATCCACATAGAATGCAAGTTGCGCATACCAATAGAATTGTAATTACTGTTTTATTCATAATTGAGTCTTATATATGATAATTATAGGCAGAAGTTGAATGGGTTGCTTAGCCGAATTTGTTGATGTTGCAAAATTAGGACTAATATATGAGATTGGCAAGAATTTTCTATGATAATTTCATAACACTTTTACAAACTGAAAGGTGTTATGAAATGCTTTCATAACACCTTTTTATTAAATTGAAAATTAAGTAGATACAGAATCAAGTGTTATATCATTTGAATTTTGATATGAAGAGGTCTTTGTCCTGTGCGTCGGATTTCTGAATCCTGCGGATAAGGCGAGACTTCTTTACGAAGAAGTGCTGATACTTGATATCTAAAAACAAACAGACCGCTTTGACTGTAAATCCCGCATATACCAAAGCGATATAATTGATGTCAGTTTCTTTAAGAAATTGACATTGATTTCGCAGAAGTGTTATGATTCCCCCCATATATATATCGACAGCTGCCACTATTTCCTGGATTCCTTTTTCTGAAGTGACACGCTGTACCTCTTTATTTATACTCTCCAATAATACCTTACTTGATATTTCGGAATTGTTCAGACTGAAATATTCAGCACATAATTTATCAAGGGTAATCCATTTTTCTCTGAACAGGGTCTCGATAACAACCGTCTGAGATATTTCCTTATCTATTTTCTCACTAAGCATGACCTGAATGTTTTCGTATTCGTAATCTTTCTGAGTTAGCAAAGTCTGTAGTCGTATGGTTTCTGCATCCTTTTTGCTCAGCAGTTCCTGCAAGTGTCCATGTTTTGAATCTTTATCGGCGATTTCCAGGGTTAATGCCTCAATTTTTCTTAGGCTTGCTTTAATCTTGTTGTTAAGTTGATTGATTAATACCCCCTTTTCGTTAAGGGAACTTTGGAGTTCATATTTTTCATGGGCAAGACCTTTTGATTCAGATATCAATGACATGATGGCCTCAAGATCTGATTCCGATTTTGTTTTATAAGCTTTATGTTTCTGGAATAAAATTACAGATATCAGAGCCAATATAATAATAAATGCAATCACAATGGTTATGATCTGGTATCTTAAACTGGCATTTCTCTCTTCCTCTTGAAATGCCTTGCCAGAATAGAAATCTCGTTGAGCTCCGGTGACGGATTCCTTGATGACGTCCTCTGTCACCTTACTTTGTAATATGAGCAGGGAATCGACATATGATAGGGCCCTTGACTTATCACCTAAAGCTTCTGCATTTTTATAAAGGGCGTATAGATAATGTAATTTTTCATCATTCGAAAAACCTACAGTATCAACAACTCCAAGATTATTCATAGCTTTTTCAAAATTGCCGCTATCCTCATATAACTGGTCTATGACAATACTTTCATCCAATGATAGTTCATCGGAGTCTATATTTATAGTCTTTATTTTTTCAATATTTCCTGTCTGGACCGCAGCATCAATAAGAGGGAGACTAATAAAAGTAAGAAAGAGACTATCTATAGGATGCTCATTTATACAGACTTGCTGAAGGCTATCCAATAAAGAATAGGCTCTCTGATTCTTTCCGTTGTTAATAAAATATATCGCAAGTTTTGCTAAGGTATAGCGATAGAAGGTCTGTTTTTCCACAACTTTAAAGAGTTGTGCCGCCTCCTGTGCATATTTCTCCGCCTCGTCATAGTTGTAGGCGAAATAGAAGAGATCGGAAATGCGTTCGGCGGCTTTGGCTCGCCAATAGTTATTGCCGAGTCGTTTGGATTCCTCATAGACTGTAAGGAAATAGCGCATTGCCTGAGGATTCTTCTGCCGATTGAAGAGCACTTCTCCTGTATAGAAATTCGCACGGAGGCCGCGGTCATCTTTCGGAGTATCCCCATACTTCGCAAAAGCAATGCTGATCAGGGAATCAGAGTCAAGCGGGACATCGGTCTTCACCTGCGCCTGAGTATATAGCAGAGCATAGTAGGGGAGTTCTGATTGGGTCAGACGTGAGCGGTCGATGCTTTCGAGCAGCGTCATCGCGCTGTCAGGCCGGCTTTCCATAACGGAGTCGGCTTGACTGAGTATCTTCGATTGCTCGCTCTTGCAAGAAGAAAAAAGAAATATGAGAAATATTGCTATGAGATAGTGTATCTTTGCCATATCGGAGATGATTTAATTATGATGCAAAGATACAATTTTTTTTCAATGAGAGCAAGTTTTCGGATTTAAAAAGAGACGGAGCGGAGATCGATGTGGACGTCGAACGGGGTGGCCTGGCGGCGAGGCTTTACCGACTTATGGAAGTAGAACGATTTCTGAGTGTCCCAGCTCTTGATGTCGGTGCGCATGGTCTCTCCAGGGGGAACGGCACAGTCGATGCTGACGGCACGCCGATGGAGCTGGCGTCCTTTCATGTCGGAATATGTAATGACGATCTCCATTCCGCTCAGTGCTTCCTCAAGGCCATTGGAGATGAAGAAACTCTCAACGCCGCTACTCACTGTCTTATCGAAACCATAAAACCGGATCGCCGGCACTATTCGGCAGCAGAAGTCGATGGAATCCGACTCCATTGATATTACGGACGGCCGATCGTGGGCACCCTCTGCCTCCGGCTTGGCCGAAGACTTCGGAATGGAATGCCTGGTCCGGATCTTCCTCGCTTCGGCAGGAAGAAAGAAAGAGGCTGATATGCAGGAAAGGATTCCTGCAGCTGTCAGGATGCGGGTGATGTATGCTTTCATAGGATTCTGATTTTGCGGCGCAATGAGCCATTATGGTCATAACCGGGATATACCTTTACGAGTCCTGCCGGAAGCTTATCTACCGGATCATCATACGTCACCCTCACCACCCTCCAGAAGCGCGGCAGGAGCGTATTGACGTTGACCTTGAACTTCAGTTTGGGCGACTTTACGCGCAGCGACTCTCCGTCGGAAGAAAGGGTGGCCGCACACTGCTCCGCCTTGATGAAGACAGACTTATCCTTGCGTGTGAACTGCTCGAGCCGGAACTGGCGCCGGTCGACTGTAGGATGCAGACGCCCTATCACGTCGCCGTATTCGAGCCGGCAGTCGGGTGTGCTTATGATGGAGATGGAATATGATCCCGGCGATGTAGGGTCGGCCTGGATGCATACCCTCGCGCCATCGTCGGGATATTCCCATATCCCCTCCACCGGATTGAGTACCCCCGTATCGCACCATTCGCGGATATAGGTTTCGGACGGGAAGAAAGCATGCGTCGGCACTGATATGGAGCATATCAGTGCCGACGCCAACAATAGTCTTGAAAGCCTCATCATTTGGTGGAGAAGGTATAAGAAAGGCCGAAGCTAAGTATCTCCTTCAGCATCCAGTGGTGCCATCTCGATATGTTGAAGTCGGAGCTTGAGTCATATCGGAGGTTGGCGTAGATCTGTGTGCTTAGAAACCTGTTGATGGCGAAGTCCCAGGTAGTCTCCACATTGCCCTGGAAATATGTATAGTCGGTGAAGGCGAAGAGGCGCGTACGCATCGAGATGTTGGATGAAGCCTGCCATGTCATGTTCATCTCGCCGCTCGAACCTATCTCGCTGTGGGTCTTATGTCCGGGCTTGATGTTGAACTGCGCGTGGTCTATCTCATCGTCGAGGCATACCTTCAGGTTGTAAGACACTGGCGCTATCGAAGCCGAGAGATTGAATGTCTTCTTCTGATTGGCGTAGGAATACGTCATACCGACACCTAAGTTGAGGTCGGCCGGAGACAGCAGCGATGCCGTGCGCACGTCGGTATTGGTCTTGTAGTTGCGGAAGAACTGGGTCTTGAACTGTCCGGTGATGGTATAGAACCATTTCCGGAAAGCCTTGAAACCGTATTTTATGTTGTATTGGAAATTGTCCTCAGAGAGCGAGTATTTGCGCCCTACGGCGTTCTGCTCTATGGAGTTGATGCCCAGCTTATAGTTGACCGAGCTCTCGAATATCTGATCGGGATGATACGTAGGGTTGAGCTGCACGTCCCAGTAGAAGTTGTAGAGAAGCGCGAGGTAGTTGTTGCCGCCCTGATACCAGTTTTTCGACACGTAGGCCTGCGAGAACTGCAGGCCGGTATTGAACTTATGCAGCCAATGCTTCTTCTTCTGTTCGAATTCCGGGAGAAGCACATCGGCTACGGCCACTTCCGGCAGGTTGAGGTTGCGGATGTAGGTGCCGAGTGTGACGTCGTCTTCCGGCAATCTCGGAGGCTCCGGAAGGTCCCAGTAGGTATACTGGATGGTATGCGGGGTGTAGACCATCGAGGAGTACATATAGTCTCCGCTGATGCGTGCCTGTGTGAGGGCGTTGTGAAGCCACTCGGGGCGGTATTCGCCTTCGCCTCTGGCAGCGGCCTTCAGACGCTCTATATCGAGGGCCTTATCGCCGCTCTGGTCTTCAAACGATCGCGCCTTCTGGCTCCTATAGCCTGAAAACACCCATGGCCCCACTATGGGGTTGAAGGGGAGCGGAGGGAGGGTATCGGGGAGGGAGACGAGTATCTCGTCGAGGTCGCGCACCACTACGGGGGCGTTGAGCAGGCTATCGTAGGCCAGCGAGTCGGCGAGCGCTATGTTTGATTCAAGCAATGAAGCTGCGGTTCCGGCTTCGGAATTCAGTTGCCGGGCATACTTCACGAGCTCATCCGGAGAAACGTACTGGGCCGATGCCAAAGCAGCGAGCCCCAGGCAGAAAGCGGTAGTCAATTGTCTCATATAGTGGGTTATTGTCGTTTGGGTCGGCTGAGGACTGCGTCCTCAGCACAGTGTTGATGGCGGGAGGGAGGATCATTTCGGAGGGAAGGGGAAATGGGGGAGAGAGGAAGGAGGGTCATTTCGGGGCGGTGAGGATATCGGAGTATTCCTTCGAGCGGATCACCTCCAGGGCCTTCCTGAACATCGGATCCCTCTGGTTGTAGACCTTGAAATAGGTCGAGGAGTCGTAGATGTCGCGTCCGATAAGTCCTTTTAGCACCATGGAGAAGAGCGGCTTGCTCAGGGCTGCCTCTTCGGCGTTGAAATCGATCTTCTCGGCTGTGGCCATATCGTAGAGTTCCTGAAGCTGGGCATCTGATATGGTGTAGCCCTTGAGGAAATCCGTATCTGTGGGATACTTCGCGAGTATCTCCTTGCGGTCTTTGTCTACGGTCTTGATCGCGAAGCGGTTGATGAGGCCCTTTGCCATCACCTGGCGGTAGTATTTCGTATTCTCGGTGGTGTCGATGCCTACGAAGCGGTCTGGCGAGATGCCTCCTCCTCCGTAGATGGGGCGGTTGAGGCGGAGGGTCTTCACCTTCAGCGAGTCGACGTATTTTATGGAGTCTTCATGCATCAGCTCGCCGTTGTTGAAGCGGTCGATGATGTCATGGGCATAGGCGTCGGCATTGCCCTTCGTGTAGGGTTTCTGTATGTCGCGTCCGGTAGGGGTGTAGTAGTGGGCTACGGTAAGGCGCATCATCGATCCGTCGGGGAACGGGACGGGCCGCTGCACGAGTCCTTTGCCGAAACTGCGTCGGCCTACCACCACGCCGCGGTCCCAGTCCTGAATGGCTCCGGCCGTGATCTCCGATGCCGAGGCGGAGAACTGGTTCATCATCACTACGAGGCGTCCGTCGGCAAGGAGGGGTTTCTTTTCCGACGGGAAGGCGGAATATTCGTATTTCGGGCTGTTGAGTCCTTCGGTGAATACGGCGAGGCTTCCCGAAGGAAGGAGCTCACCGAGGATGTCTACCGATGCCTTGAGGTAGCCTCCTCCGTTGTCGCTGAGGTCGAGGATGAGGTCTTTCATTCCCTCGCCCTGAAGCTTCCTTACGGCCTCCACAAACTCCTTGTGGGTCTCGGCTCCGAACTTATTGATGCGTATGTAGCCTACTCCCGGCTCCACTATATATGCTGCGTCTACGCTGAAGATGGGTATGTCGTCGCGCGTGATGCGGAAGTCGATGGTGTCGGGAGTTCCCGACTCATATCTGAGCACGGTGACGTCGACATCCGTGCCCTTCGGTCCGCGCAGACGCTTCATGATGTCGGAATTGAGCATCTTGACTCCTGCGATGACGGTGTCGTTGACCTTCAGTATGCGGTCGCCCGGGAGAATGCCTACACGCTCCGACGGGCCTCCTCCGATGGTCTCTATGATATAGAGCGTATCCGTAGCCATATTGAAGGATATGCCTATGCCGCTGAATGATCCCTCCAGAGGCTCGTTGAGCTCCTGGGTCTCCTTGGCGTTGGTGTACGACGAATGGGGATCCAGGCTTTTCAGCATCCCTACGATGGCGTCTTCCACGAGTTTTTCCTGATCTACGGAATCCACATATAGTTTTGAGATGGCCTGCTCGGCATACTGCAGTTTGTGGGCCGGAAGGAACTGCTGCGCTGACACTGCGGAAGTCAGGAGCGCGAATATGGCGTAGAATAATTTCTTCATATGTTTCTATTTGCTTGTTTCGGGTCTTTTCTACAATATGACGCTTTCAGGCCTTAAAAGTTTAAATTCCGTCTGTCTTTGGAAGAAAGCGCGATGCGTCGTAGCCGTGGGCCGTCAGTTCCCTCACCATGCTGCTCGACACGAATCCGAATTCCGGGCGGGCGGTCAGGAATACGGTCTCGATGTCGGATATGGCCGCGTTGGTGTCGGCGAGGTTGCGCTCGTATTCGAAGTCTTTCACCTCGCGCAGCCCCCTGACGATGAATCGTGCCCCGTGCTTTCTCGCGAAGTCTACGGTCAGGCCTGTATATGCCTCTACGCTTACCCTGCCGTCGGCCGCATATATCTCCTCGATGGCGGCCGTGCGGTGGGCGATCGAGTCGGCGGAGGCCTTGTGGATGTTGTAGCCTACCGCGATCACGAGGCGGTCGAAGATCGCGAGCGCCCGGTCGGCTATGTCCTTGTGTCCGATGGTGAAGGGGTCGAAACTGCCCGGAAATACAGCGGTCTTCATGCTTCCTCCTCTATGATGAGGTTGTCGATTATGAAGTTCTGCCGGTCCATGGTGTTCTTTCCCATGTAGAATTCCATCAGCTGGTCGTAGCAGTCTTCTTTCTTTATCACCACAGGGTCGAGCCTCATGTCGGGGCCGATGAATTCGGCAAACTCGTCGGCGTTGATCTCGCCGAGGCCTTTAAACCGGGTGATCTCCGCGTTCTTGCCGAATCTCGCTATAGCCTCCTCGCGCTCCTCGTCGGAGTAGCAGTAATACGTGTCCTTCTCTCCTTCGGCAGCCTCTTTCTTCTTCTTCCCCTTCTTGCGCTTGATTGCTTCCTTGTTGCGCACGCGGAAGAGGGGTGTCTGAAGGATATAGACGTGGCCTTTCTTCACCAGGTCGGGGAAGAACATGAGGAAAAACGTGATGCAGAGCAGTCGGATGTGCATTCCGTCTACGTCGGCATCGGTAGCGATGATCACCTTGTTGTAGCGGAGGCCTTCTATTCCGTCCTCTATGTTGAGTGCAGCCTGCAGGAGGTTGAACTCATCGTTCTTGTATACTATCTCCTGGGTGAGCCCGTAGCTGTTGAGGGGTTTTCCGCGCAGGGAGAAGACAGCCTGGGTCTCGGCGTTGCGCACCTTGGTGATGGTGCCGCTCGCCGAGTCGCCCTCGGTGATGAATATCGCCGACTCTTCGCGGCGGTCTTCCTTCGCTTTGGCTCCGAGGGTGTCGTTGTAGTGTATGTGGCAGTCGCGCAGCTTCTTATTGTGGAGGCTTACCTTCTTGGCCTTCTCGCGGGCCATCTTGGCCACTCCCGCCATCGACTTCCGCTCCTTCTCGTTGGTGGCGATCTTCTTGAGCATTATCTCGGCGGTATCCGTATTCTTATGGAGATAGTCGTCGAGCTCCTTCTTTAAGAAATCGCCGATAAACTTATTGACCGTCACCGTGCTGTTTGGCGCTATCTCCTTGCTGCCGAGTTTCGTCTTTGTCTGCGACTCGAACACCGGCTCCTGGATGCGGATGCTGACAGCCGCCACGATGCCGTTGCGGATGTCGGCGTATTCATAGTTCTTGCCTGAGAACGCCTTGATGGTCTTTCCTATGTGCTCCTTGAAGGCAGCGAGATGTGTGCCTCCCTGCGTGGTATGCTGACCGTTGACGAAGGAGTAGTATTCCTCACCGTTCTGGTCGGTATGGGTGATCACCACCTCGAGGTCTTCCCCCTGCAGATGGATGATGGGGTAGAGGGGAGTGGCGGTGATGTTGTCTTTCAGCAGGTCGAGCAGGCCGTGGCGGGAGAGATAGCGCTTGCCGTTGAAGTAGATGTGGAGCCCTACGTTGAGGTAGGTGTAGTTGGTCACCATCGTCTCAATGGTCTCCAGGTCAAACTTATATCCGCGGAAGAGTGTCTCGTCGGGGCGGAAGCATACTAAAGTGCCGTTGTCTTCGGAAGTAGGCATTTTGTCGGTCTGCTCTATGAGAGCGCCGCGGTCGAAAGCTACGCGTACGCATTCTCCGTCGCGGTAGCTCGTCACTTCGCAATGGGTAGAGAGGGCGTTGACGGCCTTCAGGCCGACGCCGTTTAGTCCGACCGACTTCTTGAAGTTCTTGTCGTCAAACTTACCGCCCGTATTTATGTCGGAAGCCACTTCCTTCACCTTGCCCAGCGGTATGCCGCGTCCGTAGTCGCGTATCCTCACTTCGCCCGTTTCGGCTTCGATCGAGATGTCGATGCGTTTGCCGGCTCCCATGTTGAACTCGTCGATGGAGTTGTCTACCACCTCCTTGATGAGCACATATATGCCGTCTTCGGCATGCGAGCCGTCGCCCAGCTTGCCGATATACATGCCGGGACGCCGGCGGATGTGTTCGTTCCATTCGAGGGTCTGGATGGCGTCGTCGCCATAACCGTTGTCTGCTACTTTCGCGGGGGTGTCGATTTCCGCTTCGAATTCCTCTTCTTCGGGCGCGGCGTCGGTCTGCTCTTCGGGAGTATCGAGGTCGAAGAGGCTATCGGTCAGATTGTCTATATTGTCGTATTGGTTGAATTCTTCCATAGTGAAATAAGAGAGTGAGGAGTGGGTTCAATATATGGCTTCGTCCAGCCATTTCTCGAGTTCGCCGGTCCACTGGCGCTTGTAGGGGAACCTGTCGCGGAATCCCCAGCCGTGTCCTCCTGCGGGGTAGGCGTGGAGCGTGGCGTTCACCTTATTGGCGAGGAGGGCCGAGTAGTAGTCGATGCTGTTGGCCGGAGGCACTGCCCCGTCGTCGGAGGAAAGCATGATGAAGGCTTTCGGAGTGTCGGGAGTAACCTGGAGTTCGTTGGAGTAAAGCCTTACGAGCTCATCCGAGGGATTTTCGCCGAGAAGGTTCTTGCGCGAGCCCATATGGGTCTTCTGCGCGTCCATGCTTACTACGGGATAGAAGAGTATCTGGAAGTCGGGGCGGGTCTCGGGCGAGGAGTAGTGGGTCGCGAGGGTGGAGGCGAGGTGTCCGCCGGCCGAAGCTCCGGCTATGCCCACTTTCTTCGGGTCTACTCCGAGGTCGTCGGCATATCGGCGCAGTATGCGCATGGCCTGTTCGGCGTCGGCGAGGGGAATGGAGTTGTCGCCGTAAGGAAGGCGGTATTTCAGCACGGCGTATGTGATGCCCTGGGCGTTGTACCAATCGGCCATATCGTGCCCCTCGTGGGCTGAGGCCTCATGGCTGTAGCCTCCTCCGGGACACATCAGCACGGTCTTTCCCGAGGGATTCTTAGGGGTGTAGACTGTGATGGCCGGATCTTTCTTGAAGTCCTGGGCCTTTACGCGTTCCGATTTGGATTCTGTCTGTTCAAGGGGATTTTCGTCCCAGAGGAGTATTTCCGTTTTTTTCTGCGCCGCGGCCGTGAGGCTTGCTGTCAGCAGGCACATCGTCAGGATTTTTATGAGTTTCATCGTGTGGAATGCTGTTATGTTGTTTGATTTACAAAGTTACAAAAAATAATTGAGAATTGGGAATTGAGAATTGAGATTTTTCATGTTTCGGGGATGTAAAGGCATATGAATCCATTGAACCAATTGTAGAGATGATACGTTTTAACAGTAACTAATGTATTAATATAAAAAATATTTAGATAGATGGCAACAGTAAAATTTCAAGGAGCTCCTGTAAAGACTGTAGGTGAGCTTCCAGAAGCAGGAGCAGTGGCTCCCGCATTCAGTTTGGCAGCTCAGGACCTTTCCGATTTCGATCTTGAGTCGCTGAAAGGCAAACGAGTAGTACTCAATATCTTCCCGAGCATCGACACCGACGTGTGTGCTGCATCGGTAAGGAAATTCAATGTGGAGGCTTCCAGCCTTCCTGATACAGTAGTGGTGTGCGTATCGGCCGACCTTCCTTTCGCAGCATCGCGTTTCTGCTCGGCCAACGGCATCAAGAACGTAATTACCGGCAGCACTTTCCGCTCCGATTTCGGCAAGGCATACGGTGTGGAGTTTGCAGAGGGTCCTCTCCGCGGCCTGATGGCGCGCTCGGTAGTAGTGATAGACAAAGACGGCAAGGTGCTCGGCGCCAAGATGGTGGAGGAGCAGACCAATGAGCCTGACTACCAGTATGTAGCAAGCCTCCTCGCCTGATCTCCTTCCATAAGGGATTATAGAAAAGAAAAAATGGATTCACCGGCAGGCGAATCCATTTTTTTTATACCTGTTTCAGGACGGAGGGGATAAGTTGGCGGACTTTCTCTCCGAAGCGGACCTTGTAGGATTTGGAGGCATGGTCGTAGGCCTCGACGGTGCCTTCGCCGAAGACGCGGTGGGTGACTTTGGTTCCTGCAGTCCATACCTCCGAGTCGCCTCCGCCGAGTTCCTCGTCGAGAGTGCGCACCATATTCTTCGTGCCTTCGAGCAGCGTCTTGTCGGGATTGCCCTCGATGCGGATGAGACCCTTTTCGATTTCCGAAATGAAGCGCGACGGATATTTGAGCGCACCGCTCTCGTTGAGATACCCCTCGGAATCGGAAAGGTAAAGCATATCCTTCGCTCGGGTCACTGCCACATACATCAGGCGTCGCTCCTCCTCCTCGCCGTCGATACGGCGTTCGCGTATTGAGCGGTGGTTGGGGAAGACACCTTCCGTCAAGCCCATGACGAATACGTAGGGATACTCGAGTCCCTTCGCCTGATGGATGGTCATCAGGCGCACCTTGTCCTTGTCTTGCTGATGGTCGGTGTTGGTGTAGAGCGCTATCTCGCTCAGATAGTGGTAGAGGTCTGACTCTCCGTCTTCAAAACGTGTGTTCTCAAACTCGATCATGGAGTTGACAAGCTCCGCGATATTCTCCAGCCGTTCCTCCTCCTCGTCCGTGCGGTACATCGTATCGAGACCGCTCGTCTGCATAAGTCGCTCCGTAAGGTCGGACACCTTAAGTCCCTCCGCAATGGAACGGGCGTTCTCGATCAATGAGACGAATTCACGTATCGGTTTCTTTCCGAACGACGGCTCGTCGATATGACGCCGTAGGGTGGGGTAGAGGTAGTCGCCCTCCGACTCCGCCAGCTGCTTTAGCTTTCCGAGGGTCACGCTACCGAACTTTCGGGCCGGCACATTGACGATGCGCGTGAACGCCATGTCGTCGTTCTCGTTTGCCGTCAGCCTCAGATAGCTTATTATGTCTTTTATCTCCTTTCGCTCGAAGAAGCGCACTCCGCCCCACACCGTATAGGGAATCTTCCTCTTTAGAAGCGCCTGCTCTATGCGCCGCGACAGGAACGAGCTGCGGTAGAGCACGGCGTTGTCGATGAAGCGGCTTCCCTGCAGAGCGTTGTTCTCTATTGTAGTCGCTATCCATTCCGCCTCCTCGCTCTCGCTTTTGCAGTGCATCCATATCGGGAGGCGTTCGTTGAGGCGTACGGCTATGAGCTCCTTTCTTATGCGGTTCTTGTTGTGTGATATTATGCTGTTGGCCACTGCGAGCACGTCGGGTGTGGAGCGGTAGTTGATGTCGAGGATTACGTCGGTGTCTGCCTTGAAGTTGACGAAAGTCTTCGGGGTGGCCCCGCGCCACTCGTAGATGGCCTGGTCGGGATCGCCTACCACAAAAAGATTGCCGTGATGGGAGGCCAGTATCTCTATCAGCTTCCAGTCGTCGCCGCTGCAGTCCTGCACTTCATCCACCATCACATAGTTGAGTTTCTCCGTCCAGTATTTCCTCGCGTCCTTGAAATGGGTGAGGATATATGTAGCCATATATATGATGTCGTCGTAGTCGAGCGCGAACTGCTTGCGCTGAAGCTGAATGTAGCGTACCTTTACGTCAGGCGCATCGGTCGGGGCTCCCGGCATAAGATATTTTGCGATATAGCCGTCGGGGTCATATCCCTTGAGCGCCGCTACGTCTTTCAGCAGCCTTTCGGCGGTGTTTTTCTTGCGGTCTATGCCGAATTCCTGCATAGCCTCCTTGGCGAGGTCCTTGGCATCGGTCTCGTCGATTATGGAGAAGTTTTTCGGATATCCTAACTTGTAGATTTCCCGTCGGAGAAGCTTGACGCAGAAGCTGTGGATGGTGCAGATGAGGTCGTTGACGTTGCCGCGGTCTACCATCCCCGCTATGCGGTGTTTCATCTCCTGCGCCGCCTTGTTGGTGAATGTAAGGCATAGCACATTGCCGGGGGAGATACCGAGCTCATTGACAAGAAATGCAAAACGATGGGCGAGGACGCGTGTCTTTCCGGAACCTGCTCCGGCCACTACGCGCACCCGTCCTTCAGTGGCCTCCATGGCCTGGTTCTGCTTTTCGTTGAGAGTCACTGGGTGGTTTTTGGGTTTTTGGGTTGTTAGGTTTTTAGGTTTTTAGGTTTTTGGGTTTTTGGGTTTTTGGGTTTTTGGGTTTTTGGGTTGTTTGGGGTGTTATTGCTTTTGGGCTATGCCTTTTGGAGCAGGCATACGGCCATTGCGGCGATGCCTTCGCGCCGTCCGGTGAAGCCGAGCCTCTCCGTGGTGGTGGCCTTCACCGAGACATTGCTTACGTCTGCGGCCATCACTTCAGCAAGCGTGGCGCGCATCGCGTCGATGTAGGGGCGGAACTTCGGAGCCTCCGCGCAGATCGTGATGTCGCAGTTCACGAGGTCGTAGCCCATCTCCCTGATGAGGCCCATCACGTGGCCGAGGAGTATCTTGCTGTCGATTCCTTTGTAGCGTGGGTCGGAATCGGGGAAATGCTTTCCTATGTCGCCGAGTGCGAGCGCTCCGAGGAGGGCGTCGCAGAGGGCATGGATGGCCACGTCGGCGTCGCTGTGGCCGAGAAGTCCATGTGTATGGGGTATCTTGACGCCGCATATCCATAGCTCACGGTCTTCCACGAGGCGGTGGACGTCATAGCCTTGTCCGATGCGAAACATGAGGTTAAGGGTTAAGGGTTAAGGGTTAAGGGTTGATTAGCGGCGGCGCTTGCCCATGAGGTCGCGCAGGCCGTCCATGTCGAAGCTGAGGGTGAAGCGCATCGTCTGGTCGAGCGGTGAGCTCTGAGCGGTAGCCAGCATGTAGGAGGCGTCGAGGCGCACCACATTGAGCGAGAATCCGGCGCCGAAGCCGAAATAGCTTCGTCCGCCCTTCATGGCGTTCTCATAGTTGTAGCCCATGCGCAGGAAGAACTGATCGTTGTAGGAGTATTCCGCACCGAGCGACACATTGATTTCCTTAAGCTCTTCTGAAAAACCTCCGGGGGCATCCGAGAAGCTCTTGAAGATACCGGAGATCGGCGACATCGTCTCCCATTTCTGGAGGGCTTCGTCGAAGGCTGCGGAGTTCTGGGCTTCGTCTTTGTTCGGATCGTAGTATGCGCCTCCTTCATTGACGTAGTCGCTTTCCCTCGGCTTTGTAGGCACGAGAAGCTTGTTCAGGTCAAGGCCGATGGAGAGGAGGTTGTAGTCGGCGAGCGGAAACGTGAAGTTGGTGCCGAGTCGGAGGTTGGTCGGAAGGTAGTAGTAGTTGGTGCCGTGGTCGTAGCTCACCTTCGAGCCGATATTGCTTATGTTGAAGCCCCAGCTCCACTGGCATTCACTGCGCCCGATGAGCGGGAACGTAGTGTAGTAGCCGCTGAGGTCGACCGCGAAAGCGGAGCCGGCGGTGTTGGTGTCGCCCGAATATGAATCCTCGTAGGAAAGGTCGGATAGTATATAGCGGAGCACGACGCCCATTGAGAATTTCTCGCTTAGCTTGCGTGAGTATCCGAAGTCTACTGCGAATTCATAGGGGTTGATGGTGTTGTTGCCTACGCCTTCATCCACGATCACCTCGCCGAGCGAGAAATAGCGCAGGGATGCGCTGAGGGCCTGGTTGTCGGCGCTTCCAAGCTTCAGGTAGCCGCTGACGTCGGCCAGGAAGATGTCGTTGACGATCTTGCGGAGCCAGGGGGTATAGCTGATGCCTACTCCGCCGGCGGAATATGCGAATGCATATTTCGAAGGGTTCCAGAACTGGGCGTTGATGTCGGCGTCGGTAGCCGCGCCGAGGTTGCCCATCGCGCTGCCTCGCGCGTCGGGAGTGATGCTGAGAGTCGTCACGCCGGTCTGCACCGGATTGAACTCATTGTCTTTTATGTCGTTGCCGCTTTGAGCCGAAGCGTGGAGAGCCAAGGCTGAAGCCGCTATCGTGCAGAGTGTTCTTGAAGTTGTCATATGCTAATTAACGTGAAGACTGTTCTTTTTATTATTCGGGATGTCCGGCGGTTGGTGTCAGCGGATGTTGAAGGCGAGCGATTCCTCTCCGTCGATGCTGAGTGTGGCCCTGCTGTCGGGCCTCACTTCGGGTCCTGAGCCCGCTATGCCGATCAGCAGCAGGTCGCCCGTCTTTAGTGTATTGTCGCGGCTTATCGCGGCTATTGTCTCTTCCAGAGCGGGCCCCTTGGCTGCAGGCGTGAAGTCTGTCTGCTGTGAGGCTTCTGCTGAGTCGATCCTCAGCGAGCATCGGCATCTGCCTATGGCGTCCATGTCCATGGGCCTCAGCTTTCCAAGGGCCAGGCCCCTGTCGTAGCTGACTGCCGTGGTCCAGGGAAGTCCGGCCTTTCTTAGGGAATCGAGAAGGTCGGCAGCCACCATCACCACAGCCGGCGCGGCGGAATCCACATATCTTGAGGCAAACCTCGGAGCTATCCCTTTGCCGAGTTTGCCGATCCTTACGGCCAGTGCCGTCCTCGCCTCAAACCGTGACGCGAAGTCGGGCACGAAATATGGGTTGCCTCCCTGCAGGATGGCCGACTGGGATATGATGGTCCATACCGGCTGCGCTGCGGTCTCCGCTGCGGATGGGTCCAGAAAGTCGTTGACTATTGCGTAGATTGTCATTTTGCCGGAATTGCTATTTTTTTGCTGTGGGTGGTGGAGAGTCCGCTTTCGTCGGTCACAGTGGCGCGCAGCGAGTAGATTCCTCTGCCGAGGCGGTTGCCGTTGGTGTCGTTGAGGTCCCATACGAAAGAGAACGTGCTGTTGCTGTCGGAATATGCCTTGCGTTCCATGCTCCAGAGAAGATGGCCGTTGAGGTCGAAGCATTCCAGGCGGCAGCCAAGGGTGCAGAGCGCGCGGTCGGTGGTGATCTTCACGCTGAGCTGGTCTCTCTCCCTGCTGTAGAGGGATGTGAGCTCCGCTACGGAAGGACGCATGTTGAGGCCGACGTTGAAGTTTACGGTGGCGCTTGTGGAGTTGTTGGCGTTGTCCCAGACGGTAAGCGTCATCTCATGCGAGCCCGGAGCCAGTCCGAGGAGCGGATAGGCGATGCTGCCCTTCGTCTCGTCGTAGGGATCGGGGAAGTAATACTGGCTTACGTCGTCGTATACCTTTCCGGAGTCGAGGATGAGCGTCATCTTGTGGCCGATGGCCGCATCCGAGATGTTGATGCCGCTCTCGTCGCTGAAGACGGCCATCGCCACCGGATCGGAGTGTACGGTGGGGGCGCCTACTCCGAAGCTTTCTATCACCGGCCCGTCGAGGTCTTCCATCGAGTCGTAGTCGTAGCCGTAGACGTAGAGCCTGTCGGTGGAGCCGTTGGCCTCGGCCTGCGTGTCGGAGTCGTAGGCGTAGAGCGAGAGCATCGCGGGCGAATAGTTGTTGGTGATCTCCGAAGGCATGAGTATCGAAGCCGACCAGTGGCCCTGGCTCGCGTTGGTGCTTCCCTTGGCAAGCTTGATGGGGCGCTCCTGATAGATGGTGTCTTTTCCGGTCTCGCCATATCCGTGGGTCTCCACCGTCATTTCGGCGTCGTAGAGGGAGAACTGCACCGGGCCGTTGAAAGGCACGAGGTTGCCGAGCCTGTCGAGGATGCGTCCGGATATGCTGACGGAGGAGCGGGCTTTCAGTGCCGGAGCGTCGGCGTAGCTTTCAGCTATCGGCATTCCGGCTATGGAGTCGATCTGCACCCTGTATTCCGGCAGCGGCATGCGCAGCGCCGGGTCGCCGAAGAGGTGGTAGCGCAGCATGTTGTTGTCGCGCGAGGCCAGGTTCTTGCCGAGCCTCAGTATGTCGCCGAGCCGCTGTCCTTTTCCGAGGGAATCGGTTTTAGTCACCTGTGCCGCCACCGAATTGGTGATGTTGGCGTTCTGGCTGATGTAGACCGTACGGCTGGGCGTGATCACTGCGATTGCGCCTCCGGCAGGGTTGGAGACCATGATCTCCGCGCCGCTGACCTCCTCGGCATCCCATTTTCCGAAGCTGCACGTAGCGGCGTAGAGCACGGGCAGGTATTGGTTTGACATGCTGTTGATGTCGCTCCAGGTCAGAAGCTTCTCATGCGTCCACTCCTTAGGGTTGGCATGGCCGATGTAGGAGATGAAGGCAGTGCCTTCCTTCTGCCACTTCATGAGCATGCGCTGCTTCGCGTCGGGGAATGTCAGGCCCGAACCGGTCTGTTTCTGTTCGAACGCGTCGAGATATACCTTATCGTAGGCGTAGTTGGCTCCTGCGGGATTCCTCTGCATGTATCTGATGGCCGACTCCGTCTGTATGAAGTGCTGCGCTGAGTCGCCGTCGTCGGCGATCATCATTACGTTGTTGCGCCATTGGCCGTAGATCGGATTGGTCATATACGATTCGAGCTTGGTGGCGACGATGTCGGCTTCATAAGCGGAGGTGACGGTGTAGCGTCCTACGGCCACAAGTATGAACCTCGCCGACATGGCGCGGTCGGTGGTCTCGTCTTCAAGCATGGCTATGAAGTCGTCGGTGGAGTAGGAGGTGGTTTCCGTCAGGCCCGTCGGTGATTGCCATACGAGGGTGCGTGGATATCCCGCCTTGAGGGTCTCGGGATTCTTCATCTTCTGGTCGTAGGTGGGGCGCCCCATGAGCAGGCAGTAGCCGAACTGTCGGCCGTCGGGGTTCTGCCGGCTGCGGTCATACCACATCTTGAGCAGTTTCCTGAAGGCCGACACGTCGGGCGATCCGCTCGAGAACTCATTGTAGATCTTCTCCGGCGAGAGCACATGCACCAGCATTCCGTCGTGCGAGCGGTGGAGGGCTGCTATCCGCTCGGCTGCGGCAGCGTACTCGTCGGGCGTGATGATCACCATGTCGGGAGTCGGCAGCCCGTGGATGTTCTGGTTAGACATACGGTACCTTCCCGGTATTACGGAGCCTTTCACCGAAGGCTCAAAAGCTATGAATTCGCGCAGTCCATGTTGGTCGATGCCGATAGTCAGTGAGCGGTCGGCCGCGTTGTAGGAGCCTTTCACTTCCTTGATGGCCCAGGGATCGGTGATATCCCATACGATGGTCTGATCCGATGCCCCGCTGATGCGGTAGGCGGAAGCGGAGGTGGGGTTGACCATAAAGTGTAGCTGCGAGTCCTTCATGGAGAGTGCCCGCTCATATTCCACTTCTATCCAGTCGAGACGGGCTATGTTGACCACTCCGCCCGGTGAGAATTCGATGCCGACGGTAAGTGACTTGCCTACGTTTTCGGCTGTCTTCGTGGCGGTCCCCAGGCGGTAGTATTGGTCGCTTCCTGATTGGATTTTGAATATCTTGTTTTCAGTAGAGGAGGGAAGGGGTTCGCCGTTGGCGCTGATCATGAAACTGCTTAGCTCCGTGGTGTTTGTCGCGAAGCGTACCCTTATCTTGGCGTTGCCGTCCACGTTGTCGGGAAGGTCAAACTTGAAGTCCTGCGCCTTGTTGGCGCGGAAGTCCTCTCCGAGGTAGTCGCGTCCGGATGTGGCGCACTGCAGCAGGTCGCGCTCATGCACGAGCTGGCAGGTAAACGAGTCGTAGACCGGCGTTCCCTCCGAGTGGGAAAGGTCGAGTGTCTCGGTCTGTGCGTCAGGCGCTACATCGCTCAGGAAGTAATACGACGCGTCGCCATACGGGCTTATCGTATGGTCGAATTTCATCTGCGATGTAGTGGATGCGGTCGGCGCCGTGATTCCGGTCGCGTAGAATGTGATCGATCCGTCGTCTTTCCTTAGCACCGGTACGGGGGGAAGGTCGTCGGGATGGTTGTCGTCCAATACCTCTGAGATCATGCGGCCTCCGTAGCCATAGACGTATACTCCCTTCGGATTGCTGAATCCGAAGTTCTTAAGCGTCTGGCTGCTGAGGGTCTGAAGTCCGGGAGTGGAGATCTCCACTTTCACCCAGTTGCCGCCGGCCAGGGCGGATGAGGAAGCGTATTTCGATGCGTCGGCTGCAAGCGCGCCGAATGCGGGCAGCATGGCGGCTGTCAGCGCTAAAGCCATTCTGCCCGGATGTTTCGGAATTGATATGTAATTATGCGGTTTCACGTCTAATTAACGGATTTATTGCCTTTATATTGTTGTTTATAGATAAAGTCTGCCCAATCGTCGCGGTGTCCGCCGAAGACATTGAGGTCTACGTCGCCCTTCACGCCTTTTACGGCCCCCTTGTGGTTGTGCTGCCAGAAGGTCCATGCCGCCGAAATGGGGTCGGATGAGAAGGAGCAGATCCAAAGTGAGTTTCCGGGCAGTGCGTCTGCCATATACCGGTAGTAGTCGGCCTTGTTGCAGTAGAGTGTCGGAGCAAGTCCCCGCAGGTTGAGATAGTCCACCATGGCGGCTATCCGCTCTTTTATGAGTTCGTCGTCGATTCCTTTAGGATTTCCGGAGGTCTCCACGTCGATCGCCACTCCTAACTCCAGGTTCCGGTCGCCTACGGCCTCGAGCAGGTTGATGGCCTGCGTCACTCCGTCTTTGTCAAACCTGAAGAAATGGTAGGCTCCCCTCATTATGCCGGCCTCTCCGGCCTTGAGGTGGTTGGTGGCGAAGCGCTTGTCGCGGAATGTGGCTCCTTCGGTAGCCTTGATCCATACGAACTCCACTCCGTCGCGTGCCGCCGCCTTGAAATCGATACGTCCGTTGTGGGCGGAGATGTCCATGCCTCCTACGGGATACATCTCCCTGTCTACGTAGGGCGGGGTAGTGCGGAAGCTGACCCATGCGGCGTAGGCCGCCCACGTAAGCAGAGCCGCTGCCAGAAGGAAGCAGAGAAACACCGCAATGTCGGTTTTTCGCGTATTGATGTCGGCCAGTATCTTCATTCACCTACAAAATTAATAATATTTGGTTGTCTCGCCAAATCGAAAGAGATAAAAATTCAGTATTTTCCAAAATTTTTATTAATTTTGCATTCCATATGGGAGAAGCTATATATCATATACTGGTTATCGTAGTCGCGCTCGTAGGTATGATCCGCGGTTTTAACGCCGGACTTCTGCGTCAGGCGTCGAGTGTGCTGGGGTTTGTCTTCGGCATAGTCGCGGCGCGTGCCGTCGGTCCGGATTTCGCCATATGGCTGGCCGGATGGTTTCCTGCCGTCTATCACCCTGTGGCCAAGAGTTTTTTTGTATCCATTCTGGGCTACGGCATCATCTGGGGATTATCGATGTTCGCCTTTTCGATGTTTGCCGGCATACTCAACCTCATGCTCGGTCTTATCCCCACCGGGATAATGAACTCTATAGCCGGCGCGGCGTTTTCATTATTGAAATCCCTCATGTTTCTGTCCATACTGTTCGACTTCGCTATCTGCCGTCCGTTTGACTCTCCGCTGATGCACTGCGCGCGCCACGACGACGGCAATCTCGTCGACGGGGTCATCCGCCTGGCGCCGGAACTGCTCGGCACCATGTCGGTGGAGGAGTATGCCCATCGGGTGCAGCTCTGGGAGGCCCGTACGATCAGTTAGGGAAGCTTGGAGGAAGTATGGAAGTATAAAAGTATGGAAGTATGCAAGTATATGAGTATATGGGGAGAGTATAAGGAAATAAAAGAATTAAGAAAAGATATAAGATATGCTATCAGTTAGAGACCTTCATGCGGAAATCGACGGAAAGGAAATTCTCCGCGGCGTCAACCTTGACGTGAATCCCGGAGAAGTGCACGCCATCATGGGCCCCAACGGGTCGGGAAAGTCAACACTCTCAATGGTGCTTGCCGGAAATCCGGCCTATACGGTGACCGCGGGTGAAGTTTCGTTCCGCGGCAAAGACCTCCTCTCGATGACTCCCGATGTGAGGAGCCACGAGGGCCTTTTCCTCGGTTTCCAGTATCCCGTGGAGATTCCGGGAGTGTCAATGGTCAATTTCATGCGCGCAGCGGTCAACGCCAAGCGCAAATACTTTGGTGAGCCCCCTATGGGAGCGTCCGACTTCCTGAAGCTGATGCGCGAGAAGCGCGCCATCGTGGAGCTCGACAATAAGCTTGCGTCGCGAAGCGTCAACGAAGGCTTCTCCGGAGGCGAGAAGAAACGCAACGAGATATTCCAGATGGCGGTGCTTGAGCCGAGCCTCTCCATTCTCGACGAGACCGACTCCGGCCTTGACGTCGACGCGCTGCGCATCGTAGCCGAAGGTGTCAACAAACTCCGCACTCCGGAGACTTCGGCCATCGTCATCACCCACTATCAGCGTCTGCTCGACTACATTAAGCCCGACGTGATCCATGTGCTCTACAAGGGTCGTATCGTATATACGGGTGGGCCGGAGCTCGCGCTTGAGATCGAAAACAGAGGCTACGACTGGATCAAGGCGGAAGTAGACGCTGCCGACGCCATAAAGGGGGAGGCTTGATCTATGGGAGCGCTTGACCAATACATTGCCCTATGGCAGGAGCATGGCGCCCTGATCGACGCGAAGGCTCCGGAGGCGCTCAACCGGCTCCGTCCGGAGGCGGCTTCGTCGCTGATAGAGCGTGGGCTTCCATCTCCCAAGGATGAAGACTACCGCCACACCGACCTTGACAGGATACTCGCGCCTGACTTCGGCGTCAACGTGGGGCGCGTCAAGATCGACGTAAATCCCTCCGAGACATTCCGCTGCGACGTACCGATGCTCTCCACTTCACTTTTCCTTATCGTCAACGACGCGTTTGCCGAGACGGCAGGATGCCGGCGCATGCTTCCCGAGGGTGTCGACGTGATGTCGCTCGCCGCATACGCGCGCAGCAACCCCGGTTTCGTCAGCGACCACTACGGCCGCCTCGCCGACATGGCGAATCCCATAGTGGCGCTCAATACGCTTCTTTGCCAGGACGGCATAGTGATCCGTGTGCGCAAGGGGGTGAAGGTGGAGCCTACCATCCAGATCGTCAACATCTTCAATAATTCCGCGGCGCTGCTGGCTGCACGCAGGGTGCTCATCGTGATGGAAGAGGATGCCGAGGCCAAAGTGCTCGTCTGCGACCATACGCAGAGCTCCGATGTGGATTTCTGCTCCGTTCAGGTGGTGGAGGTCTACGCCGGGGTGAGGAGCCGTCTTGACTTCTACGACCTGGAGGAGAGCACACGCCGCACATCGCGCCTTTCTTCGCTCTGGCTCCGCCAGGAGGCCGGCTCCGAGGTGCTCCTCGATGCCATGACGCTCTACAACGGCACCACCCGCAATGAATTCTACACAAGCTTCGCCGGGCGCCACGCCCGCCTGCGCATGCTCGGCATGGGCATTGAGGATGACTCGCGCAGGCTCGACACATATTCACGCATAGCCCACGACGTGCCCGACTGCAACACCGACGAGCTCTTCAAGTATACCGTCGACGACGAGGCAATGGGGGCTTTCTCCGGCCTTATATATGTGGCGGAAGGGGCTTCCAAGACAGAGGCGTTTCAGTCCAACCGCAATCTTGTAGGGTCCGACACCGCGAAGATGCACTCCAAGCCCCAGCTCGAGATCTACAACGACGACGTGAAGTGTTCCCACGGCACCGCCATCGGCCAGCTCGACGAAAAGCAGCTCTTCTACATGATGACCCGTGGCATATCCGAGGCCCAGGCGCGCTTCATGCTCAAGCAGGCCTTCATGAGCGACGTCATCGACGGCATATCGCTTGCGCCCTTGCGCGACCGCCTGAAGCTCATGGTGGAGCGTCGCTTCGCCGGAGAGAAGGCCGCCTGCGCTTCGTGCCCGGTCTCGTGTAAAGATTAATTATTAAAGATTAAATGGTTATGAGCTATGATGTAGAGGAGATAAGGAGGCGTTTTCCCATCCTTTCGCGCAAGATAGAGGGCAAACCGCTGATATATCTCGACAATACCGCTACGTCGCAGACGCCCCGGAGCGTGGTGGATGCCATCGTCGCGGGCTACGACGACTTCAAGGCCAACGTACACCGCGGCGTGCATACCCTCTCGCAGGAGGCCACCGAGCTTCAGGAGGAGTGCCGGCGCCGGGTGCGCGGCTATATCGGCGCGTCGTCGGAGGAAGAGGTGATTTTCACGCGTGGCACCACCGAGGCCATCAACCTCGTGGCGTCGTCGTTCGGTTCGCTCTTTCCAAAAGACGGAGAGATAATCCTTACCGTGATGGAGCATCACGCCAACATCGTCCCCTGGCAGCTGCTGCAGAGCCGCAGGCCCGACCTTAAGATAAGGGTGGTGGATATCGACGACCGCGGCGAACTGCTGCTCGACCAGTATCGTTCTCTCTTCAACGAGCATACGTGCATGGCGTCGTTCTGCCACGTCTCAAATGTGCTCGGCACTGTCAATCCCGTCAGGGAGATGATCGGTTTCGCCCATAGCCGGGGTGTCCCCGTGCTTGTGGACGGCGCTCAGGCCGTGCCGCACATGAAGGTGTATGTAAGTGAACTCGACTGCGACTTCTACGTCTTCTCATCGCATAAGATGTATGGCCCTACGGGCGTCGGCGTGCTCTACGGCAAGAAGGAGCATCTGCTCCGCATGCCTCCCTATCAGGGGGGCGGGGAGATGATAGCCCATGTAAGCTTCGAAGGCACCACTTTCGCCGACCTTCCGTTCAAGTTCGAGGCCGGAACGCCCGATTTCGTCGGAATCGGAGCTTTCCCGAAGGCTCTTGACTTCATTGAGGAGATAGGCATGGATGCTATGGCTGCCCATGAGAAAGGCCTTATGGAGTATGCGGAGGAAAAGATGCGTGAGATTCCAGGCATGCGTATCTTCGGCAACGCGCCCCACAAAAGCGCTGTGATATCTTTCCTTGTCGGCGATATCCACCACTACGACATGGGCATGCTGCTCGATAAGCTCGGGGTAGAGGTGCGTACGGGCCATCACTGCGCTCAGCCTCTCATGCAGCGGCTCGGAATCAGCGGCACTGTCAGGGCCTCGTTTGCCGCCTACAACACCCGGGAGGAGGTAGACGCATTCATCGCCGCCCTCCGCCGCGTGATCCCGATCCTGAGCTGACCGGGAGCCATGAAGGGGACGTCGCTATTTTAACAAACGTTAAAATGCAACGTCTTTGAAACAATTTTGCAATCTGAAATGTTTAAAAATCATAAAGAAGATAGATTTTTGTTCATTAAGAGAAAACGGTCTTCGACCATAGGTCTGAGGCCGTATTCAAAAAAGGAGCCCAATCGTGAGATTGGGCTCCTTTTTTGAATATCGGGAATCGCCGTCTTAAACGCGTCATTTCTTTTCGTCAGCGTCGGAGAAGCGGTTGGGGAAGGCCCAGTTCTGCCGGGGCTTCCCCATCGCGTAGATGATCATTCCGATGCCCAGCAGTATGAAGGGTATGCTCAGAAGCTGACCCTGGTCGATACCCCATTCGGCACGCATCTGCACTTCCCAGGGCACCTGCACGTTTTTCACGTATTCTATCAGGAAGCGCGATCCGAACGTGACGAGGAAGAAAATGCCTGTCATCAGCCATGGACGCTCTTCGGCGTTCTTCTTCCAATACATCCACATGAGCAGGGCGAAAAGCAGCAGATAGCATCCGGCTTCATACAGCTGCGTGGGATGGCAGGGGAGGGTCTCTCCGTTGCGCACGAAGAGGAATCCCCATGGAAGGTCGGTAGGGCCGCCGTAGATCTCAGAGTTCATCAGGTTGCCGAGGCGTATCAGGCAGCCGGTAAGGGCGATCGGACCCACTATCTTGTCGAGCACCCAGCTCATCGACTTGTGTGTCACCAGGCGGCTGTAGATCCATATGCCGATGAAGATGGCGATAGTGCCTCCATGGCTGGCGAGGCCGCCGTTCCATACCTTAAGTATCTCCGCAGGATGCGCCGAATAGTATTCCCATTCGTAGAAGAATACGTGGCCCAGGCGCGCGCCCACGATAGTGCAGACCACAAGATAGGTGAGCAGGCTCCCGAGCCATTTCTCGGGAGCCCCTTCATGCTTGAACATAGCCGCCACTATCTGGTAGCCGATGAAAAAGCCGGTGACGAACATCAACCCATACCATCTTACGGCAAACGGACCGAATGAGAAGAGTATCGGGTCGGCGTTCCAGGTTACGAATCCAAGCATAGGCAGTCGTGTTTACTTGCCTACGATGGCTGCAGTGTCCTGTGCGATCATCAGTTCCTCGTCGGTCGGGATCACCACTACCTTCACCTTGGAGTCGGCTCCGGAGATAGTGATCTCTTCGCCACGGGTCTTGTTGGCCTCTGCGTCGAAGGTCACTCCGAGGAATTCAAGTTTCTTGCAGATCTTTTCGCGGGTGATGGTCTGGTTCTCGCCTACGCCGCCGGTGAAGACGATGATGTCGACGCCTCCGAGCACTGCCGCATATGCGCCGATATACTTGAGGATACGGTATTCATACATCTCAAGAGCCAGGCGTGCGCGCTCGTTGCCCTCCTTTATGGCGGCTTCGATGTCGCGCATGTCGCTGCTTACTCCGCTCACTCCGGCCACACCGCTCTTCTTATTGATGAGGTTGAGAAGGCCGTCGGCGTCGAGGTTCATTTCCTTGATGAGGTAGACGAGCGCGCCGGGATCCACGTCGCCCACGCGGGTGCCCATCATCAGGCCCTCGGTCGGGGTAAGGCCCATTGAGGTGTCTACGCATTTGCCGTCGTTGATGGCCGCGATGCTGCCGCCGTTGCCGATGTGGCAGGTGATGATGCGCTGCTTGTCATAGTCCACGCCGAGGAATTCGCAGGCACGCTTGCTCACATAGCGGTGGCTCGTGCCGTGGAAGCCGTAGCGGCGCACGCCGTATTTCTCATATGCCTCATAGGGGAGGGCATACATATAGGCGTAGTCGGGCATGGTCTGATGGAAGGCCGTGTCGAACACCGCTACCTGGGGAACGCTCGGGATGAGCGAAGTGACGGCCTCGATGCCGGCGATGTTGGCCGGATTGTGGAGCGGAGCTACTGTATAGCATTCCTTCACCTTCTCGATAACTTCGGGAGTGATGAGCACCGACTTGTTGAACTTGTCCATGCCGTGCACCACGCGGTGGCCTACCGCGTCGATCTCGTCGAAGCTCTTGATCACGCCGTCTTTCGGGTCGGTGAGCACCTTGATCACGTTTTCCACCGCTGCCTTGGCATCGGGCATCTCCACTGTGATGGTTTCCTTTGATCCGTCGGGGCGCTTGAACTTGAGGAAGGAGTCGGGCAGACCGATCTTCTCCACTCCGCCTTCGGCGAGCACTTCCTTTGTGTCGCTGTCGATCAGCTTGTATTTCACACTGCTGCTGCCGCAGTTGAGCACTAATATCTTCATTGTCGTTTAATGGGTTTAATGGGTTTATGAGGTTTAAGGGGTTTAGAAGGTTTAAGTGATTGAGAGTGCACGATTCCGGAAGGATAGGCCTCTTAACCTTCTAAACCTATTAAACGCTTTAAACTTTCTCGGAGAGCGACTGGTTGCAGGTCACGATGATGGTGTTGATGATGTCTTCTACAGTGGCTCCGCGGCTGAGGTCGTTGACGGGAGCTGCCAGGCCCTGGAGGATCGGGCCTACGGCGCCGGCGCCGGAGAGACGCTGTACGAGCTTATAGGCGATGTTGCCCGTCTCGAGCGAGGGGAAGATGAGGGTGTTGGCGTGGCCGGCTACCTCGCTGTCGGGAGCCTTCTGCTTGCCTACGCTCGGCACTATGGCGGCGTCGCTCTGCAGTTCGCCGTCTACCTTGAGTTCCGGTGCGAGCTGGTGTACGAGTTCTGTGGCCTTCACTACCTTGTCTACCCTCTCATGGCTTGCGCTGCCCTTGGTGGAGAAGCTGAGCATGGCCACTACGGGGTCGAGGCCTGCGATGTTCTTAGTTGTCTTGGCGGTCTCGATGGCGATCTGGGCGAGTTCCTCCGATGTCGGGTCGGGCACTACGGCGCAGTCGGCGAAGACGAGCATGTCTTTCTCGCCATACTGGCAGCCTTCCGGCAGGAGCATGATGAAGGCGCCGCTCACGCAGCTTACGCCCGGCTTTGTCTTAAGCACCTGGAATGCGGCGCGGAGCACGCTCGAAGTGGGGCTCAGAGCGCCGGCCACCATGCAGTCGGCGTCTGCGGCCTTGATCATGAGGCAGCCGAGATAGAGCGGATTCTTCACCTGATAGCGGGCGTCGTCGATGGTCATGCCTTTCTTCTTGCGGAGCTCGCAGAGGAGGCCTGCGTATTTTTCTGTGAATTCCACATCGTCGGGATCGTAGATGTGCGCGTCCTTGATGTTGGCCAGTCCGAGTTCCTCGGCCTTTGCGAGGATGGCTTCGGCCTTGCCTAAGAAAGTCACGTCGGCTATCTTCTCAGCGAGGATGTAGTCGGCGGCTTTGAGTGTGCGCGGTTCGAGAGATTCGGGAAGTACGAGTCTCTGGGGGTTTTCCTTGGCCTTAGCGGTCAGTCTTTCAAAAAGTGTCATGGTCTTATATAATTTTTTTTAAGGTCAGTCCCGGAGGGCTGAGGCTTAAGGTTTAGTTGGTCGGTTTTCGTCGTGTCGACGTAACAATACGCAAATTTAGCAAAAAATATTGGAATAAGACCATTAGATGAGGAATTATTTTGTAACTTTGCACTCAGAAACCATATGAAAATCGTAAAGCGCCTCCATATATTCATGCTGCAGACGTTTCTGCCGCTGTTCGCGATGACTTTTCTCATCGTGCTCTTCATCGTGTTGATGCAGTTCCTCTGGAAATATATCGACCAGCTCGTGGGCAAAGGCCTCGGGATGGACGTCATCGGCGAGCTATTCTTCTACGCCGCCCTCTCCATGGTGCCGATGGCTCTGCCGCTCGCCATCCTCCTCGCCTCGCTGATGACCTTCGGCAATCTCGGCGAGAAGTTCGAGCTGACGGCCATGAAGGCCTCGGGCATATCGCTCATCCGGGTGATGGCGCCCCTGATGGCTGTAGTAGGCATGCTGGCGGTAGGGGCTTTCTTTTTCCAGAACGATGTGTTGCCGAAGGCGCAGGTGAAGATGTGGACCCTCCTTTTTTCCGTGCGCCAGAAGTCGCCGGAGGTGGAGATTCCTGAAAACGTATTCTACGACCAGATACCGGGCTATAACCTTCTGGTCAAGGAGAAGAACAAGGAGACCGGCATGCTCTACGACGTGATGATCTACGACGTCAACCGCGGCGACAACGTGACGATCCTTCTCGCCGACTCCGCCCAGATGGCTATGACCCCCGAGATGAGCCATCTTTATCTGCATCTTTTCGAGGGGGAGCAGTTTGAAAACCTCCGCGAGCAGCGCACGAGCGACCGCAACGTCCCCTTTCGCCGCGAGGCATTCCTCGACAAGCAGATACTCATTCCATTCGACGCCAATTTCAACCGCCTCGACGAGCAGGGCATGCGCCAGCAATACGTAGGCAAGAACATCGTGGAGCTCCATCAGAGTATCGACTCCATCGGCCACCGCGTAGATTCGATCGGCGATATGTTTTCGCGCGACCTGCGCCGCGATGCCTCGCTCGTGCTTCCGCAGCCCGACATGACGGCGCCTGCCCGGACCGACGGCAGTGTCGACGAATATGCCGTAAAGCGGCAGGAAGACCTCCGGAAGCGTGCCGAGGAGCTGGCCCAAGCTACGCGCCCGCTCTCCATCGACTCGGTGCTCGGCTCCATGCCGCCGGCGCAGGCCGCTCAGCTGATAGGCCAGGCCATAGGCATCTCGCGCGAGCATCAGAACGTCAACGAGTTCAAGAGCCTCACGATGGACGAGGAGAAGCGCAGCATACGCCGCCATGAGATAGAGCTCATCAAGAAGTATACCCTCTCGGTAGCCTGCATCATATTCTTCTTCATCGGTGCGCCGCTGGGCGCCATCATCCGAAAAGGTGGACTCGGCACTCCGCTCGTGGTGTCGATATTCCTCTTCCTCATCTATTATATATTCGACAATACCGGCTATAAACTCGCGCGCGACGGCCGCTGGCCTGTCGAGGCCGGAATATGGCTCTCCACAATGGTGCTCGCTCCCTTGGGAGCTTACGTCACATGGAAGGCGATGAACGACTCGTCGGTCTTCGACGGCGACCGCTACAGGAACTTCTTCAGGCGCGTATTCGGCCTGCGCTCGGCCCGCCATGTGCCTCTGAAGGAGGTGATCATCCGCGACATCGATCCCGAAAGGGGAGAGAAGATGCTCTCCATCGTGGCTGGCCGCTGCCGTTCGCTGGCCGGAGGGCTTGCGTCGCCGCGCAATCCGTTGAAGTCATATGTGGTGTATTTCCTTGATGAGGTCGATACGCGCCGCATTCATACCGTGGCCGATGAACTTAACCGAACGGTAGACTATCTTTCCGACAGTCGCGACCCCCGCCTTGTCATGAAGCTGTCGGAGTTGCCGGTGATCCGCGTGCTTTGGGTGTATGCCCCCACTCCGAAGCGTTGGATGGGCTACATCGCGCTTCCCCTTCTCCCTCTTTCCATACCCCTCTGGCTCTACGGCCGACGTTGCCTCCGCAATCTGCGGCGCGACCTCCTCAAGACAGCCTCCATCTGCGAATCCCTGGAAGTGTAGGATAAAATGAAAAAGGCATTGTCGGAAGACAATGCCTTTTTCAGTGCGCCCGGGGGGACTCGAACCCCCACGTCTTTCGACACTAGATCCTAAGTCTAGCGCGGCTACCAATTACGCCACAAGCGCGTTTTCAACTGCAAAATTAATAAAAAAAATCGATTCCACAAAAGAAAACTGAAAAAAATATGATATTCGTGTTATAAAACCAATATGTTACTGACAATTCAGCTACTCTTAAGTAGGGACGCACGGTTCGTGCGTCCGCGAGCGGATTTGGGGTAACGTCTCAAAAGCAGAAGCGGGAGTAAGAGTATCACGGCGAGGAGCGACACGGCGAGGCCCCCGATGGTGCCCGCGGCAAGGGGAAACCAGAAGGATTCCTTCGACGTTCCGATCAGAAACGGTATGAATCCAAGCACAGTAGACACCACCGTAAGCAGGATCGGAGTTATCTTCACGCGCATCGCCCTGGCGAAAAGCCTGCTGGCCCCTGCGCGGGGATGGCGCCGCCGAAGGTCGTTGTATTCGCTGATGAGATAGATGGCGGCGTTGACGGTGATGCCCGCAAGCAGTATCATCGAGGCGAAGCCCCCTTGGTCGAACTTCAGCCGGAAAAGATAGAACGTCATGAACACTCCGATCATCGATACCGGAATCATGAAGATGATGGCGAAGGGCTGCCGCAGCGAATTGAAGAGTATCGAGGAAATGAAGAAGATGATCACCGCTACCAGAGCCAGAAGCCAGTACTTCCCCTTGTCGTCATTCTCGCGCCATTGCTGCTTCTCGTCCTTGGCCTGGTAGCCTACCGGCATCAGGGAGTTGATCGTCTCCAGGTCGCGCTCCAATACCCGCTCTCCCTGCTTCGGCGAGCCGATGTATTCATACTGCAGGCAGATCTCATATTCCTGATTGCGCTTCACTATCTCTTTCGGAGCCTGACGCTTCCCGAAGGTGCCTATGTCGCTGAGGGTGAAGGTGCGTCCTGCGGCCACAAACGGCTGATGCATCAGTGTGAATACGTCGTAGCGCGAAGCCTGGGCCGAATAGAGGCAGATCCGTTCGTTGCCCCGCTCTGTGGAGATGGAGCCTGCCTGAAGCTCCACTCCGAATGTCGGCTCTATCGCGGTGAAGAGCTGGGTGGCGTTGAGTCCGAGGGCCGCGAGGCGCTCGCGGTCGATGGAGATCTCAAACTCCGTATAGTCGTCTTTCCAATAAGAGAACTCCGAAGCCACAGTCACCTCCTTTATCCTGCGGTGGGAGAGGAGCGTGTCGCGCATCCTGTAGGCCCAGGCCGAGAGGTCGTCGTAGTTGTAGCCGGTCAGCTTCACGCGGTAGCTTCCGGCGTTCTCGCGCACATCGTTGTTGAAGCCCATGTCGTCGAGTCCGAACACCGACCAGCTCCCCCCTCCGAGGGTCAGCGCCTTGCCCACCACCTCGTTTTTCAGGCGGTAGGGAAAACCGTTCGTTCTGTTTTCCTTCGTGAAATACACCGAAATGCTTGCCCTTCTCGCGCTCTGCACGCTCGTCTGAAACTGGCGTATCTCAGGCCATCCCGCCAGGAATGCCTCCATTCTGCGTATCAGCGCGTCCATCTGCTCTATCGTGGATCCGTTGGGCAGTGTGGCGTAGATCTGCAATACGGGTTCCCCCTGGTCGCGGTTCCAGTATTCACCGTTGTATACCTTGGTGGCGAATATATAGACGCTCCATCCGAAAGCCGCAGCGATGAGGATCAGGAATATCACGCGGAAGCGCAGCGTCACCCTCAGTGTCGCGCCATAGCAGCGTGAGAGAAGGAGCGCAACGCGGCTCCTGAGGCGCATCTTGCGCGGCAGCGCCCCCCTGCGTCCCACTCCGAGCCTCTCCGCAAGCGCCGGGACGAGCGCGAGCGCCACGAAAAGCGACACTGCGAGGTTGATGATCACCACGCCTACGAAGTCCGCGAGGCTGAGGCGCGTGGTGTCGTCAAGGAAAAACACTACGGAGAGGGCGCCGATGGTGGTCAGCGTGGCGGCAAGGATGGAAGTGAAGGCGCGCCGGTCGCGGTGGCGCGTGAAGTGGTCGGTCATCACGATGAGGTTGTCGATGATGAGGTTGAGCGAGATGGTGATTCCAGCCAGCGAATAGAGCTGTATCTCTATTCCGGCGAGATAGTAGAAGCCCGCGGCCACGGCGAGGTTGATGGCGAGGCTGATCGTGATGAGCGCCACGTAGCGGATGCTGAGCGATACAAGCCCTACGAAAAGCAGGAGTATCAGCACGGTGAGTCCGCTGCGGAAATATATCCTGTCGAGTTCCTCGCGGATGTTCTCGGTGGAGTCGAAAGATTTCTCGATGGAATAGCCCTGCGGCATGGAGGCGCGAAGCCTTTCGGTCTCCCTTTCGATGGCGGATGCGAGTTCGAGCTGGTTGGCGAGCTCATCGGCGGTGATGTAGACGTAGATTGAATTCAGGCCGTTGATCCTGAAATGGCTTTTCGCCCGCGCTTCCGAATGAGACACCTCCACGAGTTTGTCGAGGCTGATGGATCCTCCCCCTTTCAGGGCTACCGGTATCTCGGCCGCATTGAGGGCGCCGCCGTCGCCTCCGGTCTTCAGTATCACGCTGAGGTAGCCCTCTCCGTCGCTTTCCGCCATTCCGGGATGCGCGGATCCGAGATGCGCCGAGATGGCGTTTCTGATGTCGCCCGGTGTTAGGCCGATGGCCGCCAGGCGGTCGGTGTCGTAAGTGAGTTTCCATTCCATCGGGCGCGCTCCGTTGAAGCTCACGTCGGCCACCCCGTCGATGCGTGCGAGCATCGGCCCGATGTTTTCCTCCCCGTATGCCTGGATGTCGGCGGGATTGGCGGGAGCGTTGAGCGTATAGGCCATGAAGGGTCCGCTTCCCTCCTTAGATGCCGTTCGCACTGAGATGGAGGGGTAGGTCACTCCTTCCGGCAGCTCGCTCCATATCTGCCTCACGATGGCCGACACCTCGAAGCGTTTCGTCTCCATATCGGCATGGCGGTCGAATTCCACCGATATCCGTCCGCCTCCCGAATAGGATTTCGACGAGATTCCCTTCACTCCGCTCATTGTGGCCAACGCCGATTCAAGACGCGACGTAGCCTCCGCCTCCACAGTGGCGGGGGAAGCGCCCTGCATGGCGTAGCTGACGCTGATGGAGGGAAGTGTCTCCGACGGCATGAGCTTCACCGGCAGCAGCGGCAGCAGCGCGCAGCCCAGTATGGCCGCGGCGATGAAGATTACTATGATGCTGAAACTTCGCATATATTAGAGATCCAGCGTTTCGGTGATCGGGAGCCCGCGGTCGAAATCGAAGAGGGTCAGGCGGCGTAGCTTGTAGTGGCTCAGCCAGTAGTTCTGGAGGGCCGAGATATAGTTTTTCGACGCTTCCTGCCTTCTCTGCAGCGACAGCGTGATGGAGTTGAGGTCGGCCTTGCCGATGATGAAGCGCTGCATGGTCTGGTCATATGCCATTTCGGCGAGTTCCCGGGCGTCGGCGGCCGACTCTATGAGCTTCTGGCGCGCGTCGAAGTCGCTGAGGGTCATCAATACGTCTTCCTCCACCGTCAGTTCCTCCTGTCGCGCGGTGATTTCCGATACGTTGAGGTTGTTGCGCGCCATGTTGACCTTTCCCTTCCTCACGCCCCAGTCTACGAGGGGCACCGTCAGCTGCACCGCCACGATGTCCTGGCGCAGAGGATGGCTGTAGGCCTCGCCGAGCCGGTCGGCCACCTGGTTGAATCCCACCGATGCGTTGACCGACGCGTTGAAGCGTGCCTCCGTCTTGGCGCGGCTGAGGTCGCGTTCCCCTTCGAGTATGGTCTGGCGGTGGCCGATGAGTGTGGGATTGTTGGCCTTGGCCATAGAGAGCGCGGTCTCGGAGGGGATGGCCGCTACGCCGGGGCGTTCGGGAAGCTGCAGCTCAATCTCGCTGTTCTTGTCCATTCCTAAGAAAGTGGCGAGCGAGAACATCGCCCTCTTCAGCGCGATGCGGGCGTTTTCGAGGGTGTTGCGGGCATTTACGCGGTCGAGTTCGAGGGTGAGGAGGTCGGCCTTCGATATCGCCGCTATCCTGAAGCGTCGCTCCGCGATGGCGTAGAGGGTGTCGCAGGAAGCTACGTTTTCCTCCGCGAGCCTGTGCTCCGCCTGAGCCAGCGCGAGAGAGAAGAAGTATCCTACGGCCTGTTCGCTGACTGCCTCCATGTTGTAGGCCAATTCCTTCTTCGCCTTCTCGAACTTCAGCGGCTCTATCTTGCGCTCCCATTTGAATGCGTTGAAGCCTATGAGGCTCTGGCGGTAGCCGAGGCGTACGGGCACAGAGGAATACTGCGTGAAACTGTTGGCACCGAAATTACGCATGTATTCCAGTCCCGTCTCCAGATAGAAGCTGCCGCCGAGCAGGTCGAAGTTCTGCGCCACTTCCAGCTGTCCGGCCGCGCTGAACATCTGCTGCTGGCGGAAAACGTCGATATTGTTTTCAGAGTCATAGCGCTGGGTCATGTAGCGGTTGTAGCTTGCCGGAGTGAGATGTAGCGAAAGGCTGGGCAGGCGTCCGGCCTTGAAACTTACATACTGCCAATAGCTCGACTGATACATGTTGCGGTAGCGGAAAGCGGTCAGCGACGAGTCGTTGGCCAGATCGATGGTCTGCTGCAGCGTCAGCGTCACTCTGGCTGGCAACTGCTGACAGAGCATTACCATGATCAAAACGGAGATTATTCTAAATTTTATCATGTTTCCGGTAAATGTATTTATAGAAAATCGGGATGATGAAAATGCTGACGAGCGTGCCTACGGTCATCGAGCCTATCATGGCGATGGCGAGCGGGCGCTGGAGCTCCGACCCCATATCCGACGTGAAAAGGGTCGGCACCATGGCGAAGATGGTGGTCAGCGAAGTCATTATGATTGCCGTCAGGCGTCGGTGGCCGGCAGTGTGTATGGCCTCCATCAGCGGCATTCCCTCCTTCCGGAGCTCGTTGATGGCGTCGAGCTTCAGGATGGAGTCGTTGACTATTATGCCGCACGTCACGATTATTCCGATCGCCGACATGAGGTTGAGCGTCTGGCCGAAGGCCATGAGGGTAAGCAGCGCGAAGGCTGTGTCGATCGGAATCTCCACCAATACTATGAGCGGCTGCACGAAGCTTTCAAACTGCGCGCACAGTATGAAATACATCAGCATCACCGACACCAGCAGGATCACCGTCAGCTCCTTCATCATCCTCGCGTTGGAGAAGAACGAGCCCGCGAAACCGACCTCAAACCCCTCCGACCGCTCTACGGCATCCCTTACCGCATCCATCGTCGACCTCTCGTGTCCTTCCGCCTCGAAGGCGATGGGTATGTAGTCGCCGTCAGCCCCCGCCGTGATGGTCTTCAGGTCGGAGCTCCGGCCTGTCGTGACGAGTTCGCGCAGCGGTATGTAGGTGGTCTTTCCCTCCTTGTCCGGACGTGACTTCACGAAAATGTCGGCTATGGCCTCTCCTACGGTGTGGCTGCCGTCTGAGATCTCTATCGGCGTATACCGGCTGAAGCTGCGCAGCGTAGAGGCCTCCGTCCCTTTGAATGCCGTCTTTATGGCCCGCTCCACTTCCGAATACTCCACATTGTAGAGCGCAAGCCGTTCGCGGTCGGCCGTAAGGACTATCTGCTGCGAATTCGGGATAGGGGAGAGGTCTTCTCCGGTAGCCTCCGCTATCCGGCCGTGGAGCTGCAGTAGGTCTTGAAATCCGGAAGCTCCGTGAGTGCGCCTGATGCGGGCCTCGATGTCCGGCTCGTCGGAAGAGAAGATCTTCTCGAAGATATTGTCGGCCTTAGAGAACGAGAACGTAGCCTTCGGATATTCCTTACGGATTGAGGCCGCTACCGCTTCCTGCAGGGGAGCCGTCATTGCCGGGTCGCCCGTCTTGAAATACACATCCGCCTCGGCGGCAGTGAGCTCCTCCCCGTCGCCGGTCATATAGTCCTGCGTGCCGACAGCCGCACTCATCTCTTTAATCTTCAATCTTTCATCTTTAATATCCAATCCCTCAATCCGTTTTCTGTTTTCGTCAAGGGTTATGTTCTCATTCCAGTCGATACGGACTATCGTCTCGTCGGAATCGATCTCGGGCATACGCTCCTTCCGCATTCCCATGAAGAGCACCACGCATAGCGGGATGGTCAGCAGCGTCGCTGTCATCAGCAGCTTCTGATGGCGAAGACAGAAGTCCATCGCGCGGTCGTAGCACTTAATAATTGAGAATTGAGAATTGAGAATTGAGGATTTTTGATGCGTAGCTCCATTCTCCATTCTCAATTCACCATTCACCATTCTCAATTCACAATTCTCAATTATATAGTATATTACGGGGAGCAGCGCGATGCCTGTCACATAGCTTGCCGCAAGCCCTGCCGTGATGGCGAATGCCTGGTCGGAGAAGATGGCTCCCGCTATGCCGCTCATGAAGACGAGTGGCACGAAGACGGCCACTGTAGTGAGCGACGACGATAGCATCGGCGTGATCATCTCCACGGTGCCCTTCACACAGCTTTCCATAAGCGGCAGCCCACGCTGGCGGTATTGCTGTATGTTTTCGGTCACTATCACCGAATTGTCGATCATCATGCCTACTGCTAATATCAGGCCCGACATCGAAATGATGTTGATCGAGACGCCGAAAAGATAGAAGAGCAGGAAGGTGATCACCACGCTTACCGCGATGCTGAGTCCTATCACCACCGACGTCAGCGCGCTCCCCATGAAGAGGATGCACACTACGAAGACGAGTATTAGGCCTAATATGAGGTTTTGCTCCAGGTTGGAGATGGTGAAGTCAAGCAGTGCTGTCTGGTCGCGCGTCTGTGTGAATTCGATATCGGGATACTTGGCGGAAAAATCCGCCACAGCCGCATCGAGGGCCTTCTTCATGGCCTCCATGCTCTCGTCGGAGTGTTTGATTATGGCTAAGGTCACCCCCCTCTTTCCGTTGAAGAGAGAAAATCCCTGAGGCTGCCGCGTGGATGCCTCCACCTCGGCGAAGTCGCCGAGGCGCAGCAGGCGTCCCCCCTTGCTGATGCGTATGTCGCGTATGTCGTCGATGGTGCGCAGCAGGTTGGAGACGTGTATGCTGTATTCATAGTGTCCATCCTTCACTGTCATGCTTCCCGGCTCCACATTGTTGGCGCTCACTGCGGTCTCGATGTCGGCCGCCGTGATGCCGGCCTGGGCCGTCTTTTCCTTTATGGGGGTGATTCGGATGGTCTGCTGCGGCACTCCCGTGATGTCGGCCATGGCTATTTCCGGCAGCTGCTCCAGACGGCGGCGGATGATGTTTTCCGCAGCGTCCGCCATCTCCATGAATTTTGAATCATCGGAATCAATTCCCTTCAGGGTCATCTGCAGGTAGATCACCGGGATGTCGGTTGCGCTCGCCTTCATTGCCTTCGGGCGGCGCATGGTCTTGGGCAGCGAGTTCATCGCCGCGTCTATCTTCTCGTTGGCTTCGATGAAGGCGAGGTCGGTGTTCACGCCATAGTCCATCGTCATCGAGATGATCGCCGAGCCGTCGCGTGTGCGGCTGGTGATCTCGCTCAGCCCCTCCGTCTGCATCAGCTGGCGCCGCAGCGGCGCTACGGCGGTGTTCTCCAGTTCGCGCGCCGACATGTTTTCCCCCGCCACTTGCACCGTGATATGCGGAATGGCGATGTCGGGCAGCAGCGACACCGGCAGTGTCCCGTAGGTCACGCAGCCGATGATCGTCAGCGCCAGAAACGCCATCACGGTCGCTATCCTATGCTCCAGCAAATATTTGATCATGGGTTGTTGGGTTGTTGGGTTTTTGGGTTAGTTTTGGGTTTTTACCGGGGCTTCGTGGGCGAGGTTGACGTTGCCGGTGATGATGACGGAGTCTCCGGCCGATAGTCCTTCCGTGATCGTGTATTGGTCGAGGTTTTCGAGTCCGGTGGCTACATAGTTCCATATGGCTTTGCCGTCTTTAAGCGTGAATACCACCTGCCTTCCCGAGCGGAGCACCACGGCGCTCTTCGGCACCGCCAACGCTTCCTCCACCTTGCGCTTCACGCGCACCCTGACGTTCATGCCGTCGAGAAGGTCTTTGCCGCCGTCTACCGATGCCCATACCTTCACCATACCGTTTTCATCCACCATCGGATTGATCTCCGTGATGCGTCCGGTAGAGGTTTTGGAGGGGTCGGAGAAGGGAGCTACGCTGACGGCGTCGCCTGTCGAGAGCAGCGCGAGCTCGCTTTCGATCACGCTGAACTCCACATCCATCCCGCGGTCGTCGATGATGCGGCATAGCGGTTCGGAGCCGGAAAGGTTGTGGGCGTCAAGGGTGAGGTTGGCTACTACGCCGCTCACCGGAGCCGTCAGCGTCGCTTCGTCCATGCTCCTCTTCGATGCGGCCAGCGCGAGCTCCGCCTGTCCCAGTCCGCTGCGGAGGCGGGCGAGCGCCATCACTTCTTCCGGCACTCTCTCCGGATGCTCCGGGTCGTAGCCCTGGCCTATGAGCACGTCCTGCATCTCAAGCCGGGCGGAGGCCACCGCGTTGCGGTCCTTCTCAAGCTGGTTCTCGAGTTTGTAGGTGTCGAGTGTGGCTATCTTCTGCCCTTTGCCCACGCGCTGGCCGTTTTTGACGTAGATGGCGGAGATCACTCCCGGAGTCTGGAAATTCACGTCTACCTTTTCCCGGGCCGTCGCCTTGCCGTTGCTCACTATCTCGTGGCTGAACATCGAGGGGGCGAGTCGTATGGCGGTCACCTCCGTCGTCTTGTCGGCGGAAATGGCAGCGGTCTTCGTGTCCCGGCTTTCAGCCGACTCATCCGTTGCTTTCTGGGAGCATCCGGCGGCAGCTAAGATTGCGGTAAGTATTAGATATTTGGTCTTTTTCATGATGCAAAATTATAATTCTTTTTGATTGGAGCTGTATTTTTTGTGTACGGATTTGCCTCCGTACCCTTAAAACCGTACTATTTTATGGTCCGGAAGCGACGTTTGCCGTCTTTCGTCTTCCAGAGGATGCCGGCTACGCCTACGATGAACTTCTCCGGCACCAGTCCGAAATAGCGCGAGTCGCGCGAGTCTATGGCATGGTCGCCGGCTGCGAAACAGTAGTTTTCCTTAAATCTATAGGTCTTCAGCGGCTTCCCGTCCATCACGGCCGCGGAGTCTCGCCATTGGAGTTTCCGGCCCGTCTCCCATTCAATATAGCGCCGGTAGAGGAGCCAGTTTTTTCGGTCAAGTTCTATTTCAGTGTTCACTTCCGGAATAAGCATCGGCCCCATATCCTTGATGGTCCAGCCTATGAGCGAGTCCTTCGGCTGTATGCGCATCCAGCTCCGCCATCGAGAGATGTCGGGTTCGCGCCGCTCCTGCTCCTGCATGTATTCCTGCAGCATCCGCTGCTCCGACGCCACTCCGAGGGTATCGGGACATCCGCGTACATGATAGAACCCGTCGATGATCTCCAGAGTGTCGCCCGGGATGCCTACCGCCCGTTTGCAGTAGTAGAGGCCGAGGTTCATGGCGATGCTGTCATCGTCATTGTCGGAGTAGGGATAATTGAACACGATCACGTCGCCTCGTTCGAGGCGTCCGTAACCGGGGATTCGTCGTATCTCGTATGGTTTCCCCTCCGCTGCATCGAAGATATTGAATATGCGGGCCCCCATCTTCCATTTGTTTACGAGTCCGCTCTCGTCGGGCAGTAGGGTAGGGGTCATCGATCCCGAAGGTGTATGGAAGGAGCAGGTAGTGGTGATCTGGAGAATCCAATAGACCAAAAACAGTATGAAACCGGTCATGACCGTCCAATACACTATATTCACGATCTTTTCTAAAATCTTTTTCATCGCTTCAGACTCTGTAATGTAAGGTTTGCGTCGCGCCGCATGTCGTCGACGGCAGGAGAGGAAATCTTGACCGGCATGGAGAGAATGGCGTTGGCCTCTTCCATACATTTATCCCTGTCGAAAGAAACGGAGTCGGCGTAAAGCTGCATCAGCAGATAGTGGGGATACATCCTGTTAGGGCAGCGGAGAGTGGATTTCCTCATGTAGTGCGTCGCACTGTCGGGCAACCCGAGGGCCTGATAGTTCTTCCCGATGATGTTCAGTATCATCGGATCGGCTGATTTCTCAAGCAGAAGAATCAATATTTCGTTCGACTTCCGGTAGTCATGGCTCCGATGGAGCGAGAGTCCGCAGGCGAACCCCGTCCTTACATCCGTTTTCTGATTATGTGTAAGGAGCAGTACACAGGCCAAAACGGTAAGTGCGGATCCCGACATGCTTACGGATACATGATTCGAAGAGATCCATGCTGTTAAGATAATGATGGTGATAGTTACGGTGAATAGTGGAAACTGCAGAGGATATGACGCGGCCATCACCAAGGCTATCGCCGCCACGCTGCCTGCTGTACCGTAATCCCGCATCCGGAAAGCCACGATGAATGCCCCGGCCATCAGTCCTAACATTCCGACAAGCGCGAAGGGTCCGAAGGCGATGGCCACCTGAAGATATTCGTTGAAGACATATTCCGGAGCGTCGGCCACCATCTTCTCTTCTTCTGTGCCACGTCCCGACTCGAAATATCGTTCCTGCGCCTCTCCGTAGGCTCCGGCCACATTGTCCCATCCTGTGCCGGTCAGCGGCGCATCAGCGGCGGCCTGCATCGCCACCTTCCACATCACCAATCGCCCGTCGGCCGAATCCTTCTTTATGGCGTAAAGGCCTCCAGCCGATATTACGGCTGCGATCAGAATTCCGATGAGGTAAGAAGCCTTATGCTTCGCAATGTATTCCGTCAGTTCATCCCAATATGCGATAGCGGATCCGATGACTGCCGCTATCATGGCTGTGCGGCTTAAAGACGCAGGAATGAGGATGGCGCATGCGAGCGCCATCCCCGTTCCAAGCCATCGGGCCATCCTAAATGTAAGCTTGTGGTCGGTGTTTCTGAAAGCAAAAACCGCTATGGGCAGCAGTACGGCAAGGTAGCAAGCGTACGGCCCCGGATTGTAGAACGACCCGGTGAAGGGGTAGTCAGGATGCGAACTTTTACATATACCGGCTAACTGAAGCAATCCGATAATCACTTCGGTGCAACCAAGCATGAGAAAAGGATAAAAGTCCCATTCAGTGAAAGATCTGTATGTCTTGCTTTGAGTTTTATTCGAAAACACGTTCATTAACTTCTCCTTCAGTGGTTCTTAAGAAATAAGAGAGCTCCCTCCGGAATATTATAAACAAGCTCGACACTTCCGGCAACCGTGCGTCCGAGGGAATCCCAGCTTTTGCTTTCATCGACATTGGAATATAAATGGTGTTTGTTCTGTAGTCCGAGATTCTGAGATACCAACGAGGCCAGCTGCTACAGCTATCGCCGCGACTCCTAAGATTTGGAGTTTTGTTTTGATTCGTCTGACATATGTAACTGTCAACCGAAAGGGGTACTGTATTATGTTTCCGAAAAAAAATGATCCAAATATTTATGGTCGTTGGATGCGGTCTTATTTTTTTAGTTACTAAGCCCGAACGTAGTGAGCCTTAGCAGGTGACACTTCCTTCGCCAACTCCTTTTTTTATAGTATAGATAATGAAGGATTGTAATGCTTCATCCCATACAGTTTCAGTTTCTACGATACAATAAGCATAGCCTCCTTTTTCTTCTTGACTCAATGCTTGTATGTTAGCGAGCTTTATTGAGGAGGGTTTCTTGATACTTGTATGAATGCTTCCAGTAGCAAGGGAAACAGCTAATAGTAACAAGATGTTAATTCCAAATAATTTTCTTTTCATTAGTCTGTATACTACCATTAATTGTCTTAGTTTTATTATTCAGTCACGTTTTTAGGATGATAGAAGACCAATACCGGATTTGAATCTTCAGTGAGATTGGCAGCGATATCCACCAAAACCGGATACTGACTTGGATCATCTTTCTTCTCCGCTATGTTTGCGATTACTTCCGAAGGAACGATACTGAGGATTTCCTCTGTTTGTTTGGTTGAGTTCAAAGTAAAGAGAGATACCGGAAGACTGTTGGAGTCTATACCGATTGGTCCGTTCATAATCACATCTCTGGAGGAAACCAGTGCTGTCGAAGGTCCTTTACCCTTACAGATGTAAGAAAACATTAGATTCTCATTACAGCTGTGAAGTGCATAGAACAACGCAGGAAGGTCAGACGCTAAAGTTTCCTTGACTTCTTCGGGAGTAGAATCCGGAGTGAGATTCCGACCTTTCATTACGATTTCTACACGTGGTGATAATCTTCCTGATTCGATATCTACGTCATAGAGGGTCTCGTTGTAGGGAAACATTGTCATGATGGATTCTCCGTTTCTTACGAAAGAGCTGGCCTGGCCATTTACGATGTATACATGACCTAATAATTCATCATTAAACTCCACATCATTATATACCTCTCCATCGTTAGGAATAAAGGAGTAGCAGAAGTGTTCCTTAGTATTGGAATTTCCTGTGCCAAAACCGTTGTTTAGGGCGATTCCATTCCTAAGGACTGCGAGTCCCAATGCAGAGTTACGGAGTGAAACCGATCCTGTATAGACATTACTTGTAGAATACTTATGTATGCTGTTCCCTGCCAAAAGGTAAACTATGGAGTCTCGGACATCAAAGTCAGACAACGAGGCATATTCTCCCGGCCCTTGACCAATATGAGAGAAAGATCTTACATAATCACCATTGCTGGAAAACACTGTGATTTTTGCCTGATCACTCATCACATAGAGCAAATCATCCTCAATGAGCACTTTGTTGATTATCCCGATCATCGAACTGTCAGTCGTCTGAAGTATGAGATGATGAGAATATGAAAATAAAGAGTCAAACTGTTGCGATATGCGTGTATTTGATGTAGGTACCTCAATTTCAGGGATTGGCTCGTGTTTGATTTTGCGATCAGTACAACTTGAGATACTGAAAAACAGTATCCCCAACGAAATACTCATGGCATGAGTATACGCGGCGTGCATGTTCTTTATGGACATTTCGTTGATCCTTCACCTTTACAGTCGATTGTTATTACTGCAGAGTAGGTCTGTTTTTCGTAGTCCCATTCCTCGTTTATGATTTCAACTCGTTCTTCGTACCCTGATACCTCGTCTATTGTCAAGGCGTGGATGTTAGCCATTGTTAGAGCACTCGATTGTTTGAAGCTGCCGGAATTCATGCAAATCATGACGGCAAAGGCCCAGAATAGGGCGCATCCGATAAAGATTGTTTTTTTATTCATGCTTTTGATTTTTTATCCCACAATAGTATATACTGGGGATGGGTTACTGTATTATGTTTCCGAAAACGTTTATGACTAAGGGATATTCAAAATTCTCAAGGTATACGTGGACGGTTCGTTCAAAATCACCGGGAATCGTGTCACCGAACAAAGTCAGCGTTGCCTCTGTCTTGGATTCCGAAGGAATTGCCCCGCCAGGAATCGTTAGGTTGATGCAGTCACAGGAGGAGGCTATCTTACGAATCTTTATCGCTTCCTCGCCCGGATTACTAAATATGACGGTCTGAGTTGCACGTTCTCGTGGCCGGAGATTGCCAAGGTTGATTCTGTTTGGCTCGGCTGTCACCAACGTTGTGGCATCCGAGGAAAACGCCGTCTTACCGGAAATGATCTCCTTGTACATCCTCTCAATTTCGGGAGAGTATACAGGACTTCCGATTGACATCACTTTCCTATCCTTCTCCAAAAGGAATGTCTGTAACGCCACATTCTCCGGGAATGTGTACCTTTGGGCCATGTAGTGGTCTGCGTCTACATATATTGGATATTCGAATCCATCTCTTTTTGTGAAGTATGTTAGGTCATCCGTGTTTGCTACATCGACTACCATAACGAAGCGCACATCACTGTTAGAGATGGAATCCACGGAGTTCAGGAATTCCCGCCAAACTGGCAGTCTCATCTTGCATCCGGTGCATCCTACGCTGTCCACGTATGTGAAGATCGTGAAGTCCGCATCCGAAAGGTCGATGGTGTCTCCGGTCTGGAAGTCGGTCATGACTTCTGGAAACACTATCTCCCTTCCCTGCCACTCCTCTACAATCTCGGCCATACGGTCTTTGTCCGACTTACAGGCCGATAAGACGAGCAGGATAATCAATGGAAGCAGAAGAAGATACCTCATAGCTCGATATATCCTATGTAGGTAGATTCCGCGGTCACCAACCTAAGCTGATAGCATCCGGTAAGCGATGACATATAGACCACCATATCGTAGTCGTCGGGGTACGTCGCCACGATGTTTTCTCCCGTCTCGTCCCATAGCTCGTATGAGATGATCATCGGAATCCTTTCAGTGGCAATGGCAAGGTTGGTGAAGTCGATTACGCACGTCTCATATGTAGGGGATGTACGATGGCCTCTGTCAGGAATTTCATAATAATCCTCCTGCTCACGAAGTGAGACTGGAACCTGAACGTCAGCTGCTGAGTATGCTCCAAATGGAGCAACCGCAAAGAATGCGAGAATTATGAAAATGATTTTTTTCATGACTGTTATTATTTCGATTTCGGATGCAAAATTACTGCATATTTTCGCCACAGCCAAGTAAATTAGTTCGGAAAAACTCAAATCCGAACTGATACGGTTCAGGTATAAGTTCGGAATTATGAGGTTAATTTATTTATAATCTTAGAATTATCTTATCCAGCTGTTTGTTGCCTGAAACTTCTCCGAAAATCTTGTTGCTGAGAGCCGACCGTCTTTCGGCAACTGTTGATTTAGCCTTTGCCAGAAGGATGGATATCTCTTTGGGTTTGAATCCACACTTAATCAGAAGCGCGACTTCATATTCATTTTGGGTCATCCTGCCTAAAGTAAGTACCATGAGTTTAGAATGGAAACCGGAGGTCACATCATCAATTGCCTCTTCTATGTCCTTCCAGATTGTTCTGTCTTTTGCCGGAATACATTTTTCCTGAGATATGAAAGTCTTCAGTCTTTCCACGACAGTAGAGTCAGCTGGCTCACGATCGGAGTCAGTTGATTGTCTGTTTATATCGTCGAGAAGATCTTTTCTCAGTTGTTCTCCCTCTGACAGCGGTTCATTGATGACTTCACAGCATATGGATTCAGAGACAATGGCATTATTCTTGCATCCTATTATTCTCCGGACAGGTGTGATGGCTTTCAGTAGGTTTGCCTCACTCATGAACTTCAGACATTTTTTTCTAAGATTTCTGTATTTCATACCTATCCAGATAAGGATAAGGATGACTGTAACCAGACCTCCATAGACTACCGCACGGTTTCGCTGTCTCTCAATTTTCATTTTTTCCTGTTCAGCCTGGTTTCTATATCTGAGATGCTGGCTATAGTTATATCTTGAGTTTTGAATTAGGGAATCTTGAACTTCATACCTGTTGATATATTCTTCCATATGCTTGTTGTAGGCCTGTACGAAGAAAGCGATTGAATCCTTAGGAAGAGCGGAGGACAGTTCCGCGGAAAACAGTGCGCTGAGTCCGTATATTCGGTTGTTGAAGCATGGACTTAAAGCCAGTTCCTTTGCACAGATGTATGCTGAATCAGATTTGGCTGCTGCCTTATAGATATTTGTCGCCACTGACAGAGCTAAATTCCTGCATAAGGTATCTGCTGATTGGAGCGAAGGCCTTACAGATATTAAAGCTGAGTCAATATCTCCTCTACCCAGATATAGCGAAGCCTTTTCGGTTTCCAACAATGCAATATCCTCCGGCTGCATTATTGAGGAATATCTCGATGCTTCGGTTAAGTGGTGGTCAGCTTGCTGTAATGAATCGCAGTTGATATAAAGTGAACTGAGCAGCATTTCGTCATAGAATAAGCTGGCACTGTCGTTGATTACATACGATAGACTGATGGATTCCTTTATATATGGTATAGCTTGACTATGCAGCCTTAAACTTTCCAGTAATCGTCCTGTCTGACTGAGGATTTTAGATTTTGACTTTATATCGTAATTATCATCCGGCATTGCGTTTAGGGCTTTTTGAAAAAATTCAAGCGCAGTAGGAAGGTCACCTATGTCGGAATATACCCGGCCTCCGTAGTATAGGGCTTCGGGGTACAGTCCCGACTTGCGATGACCGTCATAGTATTCGACCACATCAAGGACGAGGCTGTCGGAGGTATGTCGGACGTATGCCTTATCCCGGCTCTTGATGCTGAGAAGGTCGTATCTGTGGCGGTCGGCCGTGGACAATGCGCCATAGTCGATGCTGTCGAGCATCGACATCGCAATGTGGGGATCTGTGTCACAGAGCATGTCGATTTTTTCGAATCCCGCGTCCATGGGGCTCTTCCTCGAGCACGCACCGCACATCAATCCAATAAGGATTGGAAGGAATATGAGTCGTTTCATAGGTAAATGAGGTTATAGACTGCAAAATTATAAAAAAATCCGAAATACTTACCGCTTTTTGAGATTTTTTCATTAACTTTGCAGCCATATATAAGTCGGACATTTTTTACTTTAAAACTGAAGTTCCGATTTCTACGGTCAGCAATCATTTTCATTTCAATATAAACATATTTACTTACATACGGGTGCCCGCATCGGGCAATCCGCACAAATCCTGATTGCATATGACTTATCTCCGCATCCTTCCATTCATGGCCGCGGCTATCGCTGCCGCGTCGCTGGCTTCATGTTCTATCCAACATACCCTATCCGACAGGGAAAAGCTCGAAAGGGCCCTGACTGCCGCCGGCGACAACCGGCGGGAACTCGAGAAGGTGCTTGACCGATACGCCCCCGACCCCGAGAGGTCGGAGGCGGCGCGCTGGCTCATCTCAAACATGCCGATGCATTTCACCTCCACCGGTGAGGAGACGGAACGTTACCGCAGCTATTTCCGTATCGCCGCCGACCATTCCCTCGACATCAAGGCCCTCGTGGATTCCCTCGACAGCGTGTATGGACGTCCGAATCAGGGACTAATGCAGCGGATCCCGGACATCACCACGCTCGACTCCGCTTTCCTTACGGCGCATATCGACGCGGCGTTCCGCGAGAGGGAGTCAAGGCCGTGGGGAAAAAACGTCAGGTGGGAGGATTTCCTGGAGTTCGTATTGCCGTACCGCGTCGGCGATGAACCAGCTACACTCTGGAGGGACACCATAATGGCGCGCTATGGTACTCTTATAGACAGTGTTGCCGCATTACCCGGCAGCGACGATCCGCTCTTAGCCGCAGACCAACTATACCGCGCATGGATGGGACAGAAGAAATTCCGCTGGACCTCAAAACTCCCTGTAGGTCCGCGGCTTGGAGTGGAGATCGCTGACTGGAAGACCGGCGCATGCCGCGAAAGGGCCGACGGAATGACGTATCTGCTGCGCGCTGCCGGTCTGCCGGCTTCCCTGCATCTTGCCCCCGTGCGAGGCGACCTCAACGACAGCCATTCATGGGGAGTCATCTACGACCGTAACGGCTATCCTTATATTCCCGAGCAGCATTCCGACTCGGCGTCGCTCTTCAAGGTGCCCGCGGCGAAGGTGCAGTGCGAGACCTTCTCGATCAACGAGGAGGTGCTCGGCACGTTCACCCACGATCCCGACGCCCCTTCCGCGCTCAGGAATCCGTTTATGAAAGACATGACCGCAAGCTACCTTCCGCCTGCAGCGATGAAACCGTTCAGACTCCCTCTCGATATGCTCGGAGGAACGGAGAAAGGGGATACCCTCTATATCGCTTCAGCATCCCACAGGGAGTGGGTGCCGGTGGGGTATGGAGTCGCCGGAGGCGACAGCGTGGATTTCGGATATGTCGGCAAGGACGTGGTGTGTGTGGCCGGCAGGTGGAAAGACGGGGCGCTTACTCCGGTGTCTTATCCGTTCAGGTATACATCAGGCGGAGAGAAGGTATATTACACCGCAGGGGAAATGATACCTGTGAACCTCTACAGCAAATGCTCGGTTACGGTGGGCGATTTCGCCCAGCGGATGGTAGGCGGGGTGTTCGAGACGAGTGCTACGCCCGACTTCGCTTCCGCGGATACGATTCACGTGATACAGGAATGTCCGAAACGGCTGTATACAGAGGTGCGTATCGACTCCATGCAGCCTCGGAGATATGTGCGCTACAGAGGTGCCGACAAGACCTACTGCAACGTCGCGGAGATCGCATTGTTCGAGAATGCGGAGGATACGGTAAGGATGACGGGTAGGATAATCGGCACTCCGGGATCATATGACGAAGCGCATGAGTATACGTCGGCATGGGACGGCGACCCATATACGTCGATGGACCATAAGGAGCGCTCCGGCGCATGGACCGGCATGGACCTCGGGCATCCCCGTAAGATAAGCCGGATAGTATATACACCGCGCAACCGCGACAACTTCATACATTCCGGCTATACCTATGAGCTGTTCTATTTCGACCGGAATAGGGGATGGGTCTCGCTGGGAAGGGCAAAGGCCGACAGCGACGTCATCCGGCTGGAGGCTCCTGCCGGCGCGCTTCTCTACCTTCACTGCCTCGACGGAGGCCAGGCCGAACGCATCTTCGAATACGACCCCGCCTCCGACCTCCAGCTCTTCCGCTGACCCCAATGCCAATCACCCCTCCGCCCTGCCCATGGAATGGAGGCTTCCAGCCTCCGCACCGTGTTGGCATATGGTAACTTCCGCTCTTATTACAAGTCCGATTCAGCGATATGGGCTACTTCCGTTACGGAAATACCATACTCTTTGGCAATCTGTTCGGGCGGAATTCCAAACGACAGCATCATGCGGATGCTTTTCCTGCGTTCGATTTGCTCGCCTTCCGCCAGCCCTTCCGCTCTTCCTTCTGCCAGCCCTTCCGCTCTTCCTTTCTCCAATCCTCTTTTCTCGCCGTTTTCCTCTCCGTCCTGATATGCCCCCCGGATCTGGTTGAGGGTGTCGCGTACTATCTTCACGTCAGCTTCATAGTGATACCTCTGTTCCGGGGTGAGCGTGGCCACGTTAGCGACTTCTGCCAGCCGCTTGAAAACCTCGCTGTTCTGCCTGAACGCCACTTCCTGTCTTATTCCCATATTCTTGATGTTGTAAATCCATTGATCATCCAGATTCTCGCACTCATCCTCCGTTTTCTTGAAGGCTGCGAGCTGTACAAACACATAACGCGTCTTCATGCCAATAGGTTTGAAGGAGTCCTCGTCAAGGGTCGATGCCCTTACTATGGGTTTCTTCTCCAATCCCCGTACATAGGAATTGCATATGAAAACGCCGATCACCGGTTCCAGTTCATAGTCCCATTCCCTCTCACTATCCTTTTTCCCTCTGTAGCCCTGCTCGGCAATGCCGCGGGCTACATAGAAGGTGGCCCTGTCAATGAATTTAGGCTGACTTGCCTTCTGCATTTCCACTATGAACCGGTGTTTGGATTCAGTCTGGCAAAGAATATCATAACGAATGGATTTGCCGTCTTTCCATTCAGCGGAGCGTTCGTTGTTGAGGTATTTGACAGAGGTTATTTCCTCAAAACCCTCGCTGCCGCATAACAGTGCGTTGAGAAGGTCCTTAAGTACAGGCTCCGATATCTTCTCTCTTCCGAAAAGTAACTTGAAGCCTAAGTCGGATAACGGGTCAATGATTTTTTCCATAAATTCGATATTTTTCACAAAGATAAGTCAAAAATAGTACAAATGCAAATTTATTGATTGTAAAAAATAAGTCGGGACAAAGTTTTTGAATGATTGCCGATGGAAGAGGGTGTTGCAGAACTCCCCTCAAAAAATTAAGCAAAAGCCTCAACTTTCCCA
>CAMWMK010000017.1 GCA_947175295.1 uncultured Porphyromonadaceae bacterium
ACTCGAGACCTCCGGGTTATGAATCCGACGCTCTAACCAACTGAGCTATCCCGCCTTACGTATTTTTTTTATTTGCTCATCGGGCTTGTTTCCCGATTGCGAGTGCAAAGTTACTGCTTTTTTTTCATTCCACCAAATATTTCAGCTATTTTTTTTCAAAAAAAAATTCATTATCTTTGCATTAATTTTCCGACTGAATAGTCAACAAATATTCATCTATTTACATTTCAATAAGTTGAACACGAACACCAAATATAAACGATTGCCTTGGAATCTAAGCCGAATGATCATCATCGGCGTTTTCACACTGATTTCCGCTTCTTGCTCCACCGGAATAGAGAGCACGAAGAAGATACGAATGACAAAAGAAGATGTCAGGATGATGGTCAAAAGTCCGGAGCAGGAATTTTCAGAGTCCATCCAGGGCACTCCCCTCGCCTCTTGGGAGAAGGGACGACGCTTCACGGCATTGACCGACCGCACCCTTTACATATTCGATCCTTCGGGGCTGCCCGAAGATGCGGCCGCTCAGTCGCTAAAAGGAAAGACCCTCTACTTCATAGGCCTCGACAGCCATATCAATCCCGACCTTCGTGAGGAATGCGTGATTCTTTTCTCAGATGGAATCCACATCTTCCGGTACAGAACCGGAAAAACCACAGAAGAAGCGATGACCGAAATCGACAGCAGCAGAATTCCCCTGATAGCAGACGCAGCGCTTATCGACCTCTGGAAAGAAAAACTCAACGGAAAAACATTCTGGACTAAAACCAACCTGTGGTATGACCAGGCAGGCAACCGCATGCCGGGACTGAAATTCGCCAAGGTGAAGGTAGTTGGTGTTGAGGCAGCCACGGGCGACTTCCCCATTTCCATTAAAATCATCGGACCTGACGGCAGGGAAGGATACCTGCATATGAACTATACGGCCGACATCCACGACAGCCGGAACTTCGCGGCGGTGTTCTTCCTATCCGACCCGAAGGAACGACATCCCAACATCACAGCCGAGCATTGGGCACTCATCCAGCAGGGACGCGTAGGCGAAGGGATGTCAAAAGAAGAATGCAAACTCTCGATCGGGAATCCTGATGAAGTGCGTTCCGGCCACAACCGCTCCCAGACCATGGACATCTGGCAGTATTCCGACGGCACCTACCTAATGTTTACAGATGGACTCTTAACAAATTTCAGACAATGAGAATCGAATACGACAAAGACCTGACAGACCTGACAACATTCAAGGTTCCTGCCAAGGCGGCGATATATGCTGAGTATGACAGCGAGAAAGATCTTCTCGCCCTCACCCGCACTCCTGAATTCATCGACAATGAGTTTCTGCATATCGGAGCCGGCTCCAACCTCCTTTTCATATCTCCCTTCAAGGGGATAGTGCTCCATTCAGCCATAAAGGGAATCAAGACCTACCGCAAAGACGACGATACGGTCTTCGTCATAGCCGGAGCCGGCGAGAAATGGACCGATCTCGTAGACTTCTGTCTCGAAAACGACATAGCAGGGCTGGAGAACATGGCCGGAATACCCGGTGAAGTCGGCGCGTCGGCTGTGCAGAACGTAGGAGCCTACGGTGCGGAAGCCGCCGATTTCATCCATTCCGTGGAGTGTTTCGACGTAGAGACCCGTAAGACGGTGCTTCTTTACAGCGAGCAATGTCGCTTCGGCTACCGCGACTCCATATTCAAGAATGAAGCGAAAGGCAAACTGATAGTCATGCGTGTAAGCTACCGCCTGCGGAAAGGCACCGAAGCGCGCAACCTTACTTATCGCCCGCTGAAGGAATTCGCCGACTCTCTGCAGCGCACTCCTACCATACGGGAGCTGGCAGAAGAAGTGGTAAGACTACGCGACAGCAAGCTTCCTGATCCCTCACTGATAGGAAGCGCCGGGTCGTTCTTTAAAAATCCGGAGGTAAACGAATATTTCTTTCAGGAGGAGATCAGGACGCGTGGAATAGAAATGCCAGTCTACCCTGCCGGCAAGGAAGGCTTCGTAAAGCTTTCCGGCGCATGGCTCATCGATCATTCCGGACTCAAGGGATCAAGCATAGGAGGCGCCGAAGTGTGGCCAGGGCAACCTCTCGTGATAGCAAACACGGGGGGAGCCACAGGGAGTCAGGTAGCCGAACTTGCCGACCATGTCGTGAAAACCGTCAAACTCAAATATGGCATAGAGCTCGAACCGGAAGTGAACTACATCGACACCGACATAAAAGTCACTGTTCTGGGCAGCGGCACCTCCAAAGGAGTGCCGGAAATAGGGTGTACATGCCCGACATGCATGTCGACTGATCCAAAAGACAAGCGTCTGAGAGCCTCCGTGCTTATGGAGACCCATGGACTCCGCATCCTGATCGATGCGTCGCCCGACCTCCGCCAGCAGGCACTCCGCCTGGGGTTGAGCCGACTTGACGCCATACTTCTCACCCACCAGCATTACGACCACGTAGGAGGCATCGACGACGTGCGTCCGTTCTGCATCCACAGAGACCTCCCTATATTCGCCAACCCCCAGACCGCCCATGACCTCCGCAAACGGCTTGACTACTGCTTTCGCGAGCATCCCTATCCGGGAGTGCCCCGGCTTGACCTGCATGAAGTGGAGTGCCGGCCGTTCAAGATCAATGGTCTGGAGGTCATTCCCATAGAAGTGATGCATGGCAAGCTCCCCATCTATGGCTATAGAATAGGCGACTTCGCATATGTGACGGATGCCAAGACCCTTGATGAAAAAGAAAAAGAGAAGCTTCTCGGGCTCGAAGTACTCATCCTAAACTGTCTGCGCCTCAATCAGCCACATTTCGCCCATCTCATACTTCCCGAAGCGATAGCATTGATCGAAGAGCTCAAGCCCAGACGCTGCTATCTCACCCATACCAACCATCAGCTCGGCAGATACGCAGAAGTCTCCAAACTTCTGCCTCCAGGAGTAGAGTTCGCCTACGACGGCGAAGTAATAACAATAAAACATCAACCACATATACACATACATCATGAATAACAGCAATTTTCCTCTCAAGACAAAACTCGCTGCAATGAGTTTTCTTGAATTCGCCGTCTGGGGAGCCTACCTCACGTCTCTCGGCAACTATCTGGGCCGCGTAGGACTGGCAGCCGACATCAAATGGTTTTATGCAGTGCAGGGCATCGTGTCGATATTCATGCCGGCCATCATCGGCATCATCGCCGACCGATGGATACATGCCCAGCGTATGCTGAGCCTCTGCCATCTCGCAGCCGGCGCATTCATGTGCGCTGCCGGAATCTACGGAATGATGGCCGGCGACCAGGTAGAGTTTCACACGATTTTCTGGTTCTACACCCTTTCCGTGGCCTTCTACATGCCTACCATCGGCCTCAATAATTCCGTTGCATACTCAGCCCTGACCAGGGCAGGACTGGACACGGTAAAGGAGTTCCCTCCCATCAGGGTTTTCGGCACTGTCGGATTTATCTGCGCGATGCTTTTCGTCAACTTCACCCAATATCAGACAAACTACTGCCAGCTCATCACTTCGGCCGTCCTCAGCGGAGTGCTGTGCATCTATGCCCTCACGCTGCCTGACTGCCCTACCAACAAATCCGCCTCAGGCTCCATCGTAGACATGCTCGGCCTCAAGGCCTTCTCCCTCTTCAAGCAGAAGAAGATGGCTGTCTTCTTCATCTTCTCCATGCTGCTCGGAGTCAGCCTTCAGATCACCAACGGCTACGGCAACATATTCATCACTTCCTTCTCAGACGTAGCTGAATTCGCCGACACCTGGGGCGCGAAAAACGCCAACGCGCTCATTTCCCTTTCGCAGATGTCTGAGACACTCTGCATACTCCTTATTCCCTTCTTCCTTAAGCGCATCGGCATCAAGGGCATGATGCTCATGTCGATGTTTGCCTGGGTAGGACGCTTCGGCTTCTTCGGACTCGGCAACCCCGGAGACCTCGTTTGGCTTTTCATCCTCTCCATGATTGTCTACGGCATCGCCTTTGATTTCTTCAATGTCTCCGGTTCGCTCTATGTAGACCAGGAGACCGATCCATCGATCCGCAGCTCGGCGCAGGGCCTCTTCATGATCATGACCAACGGACTCGGAGCCACCATCGGAACCCTAAGCGCGGGAGCCATTCTCGAGAATTTCGTATTCAGCCGCCCTGCGGGAATGCCGCAGATCGACGGCTGGCATACAAGCTGGCTCATATTCGCCGCATATGCCTTCATAGTCGGAATACTTTTTGCCCTCATCTTTAAGGAAAACCGAAAGGAAAGCATCAGCAAGAGCGAAGCCGCCGATAAGAACGGCCTGGCAGCCGGAGGAATAATCGACGATAAAGACCAGATTTGACCATGATTCAGTTTTATGCACCAGAGATAGAATCCACCGGAGTGCTTCCGGAAGCGGAGTCGGGGCATTGCTGCCGGGTGCTTCGCATGAAGGAGGGAGACCACATCTTCGTCACCGACGGGCGCGGCCACCGCTATGAATGCGAAATTCTCGAGGCACATCCGAAACACACAGCAGTCGAAATCCTGACCAGAGAGGCAATTTCTCCCTGGTGGGGATTCCGACTGGAACTCTGCGTAGCGCCACCCAAAAACGCCGACCGCATGGAGTGGCTTGTAGAGAAGGCTGTGGAGATAGGAGTAGACCGTATCATCCTGATGAAATGCGCGCGTAGCGAACGGAAGGCACTCCGCACCGACCGCCTTGAGAAGATCGCCGTCTCAGCCATGAATCAGTCGCTAAAGACCTTCAGGACCGTCATCGAAGGAGCTGTACCGTTTAAGGATATCGTCTCCGAGGGATTTGACGGCTTCAGATGTCTCGGCTATTGCGACGACGCCTATCCGCTTCGAAGCTTCGCGCGTGAATACCATGGAGGCAATGTCAGGATCCTCATAGGGCCTGAAGGAGACTTCACTCCCGAAGAAGTGGCCATGGCCGTAAGCAACGGCTATATCCCTGTTACGTTTGGGGGCAGCCGCCTCCGGTTGGAGACAGCTGCCCTCTATGCGGCCGTCGCGGCCCATGTAGTCGGCGACAACGCCGCTCTTACGAATTCTTGACTATCATCGGCGTGGGGAGTCCGAATACGCTCTCCCCTGCCGGAAGCTGGCGGCTCATCACGCCCTCAAGCACTGTAGCGCGACTGGATTCGTTTTCATATACGAAGAGTCCGAATTTGGTAAGCATGACTGCCACATGCTCGAATACGGCCGACTGTATTCCCTCGTAGGGAATCCATTTGGACGTGCTCGTAAAGCAGTATACCTGGAATGGAATGCCGTTGGCCGTCTGCTGAAGCGTATTGACGAAGAGGTCGTCGACATTGGAGATATTCGGATTGGCCTCAAGCCACATCTTCATATACGCACGGAACATACCGAGGTTCGTATCGATGGTGCCGTCGGCAAGGCCCTCCGGATTCATAACGCAATATTCCTTTCCAGCGGCTTTCTGAGCCTGTTTCTTTGCGATCCAATCCTTCATCAGAGGAATCTCAGAAATCTTCTCAAGCATTTCCGGAGTAGCCTCCACTACACTCTCGCTGTCGATGAGATAAGTGCGTGCAATGCGTCGGGTGTTGCTTTCCTGCATCGGGCGGTAGGTAGTGAAAGTGCCGCTTATGAGGTTGTAGGGAGGCACCGACGAAACCGTCTTATCCCAGTTCTGAATCTTCACCTCAGTGAGAGTGACCTCAAGTACGGTGCCGTTGGCATTGGTGCCGTCTACCGCTATCCAGTCGCCTTCATGCACGGAGTCGTTTTCAGAAAGCTGCACTCCCGCCACAAGGCCGAGAATGGAATCCTTAAACACCAGCATGAGCACCGATGCGAAGACTCCGATTCCGGCGAGGAGGTTGCCGGGCGACTTATCCACTATAATGGAAATGGCAATAATGGCGAAAAGGATCCAGATTACGCCGCAGATGAGCTGCACGAGGCCTGTAAGAGGCAGACGCTTCGTATTCTCGCGTTCATCGAGATGCTTCCATATCACCTTGACAAGAATCGTGAGGCATCGCGACACGATAAACGCCAGATAGATCCAAGTGACCCTTGAGAGCCAGCTGCTGAGAAGGGAATGCTCCTGCATCGTAAACTGAATAAAGATCAGGAAGAATATCGCGGGGATGATCCTGGAGATACGATGGAAAAACTTAGCATTGATCAGATCCTGATAGATGCTTCCTTTCCATCTTTTTCCGATCTGGTCTACTATGAAGAGAATCACAAGCTGCGTTACCCATCCTATACCCCATGAGATAGCGAATACGACGGCTGAATATATCCACAGCTCAAGGGTAGGATGATGCGACAGACCAAAGAAGTCGAATATCCAGTTTACAATGTGCATGATAAACTGCGCTACGGCATAGGTCCCTTCTTCCGTTCCGGGCATGGTCACGGTGGGAAGCTTTTCAGCTACTTCCGACGGGATGTTGCAGAGAATTGATGTTATGTTCATAATGGAATCATTTTTGGGGTGTTGGGTAAATTCTATATGAGTCAAACAAACATTAATCCAAACTGTTCATAGGGCACAGTGCGCTCCGCTTATGCAATAGCCGGAAAAGTTATCTACATATCATTGCACACCGGCCAGCGCCGTGTGCAATATTTCAAAAAGAATACATTATAGTTTCATACATATCATATCACTGATAATCAATGCCTTAAAAATCGTTTAAAATAATTTAACACAAATATCACATATTTTTAACCGGAAAATTAGGTTTGCGTGTAATAATTTTGTAACTTTGAAAATCGAAATTAAAAAACGCAATAAAAACATCAAAAGCATAATGGAACAGACGCTCGTCATTCTCAAGCCCTCCGCCATCGAACGCGGACTCGTAGGTGAAGTCATCACCCGCATACAGGACAAAGGACTCATCATCACAGGCATGAAGATGATGCAGCTTGACGAAGCCATCCTGCGCGAACATTACGCCCATCTTGTAGACCGCCCCTTCTTTCCCCTCATCGTGGCATCCATGGTGGCATCCCCGGTGATCTGTATGGTGCTCAAGGGCGTGGACGCTGTCGAGACCTTCAGAAAAATGACAGGCGCCACCAACGGCCGCAAGGCCGAGCCCGGAACACTCCGCGGCGACTTCTGCATGAGCGGCCAAGCCAACATCGTACATGCGTCTGACAGCGTCGAGAATGCCAAGATCGAGATTGCCCGTTTCTTCAAGCCTGAGGAAGTGCTCGACTATACTCCTTCCAATCTCGCGTTCCTATATGCTGAAGATGAACTCTGATACAAAGAATACGAATAAGACAATGATGAAGAAATTAAATACCATCCTTTGCTGCGCGCTTCTTTCGGTAGTGCCGTTTGCGGCTTCAGCCCAGAAGAAAACAGCCTCGCACGCAGCCGCCCACAAGCAGCTTCTTGCCAATGCAGCGTCGTCAAAGGATAAAATCAAACTTATCGAGCAGAACACATTCATCGACCTTCTCGAAAACGAGCTTGAGCCGGAACTCGACATCTATACCGAAGGATGGAACTCCAAGAGCGTGAATCCCTTCAACGAAAAGGATGTGCCGGAATCACAGGTAATCGACGTAACAGGCTACTGTATGCCTCACAACGGCATCATCACCTCTCCCTATGGCTATCGCCAGCGCTTCAAGCGCATGCACAAGGGAGTAGACATCGGCATCAAGATGAACGACACCATTTATGCCGCATTCGACGGAAAAGTACGTCTGACCGCCTATGAAGGCAAGGGCTACGGCAACTACGTCATCATCCGCCACCCCAATGGACTCGAGACCGTATACGGCCACCTCAATAAGCACCTCGTAAAGCCCGATCAGACAGTGCGCGCAGGCGACCCCATCGGCCTTGGAGGCAGCACCGGCCGCAGCACCGGCCCACACCTCCATTTCGAAACCCGCTTCATGGGTTATGCCATCAACCCCTCCGCGATTTTTGACTTCGCGAACCATACCACCCATACCGACCAATATACTTTCTCCAAGACCACATACACCAAGGCGCGTAATTTCGCTCCTTCCAAATCAGCGAAACGTGAACTGGCTTCCGATGACGCCAACACCTACAAGGCCGGCAATACCCAGCTCGCCACTTACACAGTGAAGAAAGGCGACACCATCAATAAGATAGCACGCGCACACGGTATGTCTGCCACTTCACTTAGGAAGCTAAACGGTCTTGAGGCATCAGACGCCATAAAGATCGGCCAGGAACTCAAGCTTAAGTAAGCTTCCCTTACTCACAATATCATTGCATACTTCATCAGTAAGCCAGCGAGGCATCGGTCAGAAACACCGATGCCTCGCTGGCTTACTGATGAATACAAAAATGTTTCAATGCTGTTAAATCACAAGCAGGCATAAACCCTCTGGAGGCACGAGGCGTTTTACAGACAAAGAACACAAGACTGAAACCTTAATAAAGATATACCCTATGAAAACATTATCCGTCATCTGCTACGCAATCGGCTGTATACTACTCATGATATCATGCTTTACAGTCAGCATCTCACTCACATGGTGGCTCGGCGGGATAGCCGTAGTCTTCCTCATCGGAGGATGTGTATTCCAATTCAACGTCGTAAAGGAATCACAACACAACAGATATTATTGAATCCTTAAATTAGCCCGATGCAATGTATCGGGCTTTCCTATGTCTATTAAGTCCAATCCTGTTTGCTCCACTCCCCCTATCCTTAAGCCATCTATACCTGAAAGTAGGAACTGCATGATGGGGAATGCTCCGCTGAAACCGTAAGCCCGCATGATACCGAACACTTCCGGCGACATCACATAGATTCCACTGAACGAAAGGAGTCTGTCAGTCCCTTCAATCAGCAACCCTGAAGGCCGACGCTCTCCCGTCTTCTGATTCAACCATCCCTTAAGGTTCATGTCACTGTCAAAGGCCAGTTTCCTGTCTGAGTCCCTATCCGAGACAAGCAGGCTTACGTGTCTTCCGGAATTCTCATGAATCCTCATAAGCCCTGCAAGATCGGCATTTGAGAGGATATCTACGTTGTGAACGAGAAACGGACGCTTATCCTTTGCCAGAAATGGTTCGGCATGAAGTATGCCTCCTCCTGTGTCGAGCAGACGTTCCCTTTCGTCGGATATGCTTACACGGGCTGCCAAGTCATGCTCCCGTCCGACATAGTCCAATATCTGTTCGCCAAAATGATGTATGTTGATAGTAATTTCGTCATATCCCTGCGCCATCAGCCTGTCGGCCACCCTCCTCAGTATCGGTATGCCTCCGACAGGAACAAGAGCCTTCGGATGAGACTCGGTCCATGGTCTAAGCCTCGTGCCAAGTCCGGCACATAATATCATAGTCTTCATATGGATTCAAGTATGTTCTGTTCCCTATGTCGAAGCAATACCTTCACTTCGGGAAATAAACGACGTATGTGGGCAGCTGTCCGCTCCGCGCTATAGACCGACCTATGCTGTCCGCCGGTACAGCCGAACCCTATCTGAAGTCGAGTGAATCGACGCCTGATATATCTCTCTATTGCGGCATCGGTCAAAGCCCATGCACTTTTCAGAAATCCTTCCACCTCGCCTTGCGACTCAAGGAAATCCGCTACCGGCTTGTCACGTCCGGTCAAATTCCTATATTCCACATATCTGCCCGGATTGTGAAGGGCACGGCAGTCAAACATGAATCCGCCTCCGTTTCCGCTCAAATCATCCGGATAACCTTTTTTATAAGAGAAGGAGATCACTTCTACCAAGAGCCCACCTTCTCCCTTCCCATCAGCTGAAGAAAGACTGCAAGTCAGTAGCTGCGCACATTTCTTCAATTCCGGATATGAATCAAGAATCCCATCATCTATGAGTTGACTTAGATTGGCAAGCGCACCCGGAATAGAGAGAAGAAAATGCGCTTTGCGCTGCACGAGTCCTCTGAATCCATAGGCTCCCAGCACTTGAAGCGTTCGGAAAAGCACTATATCGCCCAGCGAGCTGAGCATTTCACGTTTCTTATCCTGCTGCCCTCCGCAGAAGGCATCGCAATAGAAGTCTATCATCTTCATGCGGAATTCAGGGTCAAATCCGGCGCGTGCCTGCCATAGCATGGAGACTGCGTCGTAGAGCACAGGTCCAGGACGGCCTCCCTGAAAGTCGATGAAGACAGGACCGCGCTCTGCCACCATCACATTGCGGCTCTGACAGTCGCGCATCATGAATCCCCAGTATTCGTTTTTGATTGAATCGAGCCGGCAGGCAAGCCTTTCGAAGTCATCCTCCAGCCTGTCTTCATCGAATACTATCTCCCGGGGTTTCAGGTATTCATACTTGAAATAGTTCAGGTCCCACATCGCCTGTCTGCGGTCGAACGCTCCGGCCATGCAATATTTCCGCCAGACGCTCTCCGGTGTCTGCTGAAGCCTCACAAGCCGGAGCAGGCTCTCCTTTATAAGCTCTGTGGCCTCCCGGCTGCCAAGCATCGAGAAAAGCGATGCGTCGCCAAGATCTTCCTGTATGTAAAAGTGGCCGTCATCGGAATGCGCCAACACCTGCGGCACATCCCTGCCGACCTTTCGGAAAGCATCCGCAAGCCTGATGAAGCACAAGCCCTCCTTAGCATCGGGCACATATGTCGCGATATAACTGCGGTGGTCAGCAAAAAGTCGGAAATAACTCCTGTTGGAGCCGCTTCCCGACAGTGGACACACCTCCACCTCATGGTCTTCACCTAATGAAGCGAGCAGACCGGTCAATACCTCCTTAATCTCTTTCTCATCCATGTTTTTCGGGTCGTGACCCATCGAAATAGGTCGAATTTGTTATAATAAAAATGAAAACATCCTAAAACAGACTACAAAATTAATCAAAAATACATATTTTTCATAAAAACATTTGGATTACTTGAGAGAATTTCTTAATTTTGTGTGAGATTCCGATTCACGCTTCCGAGCACAGCGCGGATTAAGGCTTGAACCGGGGCTTATCGCATGGAAAAAACAATTTAACCCGTAGTTTAGATATGGCAACAATCGACAATTACAATTTCGCCGGAAAGAAGGCGATTGTACGAGTAGACTTCAATGTGCCTCTCAATGAAGACGGCACTATCAGCGACGACACCCGTATCCGCGGTGCCCTCCCTACCCTCAAGAAGATCCTTGCAGACGGAGGTTCACTTATTCTTATGAGCCACATGGGCAAGCCCAAAGGCAAAGTCAACGAAAAGCTCAGCCTCGCTCAGATTCGCGAAGCAGTAGCGCAGGCTCTCGGCACTGACGTCAAGTTCGCTCCTGACTGCGCCAAGGCTCAGGAGGCAGCAAAAGACCTCAAGCCCGGCGAAGTGCTTCTTCTCGAAAACCTCCGCTTCTATCCTGAAGAGGAAGGCAAACCCGTAGGCATCGACAAAAACGACCCAGCCTATGAGGACGCTAAGAAAGAGATGAAGAAGAGCCAGAAGGAATTTGCAAAGACTCTCGCAAGCTATGCAGACGTCTATGTCAACGACGCATTCGGCACAGCCCACCGCAAACATGCATCGACTGCCGTCATCGCCGATTACTTCGACGCTGAAGACAAGATGCTCGGATATCTCATGGAGAAAGAGGTGAAGGCCGTCGACAACATCCTTAAGGACATCAAGCGTCCGTTTACCGCCATCATGGGAGGCTCGAAGGTTTCCACTAAGATCGGAATCATCGAAAACCTCATGGACAAGGTAGACAACCTTATCCTCTGCGGCGGCATGACATATACCTTCGCTAAAGCACAGGGCGGCAATGTAGGCCAGTCGATCTGCGAGAACGACAAACTCGACCTCGCTCTCGACATCATGAAGAAGGCAAAGGAAAAAGGCGTCAACCTCGTACTCGGCACCGACTGCGTAGCAGCCGACGATTTCAGCAACGACGCCAACACCCAGATCTGCTCCGTAATGGACATCCCCGAAGGATGGGAAGGTCTTGATGCAGGCCCCGACAGCATCGCCGCTTTCCGCGCTGCCATCATTCCCGCTAAGACCATCCTTTGGAACGGCCCCGCAGGTGTATTCGAAATGGACAAGTTCACTACCGGCAGCCGTGCCATCGCTGACGCAATCGTAGAAGCCACCGACAACGGCGCGTTCTCGCTCGTAGGCGGCGGTGACTCCGTGGCATGCGTCAACAAGTTCGGCCTTGCCGACTCCGTAAGCTACGTATCTACCGGCGGCGGCGCCCTCCTCGAAGCCATCGAAGGAAAGACTCTCCCCGGCATCGCAGCCATCAAGGGCTAAGCAACCATACAGGACCCGGAGCGGCTCCGACCGCTCCGGACCTCAACACTTTAGTGAACTTACCTTAAATATCATACTGCCGATTGACTCACATTAAAGGACCGTATCATAAAATACAACTTAACAATGCGGTTATTAATGACTTAACTTGGGATTCGACATATAACGACGATTAAGATGCGAAAAAAAATTTTTATTTTTTTTCAAATTAGATTTGTTTTTCTTGATATTTTTGGTAACTTTGCAGTGTTAAGTGGTTTCTGCCTCTTAGGCAGACATGAAACAGACATAACATTCTACTAACATCTTTAATTTAATAACAACCTCAAACTAATTACATCTATGGCATCTAACGATCCCAAGACTCAGTCAGCAGCAACAACAGCTGCGGCTAAGATCAAGAAAGAAGAGAAAATCTCTCAGATCCGCGGCATCAAGAACGCGTTCTTCGTAATCCTCGCCTGCGCCGTGTGCGGTGTGTGCATCTTCCTGTTCCTCATGGGTAACCCCGCGAACTTCGAAGGTGGCGATCCTGCAAACGGACATCCCCTCAACCTCGCAGGTACAGTCTACAAGGGCGGTTTCATCGTGCCTATCCTGATGACTCTTCTTCTCACCGTTATCACCCTCTCCATCGAGCGCTGGATCGCTCTTTCTTCAGCAAGCGGCAAGGGCAACACTTCCAAGTTTGTCGCAGCCATCAAGTCTGACCTCGCTGCCAACAACATCGACGCAGCTATGAAGCGTTGCAAGGACCAGAAGGGTTCTGTAGCATCTGTAGTCTACAACACTCTCGTGAAGTACAAAGAGATGGATGCCAACACCGTTCTCAGCAAGGAGCAGAAGCTTACTACACTCCGCAACGAGGTAGAAGAGGCAACCGCCCTCGAGATGCCTTCTCTCAGCCAGAACCTCCCCATCCTCGCAACTCTTACCACTCTCGGTACTCTCGTCGGTCTTCTCGGTACTGTAATGGGTATGATCAAGTCATTCCAGGCTCTTGCAAACTCAGGTTCTCCTGACTCCACTGAGCTCTCTACCGGTATCTCTGAGGCACTTGTGAACACAGCATTCGGTATCGCAACCGGTGCATTCGCAGTTATCTCCTACAACTTCTTCACCAACAAGATCGACAACCTTTCCTACGCTATTGACGAAATCGGTTTCTCTATCGTAGCAACATTTGCCGCTACCCACTAATCCATCGGATTAACGGTTAGGAAACATTAACAACGAATTAAGTTAATAGCTAATATGGGAAGAGTAAAAATAGCAAAGAAAAGCACATTCATCGACATGACGGCGATGAGTGACGTGACGGTGCTGCTGCTTACCTTCTTCATGTTGACTTCAACCTTCCTCGCCAAGGAGCCTACACAGGTGATCACTCCTGCTTCCGTATCGGAAGAAAAGGTACAGGAGACCAACTTCGTGCAGATCCTCGTAAGCCCGGACGCTCAGAGAGATGCTCAGGGCCGCGTGACGGAAGGCAAAGTATGGCTCACGATGAACAACGACACTTCGAACAAATGGTCGAATGAAAAGATGAAAATGGCGTTGCTCGACAAAGTGACCGAAATCTACAATGAGTCGCATAAGAATAAACTGAGCTTCACACCCCAGCAGAAGCTGGCGTTCAGCAAGCTCGGCTCGTTCGGAGTTCCTCTCGCACAGATGAGCGAATTTCTGGACCTGGCATCGCAGCCTGAAGGCACAACGAAAATGGACAAATGGCTCCAGGGCCAGGATGAGAATCCGAAGCACGTGACAGGTATTCCTGTAGTATGGAATCAGAACGACACGCAGCCCGACGAGTTCCAGATGTGGATGAAGGCAATGCGCCAGACCGAAAACGAGAATCTCGCAGGAGCCATCAAAGACGGCTCAGGTGTGGCTCTAAAGGCAGACCAGAACACAGCGTTCGATATCGTACACATGGTCATGGACAATCTCCAGACCATCAAGATGAATAAGTTCACTCTACTTACATCTCTTAAAGCAGGAGGAGAATAAAATGGCAGAAGTTCAACAGCAAGATTCTGGCGGCAAGAAAAAAGGTGCCCAGAAAAAAATGACAATTAGGGTAGACTTTACCCCGATGGTCGACATGAACATGTTGCTTATTACATTCTTCATGCTGTGTACGACCATGATCAAGTCGCAGACGCTCAACATCGCGCTCCCTTCGAATGAAAAGGTTCAGAACGAAGAGAACATGAGCCAGGCCTCTGCCGACGACGCTATCACAATCATCATTGACGCAAAGCGCAAGCCGGGTAGCCTTATCCCCGATACGGTAAACGGTCGCGTTGTCAATGAAATCTACTACTACGACGGCAAGCCCTGTGGCGGTGAAGCTGTTCCTAACGCGGAAAACAACAACCTTAAGAAAGCCGACTTCGTAGGCTCGAAAGACGAGGCCAAGGATATCCGCCGTATCATTCAGGACCGCAACAAGGATGTCTGGAAACAGATCGAACTTCTGAAGAAAGACTTCCGCGACGGCAAGATCACTCAGGAGCAGTTTGACGAAAAGGCAAAGGCTGTCCGTAAGGACGAGAATCTTAAGAAACCGGTGATCATCATCAAGTCGACTCCCGAAGCATCCTACGGTGCACTCGTGGAAATGCTCGACGAAATGCAGATCAACTCTGTATCGAAGTATCAGATCGACAACATGAGCCGCATGGACTCGACGATGCTTATCGATTACCAGAACCGCAACCGTTGATGTATGATTTATTAACCTTTAAGACTAAAAGAAAATGGCTAAAAGAAATATAGATCTTACATCGAAGGAATGGCGCGACATAGTATTCGCCGATAAGAACAAAGACTTCGGCGCCTACGTGATGCGTCAGGAGAGTGACAAGCGTCACAACCGCGCGTTCATTTTCCTTATCGCCGGTCTCGCCGCCCTCATCGGCATCATCATCGTGTGGGGCATCTACAGCGACAAGATGGCTGAAAAGGCCGCTATTGAAGCTAAGATGCAGGCCGAGAAGATGCTCGCCGCCCAGCTTGAACAGATGGAGCAGCAGGAGGAGGAAGAACCCGAACCCGAAGAGCAGAAAGTCGAGATTGAGATTCCGGAAGTTCCTCAGGAAGTACTCGCTACGGTACAGGTGACTCAGATCGCCATCGTAGACGACGTAAAGAACGAGGTGATGGATATGGAAGACCAGAAAGAAGACAACACTGCGCGTGGTGTCGTAAATCAGGAAGGTTCTGACGATGCCGACAAATTCCAGGCAGTACAGGAAGCAGTCGTAGTCAAGGAGCCCGAACCTGAGAAGCCGAAAGAGGAAGAGGTGTTCGTTGCCGTAGAACAGCAGGCAGAATTCCCCGGCGGTATGGCTGCCCTCATGAAATGGCTCAGCAACAACATCCGCTATCCGGAGGCAGCACAGCAGAACGACGTTCAGGGTCGTGTGATCGTGAAGTTCATCGTTGAGAAGGACGGTTCTGTATCACAGGCTCAGATTGTGAAGGGTGTCGACAAGGACCTCGACAAGGAGGCTCTCCGCGTCGTCAACAAGATGCCCAAGTGGCAGGCAGGTAAGAACAACGGTGTAGCCGTACGTTCCTACTTCACACTCCCTGTCAATTTCCGTCTGCAGCAGCAGTAATCCCCTACCCCGCATATCAGAAAATCCCGCATCATCAGATGCGGGATTTTTTTCATAACATATCTAAACCAAAATTCCTTACAAATGTTAAAACAATAGAAAACCCTAAAAAACTAAAAGACATGAGAAATTTAGATGATCCCAACACCGGCCAACCGAAGGGATTTCGCATTGGCTTCAATATCTTCATGATGATAGTCTACATAGCAGTCGGCATCCTCTTCTTCACCGGCTTCTTTGAAAGCATCGACACCACCGTAAGCTATATCGTCGGCGGACTCCTTATCGCCTACGGCATCTGGAGAGGCGTGAGAATGTATATCGTCAACAAAGACCAGTAAAGGTCTTGTCTGACACATACTGAACATACCCTTAAATCCACTGTCATGAAAAAAGTACTGCAATCCTGTAAATCACTTAAGACACTGTCGCTCGGACTTCTCCTGGCGGCATTCGCCATTGCCTGCTCTCCCATCAAGAGAGGAGAATACGCCGAAGGAAGCGCAACCATGTATTGCGACGACGGATTCCGCAATATCCTTCAGGAAGAGATAGAAGTGTTCGAATATCAGTATCCCAACAGTGCCATCATCCCTTATTACGTAGATGAACAGACTGCAATGGATTCGCTTCTTGAAGACAAGACACAACTCGTAGTCACCACTCATGAGCTTACTACTGACCAAATCAAGTATCTCAAAGACAAATACCGCCGCATCGCGCGCCAGACGTGTATCGCCGTCGATGCTGTAGCACTCATCGTCAACAAGGACAATCCCGTCAGCACCCTTACACTTTCCGACATCAAGGATATTGTCAGCGGGAAGATTTCCAAATGGAATCAGCTTGCAGTGCCTGAAGACGCTTCCATACGACTCGTCTTCGACAATCAGGGAAGCTCCACGGTCAGCTATATGCGTGAGAAGTTTCTTGGAGAAAACGGCAAAGTCTCAGACAATCCCAATGCTTTCGCACAGAAGGACAATGCCGAAGTCTTTGACATAGTGAAGAAGGATAAGAACGCAATCGGCATCATCAGCGTAAGCTGGCTCGGAGCCGATCTGAGCGAGGCGAAAAAAGTGCCTGTCGATAAGAGGATGGCCGACTATGCAGTGGAGAACGACACAATCGCCACTAACCTCACTACTGAAGTAAAGATCCTCAAGGTAGCGAATCCCGTAGAGGAAAACGATTATTCCACAGTAGCATACATGCCTTATCAGGCCTACATCAACAGCGGCGAGTATCCACTCTTCAGGAAGGTCTATATGATAAGCACAGCTACCAAGAGCAGTGTGCTCAACAGCTTCTATGAGTTTTCAAGAGGATTCATCGGACAGAAGATCATCTCGAAAACCGGCATCCTGCCCTACAAGATGAGCGCGCGCCTGGTCAATCTCCAATGATGACACTCCAATTGTGACACCATACTATATGGCTAATAAAAACAGACTTTTAAGCCTCGATGTGATGCGGGGCCTTACGATAGCGCTGATGATTGTGGTCAATAACCAAGTCGGCAGCGGACGAATGTTTCCATTCCTCAACCATGTGTTGTGGGATGGACTTTCTTTTGCAGATCTCGTCTTCCCTTCGTTCATGTTCATCATGGGGGTATCAGCCGCCATATCGCTCAGCAGATCCGGCAAGACAGGGACTGCGATTGCCTGGAAATCCATATGGCGCGGACTTAAGATAATAATAGTCGGTATCGTCCTGACCTGGATCGCGCGGGGCATCAATGGAGTGGAATACCTTCTTGAATTCAAGACACTCCGGCTCACAGGCGTCCTCGTCAGGCTCGGAATCTGCTATATCTTCGCATCATTGATCTACATATGGATGGGGCCTACGAGGAAGCTGATATCGACCATAACGGTGATTCTTGTGGCTTATGCAGCGATACTGATAGCGTTCGACGGCTTCTCTATGTCGGAAGACAATGTAATAGCCCGCATAGACCGTGCTGTAATCGGATGTGAACATATGTACCACAAGCATGTAGCCGACGGGCTACGCATATGTTTCGACCCCGAGGGCCTTCTCTCCAATCTTCCGGGCATAGCCCATGTCCTCATAGGCATGCTATGCGGCGACATCATCATGAAGGGACACTCCGACTTATGGAAAGCCGTAGCCAGGCTGGCCCTGTTGGGCGGAGCTCTGATGATCCTCGGATTCCTACTTAATCCGATTATTCCCATCAACAAGAATCTCTGGACTCCAAGTTTTGTATTCGCCACCTGCGGAGGAGCGTCGGCGACCCTTGCCATACTGCTCTGGATGCTTGATATCAGGAAGATGTCGGTGCCATGGCTTGTCAGGCCCGCATGCGTGTTCGGACTCAATCCACTCGTACTCTATTGCTTCAGCTATCTGCTTGAGTCGGCTGTATGGACATTTCAGATAGATGGCCGGGATTTCCCATCCTGGTTCTCCATGCTGTTTGGCGGCAACGAATTCGGCTCGCTGGCTTATTCACTCTTCTTTGTGGCCATATGCTGGCTTGTAGGATTGCCATTATATTTGAAAAATAAAGTCATAAAACTCTAAAACGCATCATTCCTGACAGTTTTTTCAAATTTATCAGTGTTTTTTTAGTATTGATAACTAAACTTACCCCAAAAATATTTGTCAACCTCACAGAAATTCGTTAAATTTGCATTTCAGATTGCGGACACTACGCATCTACAGGCATCCGAACAAACCTAAAAACAGACGAAATAACAATCAATAAACCATATAGAGATGAAATTCAGGACTTTTTTCGCCGCTTCACTTGCTGCATTCGCAATGAGCGCATCAGCCCAGACCCATATGGAGGGCGCTGAATACTACAAAGCCGACCAGATTGCCAACGCGAAGGAGCTCCTTCTTCGCAACATCAACAACGCCGGCACCGATAAAGCCATAGCCAACTACTACCTCGGCCTTATCGCGATTGACGAAAACAACCTTGCCGAAGCCCAGAAATACTTCGAGGCAGGCGTTCAGGCCAACGCCGACTATGGCTACAACTATATCGGTCTTGGAGGCCTGGCCCTCAAGAAGGGCGACAAAAAGGCCGCTGAAGAGAACTTCAAGAAAGGCGAAAGCCTCATAAAGAAAGATGCCGGCGCGGAAATCGCCATTGCACGCGCTTATTACGATGCAGATCCCGTTCTTTACGCCAAGGATATCGAGAAGCGTGTAGCCAAAGCCCGCAAGATCAATATGCAGGCTCCCGAGATCTATATCTTCGAGGGCGACCAGGAGAAAGACAAGAAGAACTGGGGCGGCGCAGCCGGCAAATACGAAATGGCGAAAAACTACAACGCCAACGCGACCGAGGCTTATGTGAAGTATGCCAACCTCTATACCCAGGTAAATCCCCAGTATGCAGTGACCATGCTTAAGGAACTCCTCTCGGTCAATCCTACTTCAGCTCTCGGCCAGCGCGAGCTCGCAAACGCATACTACAACAAGAAGGACTACACCGACGCCGCACGCGAATATGGAGTATATGTGCAGAACCCCAACCACTTCAAGCAGGATGAGGACCGCTACGCACTTCTCCTTTTCTCAAGCCAGGACTTCCAGAAGGGCTATGACTATGCAAGCAAACTTCTCAGCGAGAATCCGGGCAACTTCACGGCACGCCGCTTCCAGTTCATGAACGCGGCCAACCTCCCCGCTATGGCCGACAAGCTCGTACCCATGGCTGAAGAGCTCCTCGCCGCCCATAACGCCAATCCTCAGAACAACAAGTTCGCTCCTATCGACTACGTGCTTATCTCTGAAGAGCTGACAAAGGCCAAACGTACGGATGAAGCAATCGCTGTCCTCAATGAAGCCATCCAGGACATTCCCGACAACGCCAACTTCAACAAGCAGCTTGCCATGACCTACATGGAATCGAACAACTTCTCGGGCGCTTCCGACGCCTATGAAGGATATCTCGCAAAGCTCGAAAGCCCAGACTTCAACGACTTCAGCCAGCAAGCCACCTTCAGCTTCTATGCCGGAGTGGAAAACAAGCAGGACAATCCCACCAAAGCCGAGGAATACTTCAATAAGACACTTGACTACGCGAAGAAAGCTGAAGCCGCCCTTCCCGGCAACTACCGTCCGTTTAAGATCTATGGAGATGTGGCAATGCAGCGTGCCGCAAACGAAACAGAAGCTAAATCCGTAGCATTCCCGATGTATTCCCAGGCTGCTGAGCTTATCGAGAAAAGCCAGGACCCCTCACGCTACGCGCGCGACGCAAAGACCATCTACAACTACCTCGGCAACTACTATCTCGATCAGAAAGACGTGGAAAAAGCCAAGGAGAACTTCAACAAATACCTGCAGTATGATCCCAACAACGATGCATACCGCAAATTCGTAGAAGGACTTAAATAACCAAGCCATACGGGTTCGCCCCGACCTATTAGAGACTTCACCGATTCGGTCTGCGCTTGCAGACCGAATCTTTTTTTGTCTTATTTCATCGATATTTTTTGCTTAATTAGCGAATTTTAATTAATTTTGTATTTTTCATAGGGGAAGAGGATGGTTTTGAAAATGTATTTTTCATATTCATTTTATATACCAATCAGGTATGGCAAGAGAAATCAACATCAAAAAAGGACTCGACATTCCTTTAGCCGGCAAAGCCGAAGGGAAGCCAGAATCCATCAATGCAGGACTTATCGGCATTTGTCCTGACGATTTTCCCGGCTACACATGGAAATGTGATGTGAAGCCGGGCGATGTCGTGGCGAAAGGATCTCCGCTCTTCCATGCGAAGGAAGCGGAAAAGATCAAACTTGTCTCGCCGGTGGCCGGCACGGTGGAAGAGATCAGAAGAGGCGAACGCCGGCATATCCTCGCCGTTACGGTAAAGCCGGGCGGAGACGACGTAGTAAGATTCGAATCAAAGGATTTGGCTGAGAAGCTGAAGCTCAGCGGCCTATGGGCCATGATGCGCCAACGTCCCTATGATGTGGTGCCCGGAGAAGAAGCAGCTCCCCGCGACATTTTCGTCGCCGCATTCGACTCCTCCCCTCTCGCGGGCAATGTAATCCCGACCCACATCGCCGAATATCTCGAACTCGGCCTCGAAGGACTGAAAAGCCTGACCAAAGGCGCCGTCTATCTCGCTGTGCGTCCGGGACAGGGCCTGCGCACCAAGGTGGCGAAAGTCATCGATGTCAACGGACCTCATCCTGCGGGAAATCCCAGCGTGCATATCGCAGCCGTGGCTCCCATCAACAAGGGCGAGACGGTATGGACCGTAGATGCAGGCACCGTAGCCCGCATCGGCATGCTCATCAAGAAAGGCTATTGCGACTACCGTGCCGAAGTGGCCGTCACCGGACCGGCAGCCCAAAAGCCAAAGAAAGTAGTCACTGAAATAGGAGCTTCCCTTACCGATATCCTCAAAGGGGAACTGAAAGAGGGCGAATCGCTGCGTGTCATCGCAGGCAATGTGCTGACAGGAATCAAGGTAGACCCCACATCGGGATTCCTGCGCTTCCCCTACCGGCAGATCACCATCATCGAAGAAGGCGACAAAGCCGACGAATTCATGGGCTGGGCCTCAATGAATCCCGATAAGTTCAGCATCAAGCGTACGTTCCCGGCTTTCCTCAAAGGGCTGCAGCGCCCGTTCAACTTCGATGCCCGCATCAAGGGAGGACACCGCGCCATGATCCTGAGCGGCGAGCTCGACAAGGTGTTTCCATTCGACATCTATCCCGAATATCTCATCAAGGCCATGCAGGCCGGCGACTTCGACCGAATGGAGAAACTCGGCATCTACGAGATAGCGCCTGAAGACTTCGCGCTTCCCGAATTTGTCGACACCTCGAAGCAGGAACTCCAGAAACTCACCCGAGAAAGCCTCGAACGCCTTCGCAAAGACAGCTGAGAGTGACTCCGGAAAGCAATCACTATCTTCACAACTTTATTTATGAGCAAACTAAAGCAAAAAATAGACAGTGTGAAGCCGATGTTTGAGAAAGGGGGCCGATTCCATGCCCTCCACTCCGTATTCGACGGCTTCTATACCTTCCTCTATACGCCCAATGAGACATCTTCTTCAGGCGTGCATATCCACGACTCCAACGATTCGAAACGCACGATGATCACGGTGGTGCTCGCGCTGCTCCCCTGCTGCCTCTTCGGCATGTGGAACGTCGGCTATCAGCACCATCTCGCCACAGGCGAATGCGCCGGTTTCCTTTCCCAGTTCTTCTTCGGGCTCTGGGCTGTGCTTCCGCAGATACTTACTGCCTATATCGTAGGCCTCGGCATCGAATTCATCGTAGCCCAGCTGCGCGGACATGAGATTCAGGAAGGCTTCCTCGTGTCGGGCATCCTCATCCCCATGATTTGCCCGGTCAGCACTCCCTGCTGGATGCTCGCCGTCGCGGTAGCATTCGCCGTCATTTTCGCTAAGGAGGTCTTCGGCGGAACGGGCTACAACTTCCTCAACGTGGCCCTCGTCACCCGTGCGTTCCTGTTCTTCGCCTATCCCTCCAAGATGAGCGGCGACAGCGTATTCGTCAGCCTCGGCGACGCAGCCCCTGTAGACGGCTACTCCGGTGCCACTCCTCTCGGACAGCTCGCTACAGCAACACCCGACAATATCCAGATCCTCGGCGTCAACGGAACTCCCGTCGACTTCATGGATATATTCTGGGGTATGATTCCGGGAAGCTGGGGCGAGACCTCCACTTTCTGCATCCTGATAGGAGCCGTCATCCTTCTCGCCACAGGAATGGCAAGCTGGAAGATCATGCTTTCAGCCCTCGTAGGCGGTATCGGCATGGCATGCCTCGGCCACGCCGTAGGCAATCCCACCTATCCCGTAAGCATGATCGATCCCCTCGAGCAGCTCTGCCTCGGTGGATTCATGTTCGCCATCGTATTTATGGCCACCGATCCGGTGACAAGCTGCCGCACCGAAACAGGCAAATGGATCTATGGATTCCTGATCGGTGTGCTCGCCATGACCATCAGGTTTTACAATACCGGCTATCCGGAAGGTGCGATGCTTGCGGTGCTTCTTATGAATTGCTTCGCTCCCCTTATCGACTGGTGTGTAGTCAACAGCAACATTCGTCGCCGTATGAAAAGGCTGGCAGTGTGAAGGAGTCATTAACGCTTAATTCAATCAGAGAAAGATGAAAATCAATAAAGAAAGCAACGTCTATACAGTGGTCTACGCCGCTGTGCTCGTTGTGGTGGTGGGCTTCGCGCTTGCCCTCGTCTATCAGGCACTCCGTCCGGCACAGCTCGAAAACATAGCCAACGACACCAAGAAGCAGATTCTGGCTGCCGCACTTATATATCCTACTGCCGATCAGACCATCGGCTCTCTCTACGAATCGCATATCAAGGAAAGTTTCTGCGTCGACAGCAAAGGCGACGTAGTGGAGGGGGCGAAGGCCTTCGACGTCAACATGGCGAATGAAGTGAAGAAGCCGGCCGACGAGAGGGTCCTCCCGGTGTTTGTATGCTCTACCGATAAAGGAGTCAAATACATCGTTCCGGTGTCGGGAGCCGGCCTCTGGGGTCCCATCTGGGGCTACATCGCCATGAATGCTGACGGAAAGACCATCTTCGGAGCCTATTTCGGCCATCAGGGTGAGACTCCCGGCCTTGGCGCGGAAATCGAGCGCCCGGCCTTCAGCGGCCAGTTTGAAGGAAAACCTATCTTCGGCAGCAACGGCGATTTTGAATCGGTGCTCGTAGTGAAGAAAGGTCAGGAGCCGGCCGGACGCGCTTACGTCAACGCAGTCAGCGGCGGCACCATCACGAGCCAGGGAGTGCAGAAGATGCTCTTCACTTCGCTTGAGCCTTACACCGCGTTTTTCAAAAAACTTGAAAAGGAATCCTCCAATAAAGAATGATTATGGGAAATATCAGAAAAAGACTCGAACCCCTCATCAATCCCCTGAGCAACGACAATCCCGTGATTGTCCAGATCCTCGGCATATGCTCCGCTTTGGCTGTGACGGCCAAGCTGCAGCCGGCGGTAGTGATGACCATTTCAGTGCTCGCAGTGCTCGCACTCTCCAACGTCATCATCTCGCTCATGCGCAATACCATCCCCACTTCAATCCGAATCATCGTGCAGCTCGTAGTAGTGGCGGCGCTTGTAGTCGTGGTGGATCAGGTGCTCAAGGCGTGGAACTATGAGGTCAGCAAGCAGCTCTCCGTATTCATCGGACTTATCATCACCAACTGCATCATCATGGGGCGTCTGGAAGCGTTTGCCCTCAACAACACTCCCTTCGATTCATTTCTCGACGGAGTAGGAAACGCGCTCGGCTATGGCATCATACTCGTCATAGTGGCATTTTTCCGCGAGCTCTTCGGAAGCGGCACTCTCTGGGGATTCCAGGTGATACCCCAGGCCCTCTACGATATGGGATATCAGAACAACGGCATGATGATACTTCCGCCGATGGCCCTCATCACGGTGGCATGCATCATATGGTTTCACAACCGCAAGGCGAAATAATCAGATTTCTTTAATCCTAAACATCATCTGAAGTTATGGAAAACCTCAATTTGTTTATTAGGTCGATCTTCATCGACAACATGATATTCGCCTACTTCTTAGGTATGTGCAGCTTTCTGGCGGTTTCGAAAAACGTCAAGACAGCCTTCGGCCTCGGAGTAGCGGTGACGTTCGTGCTTACGATAGCATTGCCCGTCTGCTGGTGTATCAACGAATATATCCTCAAACCCGGATCCCTCACATGGCTGGGTGAGCAGTATGCTGAGACCGACCTCAGTTTCTTAGGCCTCATAATGTTTATCGCCGTAATCGCGGCTCTGGTGCAGATTCTGGAGATGGTCATCGAGAAGTATTCGCCTTCCCTCTATGCGAGCCTCGGTATCTTCCTGCCGCTCATAGCAGTGAACTGCGCCATCCTCGGCGGCGTGCTCTTCATGCAGCAGCGAGAATTCCCCAACGCCTGGACAGCCACCGTCTACGGAGTTGGCTCCGGCATAGGCTGGCTCCTCGCCATCGCAGCTCTCGCCGCCATACGCGAAAGGCTCAACGAGCAGGTGATTCCCGCTCCGCTTCGCGGCACCGGCATCACATTCATCATCACGGGCCTCATGGGCATCGCCTTCATGAGCTTCCTCGGTATTAAACTTTAAAAACAGAAAAAATTATGATTGTTTGGCATAGTGTAATAGCGGCCGCCCTGATATTTCTGGTGATGGTGCTTGTGCTCGTGGGCATCCTGCTCCTTGCCAAGAGCCGCCTGGTGAAGAGCGGCGACGTGACCATCAGTATCAACAACGGACAGAAGGCGCTGCTTACCAAGAGCGGAAAGACACTCCTCATGACCCTCAACGACGCCGGCGTGCATCTCTCATCGGCATGCGGCGGAAAGGGATCGTGCGGACAGTGCAAGTGTCAGGTGGAGTCAGGAGGCGGAGAGATGCTTCCTACCGAAGCCGTACATTTCACCCGCAAGGAGATCAAAGACCATTGGAGGCTCGGATGCCAGGTGAAGGTGAAGAGCGACATGGAAATCCGCGTTAGCGAGGCTGCCCTCGACGTGAAGGAGTGGGAGTGCACGGTAATCAGCAACCGCAACGTGGCCACCTTCATCAAGGAGTTCATCGTGGCCCTTCCTCCCGGCGAGCATATGAACTTCATCCCCGGCAGCTACGCTCAGATCCGTATACCGAAGTTCTCCATGACCTACGATAAGGATATCGACAAGGCCCTCATCGGTCCGGAATACCTTCCGGCTTGGGAACAGTTCGGGCTTTTCACCCTAAAGTGTACCAATGATGAAGAGACCGTGCGTGCCTATTCGATGGCCAACTACCCCGAAGAGGGCGACCGCATCATGCTTACAGTGCGTATCGCCACTCCCCCCTTCAAACCGAAGCCTCAGGTAGGATTCATGGATGTGCCTCCGGGCATAGCGTCAAGCTATATCTTCACGCTCAAGCCTGGCGACAAAGTGATGATGTCCGGCCCCTATGGAGATTTCCACCCCATCCTCGATTCCGACAAGGAGATGATATGGGTAGGCGGCGGCGCCGGCATGGCTCCTCTGCGCGCCCAGATCATGTGGCTCACCAAGACCCTGAAGACCACCAACCGCCGCATGGACTATTTCTACGGAGCGCGCGCGCTCAACGAGGTGTTCTATCTCGACGATTTCCTGCAGCTTGAGAAGGAATTCCCCAACTTCCACTTCCACCTCGCTCTCGACCGCCCCGACCCGGCGGCGGATAAGGCAGGAGTGAAATATACCCCGGGATTCGTCCACAACGTGATGCACGACACCTATCTCAAAGACCATGACGCACCGGAAGAGATCGAATACTACATGTGCGGTCCCGGCCCGATGAGCAATGCCGTCAACAAGATGCTCTACGACCTCGGAGTTGAGCCTGAATCAATCCACTACGATAACTTCGGAGGCTGACAGGCAAAGGGTTAAGGGTTAAGTGTTAAGAGTTAAGAGTTAAGTATTAAGTATTTAATTATATAAGATGAAAAGAGACAACGAAATATTCGACATCATCGACCGCGAGCACCTCCGCCAGCGTCGCGGCATAGAACTTATCGCGAGCGAAAACTTTGTCAGCGACGAAGTGATGCGCGCTATGGGCAGCTGCCTGACCAACAAGTATGCCGAAGGCTATCCCGGCAAGCGCTACTACGGCGGCTGCCAGGTGGTGGATGAGGCTGAAAACATCGCTATCGACCGCGCTAAAAAGCTCTTCGGCGCGGAGTGGGCCAACGTGCAGCCTCATTCAGGCGCCCAGGCCAATATGGCGGTATTCATGGCTTGCCTCCAGCCTGGCGATAAGTTCATGGGTATGGACCTCAGCCATGGCGGCCATCTCAGCCACGGCAGCCCCGTCAACTTCTCCGGACTCGTGTTTGAGCCGATCAGCTACACTGTAAAGGAAGAAGACGGCCGCGTCAACTATGAGGAGATGGAGGAGAAGGCTCGTGCGGAGCGTCCGAAGCTCATCATCGCCGGCGCAAGCGCCTACAGCCGCGAATGGGACTATGCCCGCATCCGCAAGCTTGCCGATGAGATTGGCGCCATCTTCATGGTGGATATGGCTCACCCGGCAGGCCTCATCGCCGCCGGACTGCTTGAAAACCCCGTGAAGCACGCCCACATCGTCACTACAACCACGCATAAGACGCTCCGCGGTCCGCGCGGCGGCATGATACTCATGGGTAAGGACTTCGACAATCCCTGGGGTAAGAAGACCCCGAAAGGCGAAATCAAGAAGATGTCGGCGCTCCTCGACAGCGCTGTCTTCCCGGGAGTGCAGGGGGGTCCGCTCGAACATGTGATCGCCGCAAAGGCTGTGGCATTCGGCGAGGCTCTTCAGCCCGAATGGAAGGAATATGCGCTTCAGGTGCAGAAAAACGCCAAGGTGCTTGCAGAGGAACTCTCTAAACGAGGCTATAAGATCATCTCCGACGGCACGGACAACCACTGTATGCTGGTAGACCTCCGCACCAAGTTCCCCGAAATGAGCGGCAAGAAGGCTGAACGCGTTCTCGTAGAGGCCGACATTACAGCTAACAAGAACATGGTGCCCTACGACAGCCGCAGCCCGTTCCTCACGTCAGGACTCCGCTTCGGCACAGCCGCCATCACTACCCGCGGCGCCAAGGAAGACCTCATGGTGAAGATAGCCGAACTCATCGACCGCGTGCTCTCCAACGCCGACAACGAGGAGGAAATCGCCAACGTACGCCGTGAAGTCAACGAGATGATGAACGACTATCCGATGTTCGCTTACTGATCAACGAATCATTGGCTTCGCCCAAGCTAAAGCAAGTCATAATGCACAATTCATAATTGTGCAGACATCCAACGTATCAAGCCACGGTCTTTCGAACCGTGGCTTGATTATGAATAATACTAATCATACAAATGAAATACTTTATCACAGGAATAGGGACGGATGTAGGGAAAAGCTGGGCCACAGGATGGCTCGCCCGAAGATATATGGATGAAGGGAAAAGCGTCATTACTCAGAAATTCATACAGACGGGCAATGTCGGCAGCAGCGAGGACATCGAGGTGCATCGCGAGATTATGGGCATCGGCATGACGCCGGAAGACGACGCCATGCTGACGGCTCCCGAAATCTTCTCCTACCCCTGCTCCCCCGACCTCGCGTCGAAGATCGACCATAGGCCCATTGACTTCGAGAAGATCGGCAAAGCCACGGAGACGCTTGAATCCCGTTACGACGTAGTCCTGATTGAGGGCGCAGGAGGGATAATGGTCCCGCTGAAAGGTGAATACCTTACAATCGACTATATCAAAGACCACGACCTTCCGGTGATAATCGTCACTAACGGACAGCTCGGATCCATCAGTCACACACTGCTTACTCTCTTTGCAGTTAAGCAATACGGCCTCCGTCTCGCCGAAGTGATCTACAATCATCACTTCGACAAGGATACCACAATATGCTCAGACACCCTGGACTATCTGAAACGCTATCTTGACCTGCATTTCCCATCATCTGCGTTCAGTGAGTTTTAGGCCCCGACTCAGCATATTTCCACTTGCAAATCCAAAGCGCTATAGAAACTTTTCTATAGCGCTTTGGATTTTTTCTATTCATCCAACAGCAAAATATGAATTTTTATTTGCATTTTCTAATTTCTTTCATTAAATTTGCAAGCAAAATTATTATGCTATGAGGACAGCTACTGTAATCATCATCTCAGCCATATTTCTTTCCATCTTCTCCTGCGGCCGCATATCGAGGATGGACGCTGTATTCCAAGCCATCGACAGGCTATGCGACTCAATTCCGCAAGCGGCCATCGACAGCCTTGCGGCCATCGATCCGTCCGGTCTTTCCGGAAGGGATCTCTACCGCTACCATCTGCTTCAGATCAAGACCCGTGATAAGGCTTATATAGCACATACGTCCGACACTCTCGTTCTTGACGTAATCGACTACTACAGCCGCCACCGCGGCGAAGGGCTCTATCCTGAGGCCCTTTATTACGGCGGCCGTGTCTACTCAGACCTTGGTGACCTTCCAACTGCACTGGAGTTCTTCCAGAAATCACTTGACGAGATTTCGGAAGATGACGCCAATATGAAGTTTCAAAGCACTGTGCTCAATCAGACAGGAAGAATACTGAGTCAGCTACGTCTTGACTCCGCTGCTATCCAGTATCTGGAAAAGTCTCTCTCTCTTGAGCAAAAGATTGATAACAATGATTATCGAACAGCTTTCACCCACGTTTTGATTTCAGGCTCTTATTTGCATCAAAAGAATATTGTTGCAGCTCGTAGACACATGGATGAAGCAGTCATGTTATCATCCGGATTGGAAAATAATCATCAAAGATCTATACGTAATGATTTTGCTCAACTGTTGCTGTGGGAGGGCAAACTCGATTCTGCACTCCAAGTAATCAGAACAATCCCAACGGATGCAGATTCCATTTATTTACCCTTCAGTCTGGCGATATCATCACAGATATACCAATCCGCTGGATTAAAGGATACCGCTTATATTCATGCAAGAAAACTTACTTTACATAATAATCCCTATTGTAAGAAGACTGGTTTCTCAGTCATATTCTCTGACGAACTGCGTGATTATGTTCCCAAAGACACTCTATTAAAACTTATCCCCGAATACAAACAGGCAGTCGAAGAATATCTCAATACCAACGAAGCGGAACAGGCAATTATACAGAATTCCCTATATAATTATCGCAATCAAATCCGCCAAAGGGAGAAAGCCGAGTCTGACGCCAGAACATTCAAAATAATAGCCTACGCTGTCATAGCTGTTGTTATATTATTGTTTTTATCAATAGCATTTTGGATACTATGGCATAAATACCGCAAGACGAGGAAGAAATCCGATCTAATGGAGGCAATAGTGCTTACTGATAGGTTGAAAGAAGAAACATCCCTTAAGATAACCGGCGATACAGATACAGACAAAGTCGAAGAAAACATGTTTCATGGCATACCTGACTCCAACTTGAAAAACCATATCAAAGCACAAATACAAACTCTTCAGGAAAAACCGGTACGTTCAAAGATAGATAGGCGCATTCTCAAATCGGACATCTATACCCGACTGAAAAAGAAAGCCGATGCTAAAGACTTCATCGGGAACTTGGAAGATACTCTCAGGCAGCTTGAGACGCTTGTCGAAACCGTTTCTCCCGGATTCAACAGGAGGCTTGATATCTTAACGGACTGGAAAATCTCAAACACGGAGCGTACTGTCGCGATGTTCATGAAATGTGGATTCTCAAATACACAAACAGCCAGCCTTCTCTCCCGCTCTGCCAGCACTGTCTCCACACAACGCTCTGCCATAGCCAAAAAATCCGGGGTACCAGTCAGTTGTATAGACATCATTATCGTAATGCTGTAACCATTACATTGGTATTTTTGCAAATAGCTGCTAATGTGTATTTTATCGTTACATCATAGGTATCGGCTACCTGTAGGATATGCTCTTTCGAACACTTTTCGAATACTTTTCATAAATCCTTAGTGCCCATCCATCACAATTTTTACCTAATTTTGCGGCATGAGAACAACAAAATATCTACTGTCGGCTTTCTGCCTTACACTGGCAACGATTCCAGCCTTAGCGGAATCTCAGTCCATTACTTTATCTTCACATTGACCGGAGATCCAGAATGGAATGAGAATAATCCTTATGGTCCACGTATGCCTGCCGCTCCTGTTATTTGTACGATTGACTTCGACAGTCATCGTATAGCAACCTCTATCGTGTATGAAATCACAGCCTATGAGTTATGGGACGAAGATGGAAACGTTCCCCTCGTCTCATATACGGACGATTACGAATTTGTTGACTATTTGTCCGGCGTATCCGGCGAATTCCAACTGCGTATTATAACGTCCGCGTGTGTGTACGCAGGACATATAGACCTCTGATTGGATATGGATAGATCAGCACGGAGTGAAGAACGCAACCGATGGGTATCGATTCTTACCAATGCTATATGGTTGCTACTGGCTATGACCTTCATTGTATCAGGCATCCTGAAAGGTATCGCCGTGAAAGGATTCGAAATAACTGTAAGGGAATTCCTTGACCTGCTCGGTCTTGAGACCTTACATGCATACTCCTTTCTTATAGCCGTAGCAATCTGCATATTCGAAACGGCTATCGGATTGCTTGCCTTCATTAGACACTTTCGCCCAATGCTCTGTCTGATCTATACTGCTGTTCTTGTCGTTTTCACACTGATCACCTATATCAACCTCACCGATATATATGGTGGAATCGAATCATGCGGATGTTTCGGTGAAGTCGTACATCTCGACCCTACTGAGACTTTCGTAAAGAATCTGACACTCCTATCCATATCTATATTTGTAGTTATAATCTCTCATTTCAACAAAAAGTGAAAATTATAATAAAAAATATGAAAAGGACAAATACCATATTTATGATTGGAGCCATCATGCTTTTGATACTTTCAATTGCCTTGATAGCTATCTATTGGATCAAAAGAGATCCTAATAGAGAATTAAAAAGACAAGTGATTGCCATGCAAGAACAGCCAATAACACTGGATTTCAAGAAAGCTAAGACTTTCCTTGCAGGAAGAGATACTTGTTATATTGATTCTCCTGTCAACAAACTGATTATATTTGTTGACAGTCTATCATGCTCAAGCTGCACCGTAAGTAAACTCGGCGAGTACTTAGAAGTTTGTGACACACTCTCTTCAAAGAATTCTCAAATGTTAGTGATATTGCAGACCCCGAAAAGATACCAAGAAGAAGTAATCTCCAAATTTCATCATGAAAGATTCCCATTCTGGTGTATATTGGATATCGAGGCTGAATTTACTCGAAATAATCCCGCTATTCCTAAGACACCCCTTCTACATACCTTTACACTCGATAAGGACAATAAAGTAATACTTGTAGGAGATCCGATAAAAAACGAAAGAATATGGGATTTAGTCCAAAGAGAACTTGAATAAGGAACATCGATATAGATTCACAACAAATATCGCAACCAAATTATCATATCATTGAAATTATGATTTAATGCTTATACTCTATTAAGTATTATAACGTGTGAATTTTCTAAAGTATTAACAATAAAAACAATTTGAAAAAAAGAAGGAAAGTATCAAAATGTTTACATGCAGTTGAAAAGATACAGACTGCGCTTATGGATTATTCTATTTATAAGTAGATTATTCCTTATTTCAATACTAACTTTATCACATTATTAACAATGAAGAAACGAACACTCTGGTTGCCTGTTTTGGCAATCTCCGTCTTGATTCCAATTGCCTATCAGGACATACATGCCTCAAAAAATGATCAGGCAAACTCTCTCCTATCTGAGAATATCGCGTCGCTCACTCAGCCTATAGAGCAGAATCGCTGGAAGTGCACACACCAAGCGAACTGTTTCAGGAATGGAATAGATGACAATGGCAACATCATCAAAGTGCCTACAATCGAGGTAACCTCTTTTTGCATCCAATCTTCAATTGGTAAAACAGATAAGCATCTACATGGATGCCGTATTTGCGCTATGATTCCGTAATCACACAAGATCGCACATCATCTAATGTCTACTTGACATTAGATTTCATTCCTAATAGCAAGACATTCTTTTTATGAATGTCTTGCTTATATAAAATGAAATAATATGTATAAAACGAGTTATTTTTCTGTACTGCTGTTAGTACTTATAGGCCTATCGCTACTAAATTGCCGCAAAAACGACAGTATCTCTAAAAAAATAGAGACTATTAATATCATAGCAACATCAGACAACATACCATATTCTGACTTCATCAGTGTCATAGATTCTATATCTATCATCAATGAAGACAACTTCTATTTTTCAACAATAGAAGACATCTGCATCTCTGATTCCTCACTCTTCTTTCTGGATGCGACAAGTAATCTCGTAAAAGTTAATCTTTCATCAGGAAGAATCGAACAAAAGATAAATCTCAGCGGTCATTCTGATGCTGAATGTGTAACCCCGAAAGCCGTAACATGCGCTGAGGATAATGTTTTTGTACTTGATTTGAATGGGAATAAAATTCTGACTCTTGACTCCAATCTAAAGTACTTGAACTCCATACCTACTCATGTATCTGCTGTTGATTTCGCTATCATCCCAGAAGGATTTCTTTTGTTTAACCTTAATTGCGGTGAAGGAGACGATCTTGTCTTGTCTATTGACAGAAATGGAAATATCCTAAATCATTTCATAGCCAGCGACGGAATACCTGAACTTATAATATCTCAACATATATTTACAGAAGCTACGGATGGAATAGTGATTGTACCCCCATTGCAAAATAAACTCTTCAGATATGACTTTCAAACAGCAAATGTTTCATATACCTACGATTACGAATTTAATTTACCAAACACGAATGGAAATAAATCTGCGGAGACACTACCACTTCCAAACACTGTCATCAAAGCATTTGAGTCAGAAAGATACATTATCGCTGAATTTTTCGCAGGTCAATTTATAAGCACCTCTATCTACGATAAAACCGACAGGCACTCATCCTCTGGAACTATCAAAACCGGCATTCCTTATCCCTTCTCACCGATGGCGTTAAAAGACAATATACTGTACGGCATTTACGATAAAGATCCGTTTTCAGGTGACGTCAAAGGCCACATCATCATAAAATACTATTTAAAAACTGACAAATAACTCAACATCAGAATCTGGATTTTTCAGCAGTGAACTCGTCAATTCGATTTCTTTTCTTCATATGTCTGCTCTTGCCCGCAATTGCCAGCGGGCAGGGGCAGACGCTTACGCTCTCCGACGCTATCGAGATAGCGCAGGCGCGGAGCTACGGAGCCATCGTGGCCCGACTCAACCTCATGAGCCGATACTGGAGCCACCGCTCATACCGCGCCGAGATGCTGCCGTCGGTTCGTCTCTCCGGCGGACTGATGGAGTTTGACCGCTCCATGGTGCAGACCCGCGACTATGAGGACGGTCAGATCTACTATGTGGAAAACAATACCCTCTCCAACTCCCTCTCACTCTCCATCGACCAGAACATCGCTCCCCTCGGCGGTACGCTCTCAGTTCAATCCTATCTCCACCGCCTCGATCAGTTCAGCTACGGCAACCGACTTTACAACAGCCGACCCATACGCCTCAGCTACACACAGCCCCTCTTCGCCTTCAACCGCCTCAAATGGATGAAGAAGACTGAACCGCTCAAATACGACATGGCGAAGCGGACATACCTTGAGGCAATGGAGGGTATCGGAGTAGATGTAGTCGGCCTCTTCTTCCGCGTCCTCTCCGCCCAGTCATTGCTGCGCCAGGCCGAGAGCAACCTCACGGACCGCCGATCACTGCTCGAAATCGCAAAAAAACGGTTTGAAATCGGCACAATCACCAAAAGCGAGGTCCTTCAGCTCGAACTCTCAGTGCTCAATGCCGAAGTGGAGGCCGCAGACAATACCCTGACGCTCCGCAACACCCTCTTCAGCCTCCTCTCCTACCTCCGGTTGCCAGCAGACACCGAGGTCACGCTGTTGCCTCCCTCCACCGTCACAGACATTCTGATGAATGAAACGGACGTCACGGAGCGGGCACTCGCCAATTCATCGCACACCATGCAGCAGAAGGTCAGCCTGCTCGAATCGGAACAGAGCGTGGCGCAGGCAAAGGCAAGCCGCGGACTGGAGATGCAGCTGCATACGCAACTCGGTTTCGACAAGAGTGGCGCATCGCTTGCCGACGCCTACAGGGGTGTGCGCGACAACGAGATCGTAGGACTCACTTTCTCTCTCCCTATCTTCGACTGGGGGATGGGACGCGGACGCGTAAAGATGGCGGAGGCGGACCTTGAGGCAAACCGAGTGCAGCTGCAGCAGGCCCACGAGAAATACCTCCAGGACCTCGCGACCGACGTGCAGAGCTTCAACATACAGGCCGTGCAGTGCAAGAACGCCCTCCGCGCACAAGATATAGCCAACGAACGCTACGACATCACGAAGCAACGCTTCGAGGCAGGGTCGGTCACAGTCACCGACCTCAACACGGCATGGCAGGAATCGGAGAGCGCACGCTCGCAATACATCCGCCTGCTCCAATCCTACTGGAGCAACTACTACTCCATCCGCAAATCCACACTCTACGACTGGCTCAACGGCCGTGACATCGACGCCGACTTCGAGACCATCGTAAACAACTCAAAATAAAACCGACCACATCATGAAAAAGCGAATATACAGCACCGTCATCCTGCTGAGCATGATGGCCTCATGCGAAAAAGGAAATCCGGAAGCAAACGAAGACTCCGCTCCTCCCGAAATGCAGGCGATGGCGGAAACATACGTAGACACCATGCGCCTCACTGTCTCCCCTTTCAGGAAACAGACCGTATGCAACGGACATCTCGCAGCCCGCGAGAAAAGCGACCTGCATTTCACCGCTGACGGCATCACCGTAAAGCTACACGTAAAGGAAGGTCAGCACGTAGTCAAGGGTCAGCTGATAGCAACCCTTGACAAGGACAAGCGGCTCCGCGAGGTGGAGAAGGCGGAGCATGACCTGTACCGGGCCGAGGTAGACCTGACCGACAAACTGATCGGCCTCGGCTACGACACCGACATGAAAGGAGTGCCGGAAGACGTCATGAAGCGGGCGGAGGTGACTTCCGGATATTACAGCGCCAAATACCAGCTCGAGGAGACCCGGCGCACCCTCGCCGACTGCGACCTCCGCGCTCCATTCGCTGGAAGAGTGGCAAACCTCGACGCGAAGACATTCCAGCGGAGCGACAAAATCTGCACACTCATCGACGACTCGGCATTCGACGTAGAGTTCAAGATGCTCGAGGCGGAACTTCCCTCGGTCCGGGAGGGACGGGAAGTGAAGGTCTCCCCCTTCATAGCTGAAGACAAAGCGTATAATGGAACCGTCACAGGTATCAATCCGCAGGTTGACGAGAAAGGACTCGTCAAGGTGACAGCCCGACTCAACGGCAGGGACGCTTTCCTGATTGACGGCATGAACGTGCGCGTGACAGTGGAAGAGGAATTAGGCGACATGTATGTGGTGCCGAAAGACGCCGTGGTGGAGCGCGACGGCTACCACGTCATATTCCGCTACCGCGACGGACACGCTGTCTGGACCTATGTGAACGTGGTCCACTCCAACATCAATTCCTTCGCCATCACTGGCTGCAAACGCAAGGAGACCTCCATCGCCGAAGGCGACATAGTCATAACAAGCGGCAACCTCAACCTCGCCGACGGAACAGAAGTGAAACTGCGCTGAGTTGTGGAGTTGTAAGTTATAAATAGTAAGTTGTAAGAATCCATGATTCGGAGTGGACTTGAATTATGAATTATGCATTATGAATTGATTAAGCGTCCTGTGGGCGTCAGCATGGTGCTTACTGCCATTGCCGTGGTGGCGGTGCTCGCAATGCGGAGCATCCCGGTGTCGCTGATGCCCGACATCGACGTGCCGCAGATCTCAGTGCAGGCCGTCTGCCCGGGTATGTCGGCAACCGAGGTGGAGGAAACCTATACGCGACCCCTTCGGCAACAATTACTGCAGACTGCGGGACTCAAGGACATGCGTTCTGAGAGCCGTATGGATGCAGGCACGATACGTCTGACTTTCGAACCGGGAAGCGACATGGACATCATATTCATCGAAGTCAATGAGAAGGTGGACCGCGCGATGCGGTTCCTGCCGAAGGATGCGGAGCGCCCGAAGGTGATGAAGGCGGGAGCAATGGATATCCCGGCCTTCTACCTCGACATGACACTAAAGGATGAACCGGTAGGAGCCGAGGCCGGAATACGCTTTGCGGCACTCAGCAGATTCGCACGTGACGTGGTGGCGAAACGAATCGAGCAGCTACAGCAGACCGCAATGGTGGACATAAGCGGCATACCAGGCACGGAGATAGAATGCATCCCGGACCCATCGAGGATGGGAACCATAGGACTGACATCCTCCGACATAGAAAGGGCCATCGCCGACAACAACATAACCCTCGGAGCACTGAGCATCGTAGACGGAATCTACCGCTACAACATCCATTTCGACTCGCAGATACTCACGAAGGAAGACATCGCGGACATCCCGATCAACCATCAGGGACGCCTCATGACACTCGGTGAGATATGCTACATCACAGAGAAGACCGCAGCCCGCTCGGGCCTTGTGCGCTCCGACGGACGAAACGCAGTGACAATGGCAGTAGTGAAGCAGAACGACGTGCAGATGAAAGACCTCCAGAAGGGGATGGAGGCACTCCTGTCAGACCTCGGAAAAGAATACCCCGATATAGAATTCCGTCTGACGCGCGACCAGACACAGCTCCTATCATACTCCATAGGTAACCTCGAGCAGAACCTGCTGCTCGGTGCCATCCTCGCCTGCATCATCCTCTTCCTCTTCATACGCGACTGGCGACCGACCATACTGATAATAATCACGATACCCCTCTCCCTGCTGATAACGCTCCTCTTCTTCTCCCTGCTCCGCATATCTGTCAACGTGATCTCCCTCTCCGGACTCATACTCGGAACAGGCATGATGGTAGACAACTCCATCATCGTCATCGACAACATCCGTCAGCGGCAACGGCCCGGCACTCCCCTACCCGATGCCATCTCCATGGCCACGGGGGAGGTATTCGTGCCGATGCTGAGCAGCGTACTGACCACATGTTCGGTATTCATACCGCTGATGATGCTGAGCGGCACTGCCGGCGCCCTCTTCTTCGATCAGGCAATGGCCGTCACCATAGCCCTCTTCTCCTCCCTAGCCGTCTCGGTCCTCGTCATCCCCGTCTATTACTTCCAGCTCTACAAATCTAAGAAATCAGAGAGCTCCGATTTCTCCGATCGCCGCGACAAACTCCGCCTCCTCCACGATAGAATCCACCACCACATCTTCCGCCAACCCCTGCCCTACATAGCAGCGACATTCCTGTGCATTCCGCTATGCGCTCTGCTTTTCACCCATATCGATAAGGAGCGCATGCCCTTCATCGCCCCTGACGACACCCTTGTCTACATCGACTGGAACGCCGGAATATCCGCCGAGGAAAACGACCGCCGCATAGCCTCCCTCCTCTCCGAAATCTCATCCAATAAGTCCGATCACTCCGATTCCTCCGACAGCTCCATACATACGACCGTCATGGCAGGCGCACAGCAGTTCCTGCTCTCACACACATGCGAACTGACGACTTCGGAAGCCGCAGTCTATATCAAATGCCCCGATGCTGAGGCTTTGAAGAAAGCAAAGCAATGTCTCGCTGAAGCGATGGCGCGTGAATATCCAAAGGCAAGCATGAGTTTTGAATCGTCGGGCAATCTTTACGAACTTGTCTTCCAGACGGGGGGAAGCGACCTGGAGATCCGCCTGCAGACAGCCGACGGTGGCAGACCCTCCGTAGGGCAGAGCCGCGCCTTCATCGATTCGCTCAGCTCAGCATTTCCCGATGTCAGCATTCGTCCGGCCGTGACGGAGGAAAACGTCAGTTACCTGGCCGACGCTGAAAGGATGACCCTCTACAAAGTGGGGTATCCGCGCCTTTACTCCCATCTGCGTGAGGCAGTTCACCGCAACAAGGTGTTTGAGATAAGCGACGGCTCCTATTCCATCCCCATCATGGTAGGCAGTGATGGCAAAGACGGCAACGCAGTGATGAGCGGATGCGTACGCAACGAGGAAGGCACTGACATTCCTCTTTCACTGCTGCTCAGGGAATCACGACGCGAAGACTACAAACGTCTCTCCGCAACCGGAACAGGCGACTACTATCCTGTAGAACTGAACGCCGAAAGCGGAGAGATAAGGGAGATAATGAAATACACCGACGCATTCACGAAGTGCCATCCGGAATATTCCGCCACATTCGAGGGAGAATATTTCCAGAGCCGACGGCTGGTCGGAGAACTCGCCGTTGTCCTTGCAGTCTCACTCGCATTGCTTTTCTTTATACTCGCCGCACAGTTCGAAAGCCTCGTACAGCCCCTCATCATCCTTTTGGAAATGGCGGTCGACGTATTTGCCGTCTTCCTCGTACTCTGGCTTAGCGGGGAAACCCTCAACATCATGTCGATGACCGGACTCACAGTGATGGCCGGGATCATCATAAACGACTCAATCCTGAAGATCGACACAATCAACAGGCTCCGACGCGGAGGAATGCCCCTCCTGACGGCAGTCACCGAAGCAGGCCACAAACGCCTGCGCCCCATCTTCATGACCTCGCTCACCACAATTCTCGCCCTGCTGCCCTTCCTCCATCGAAGCGACATGGGCTCGGCGCTGCAGTTTCCGCTTTCGCTGACACTCGTCGTCGGGATGACGGTCGGCACTGCCGTGAGTCTCTTCATCGTGCCGCTGCTCTATTATGAATTCTACAGACACCGCACGAAATGAAAGCAAAGAAGGATATTTTATCGCGTCTCGATGCCATCTCCCCTTTCACTCTGGTGATGATCATGGTCATCGCTATGGTGGCCGGACTTTCAGTCCTACCACTTCTTGACGTGGAGCCGGAGCCACGGCCGCGCCAGGGAAAGACACTCACCCTCACATTCAACTGGCCGGGGGCATCGCCAAAGGTCCTGGAGCAAAACGTCACTTCGCGCATCGAAGGGGTGGTGGCTGCCGTAAAGGGTGTGGAGAGCGTCTCGTCGGTCTCCAACTTCGGAAGCGGAAAGGTGGAGATCGAACTAAAGCCGCAGGTCAGCGTCCCCGCCACTAAGTTTGAGATAGCATCAGCCATCAAGCAGATTTATAAGAAATTTCCTGAAGGTGTTTCCTATCCTGCTGTAAGCGGAGGTGAGACGGTTGCCAGAAGAGCCAATGAGGAAAAAGAGAAGCTTCTGCTCACATATCAGCTCAATTCCTCCATGAAGGATGACCAGCTGAAGGAATATGTGGCCAATCAGCTTGAGCCGACACTCAAGGCCATGGAGGGGGTAAACCGCGTGGAGATCACTGGAGGCCGGGGCAAATATGTCGAGATAAGCTACGATCCCGTCATCCTGCGCTCCTATGGAATCACGGTGACCGACATCGAACTCGCCCTGAAGGGATACATGGGACGTGCCGAGATCATCGGAGAACTACCCCGGGAAGACAAGGCAGGTGTGCCTGAACGCAAGGCCCTATATCTGGAAGTAAATCGTTTTGACCGACCGTTGGAGATGATGCCTATAAAAAACAATGGCGGAAGCATCGTATATATGGGTGACCTCGCATCCTACGAATACAAGGAACGTCTCCCAGACAGCTACTACCGACTCAACGGATTGAGCACGATCTATCTCAACGTATTCGTGGATTCGGACGCCGCGATGATACGCCTATCCCATGATCTCAGAGACCGTATCTCCGAACTGCAGTCCAGTCTTAAGAAAGGTGTACACATCAAGCTTTACTTCAATGCCGCAGAGAAGCAGGAGACAGAACTCAACACGCTGGTCAGACGCAGCCTCATGTCGCTGCTTATCCTCCTTGCATTCATATGGCTGATACGCCGACGCTGGCGCTATCTCTTCCTGATTTCCGTAACGCTCGCAGCCAACATACTGATAGCGGCCCTTGTCTATTGGATCGCCGACATCAGGCTGCATACATTCGCACTCGCAGGCATCACGGTGTCGCTCGGCATCATCATCGACTCGTCGATCGTGATGACAGATCATTACCTCCACCATCGAGACCGAAACGCATTCTTCGCCATCCTTGGTGCGTTACTGACCACAATAGGGGCCCTCGTCATCATCTTTTTCCTACCGGAACATATCCGCAAGGACCTCTACGACTTCTCATGGATCGTCATCATCAACCTTGCGGTATCACTCATCGTGGCGCTCCTGTTCGTCCCGGCACTCGCAGAGAAGACGGGTTACACCGGCTCTCAAGCTTCTGTCGGCAAGCGCACTCGGATGTCAAAATCCCTTTCCCTTTATGGGAAATACATCTGTTTCACCCAAAAGTGGAAATGGATCTACATTGTCCTGCTGATTCTGGCATTCGGCATTCCCTTCAATGCCATTCCGGAAGAATTCATCAAGGAGAAGGTTCCTTTCATCTCCTCGCTCTCATCTTATCTCGAAGGCACGATGCAGCTTTTCGCCGATCATATACGGAAGGCATCAGACCGCCGTCCTGAAGAATCGGAAAAGAAACTCAATATACGCGGCCAGATGCCCGTAGGAGGAAGCATGCATGAGCTCAACGACAAGATGATGCAGATCGAGTGTTTCCTATCGCAATTTCCCGAGATTGAGAAGTTCGAGACCAATATAGGATGGTGGGGCGGCCTGATTACGGTTGAGTTCAAGGAGGATGCAAAAAAGGCCGGATTTCCGTATCTCCTCGAAAATAAGGTAATAGGCCGGCTGATATCCCTCGGAGGCGCCGACTGGAGCACTTACGGAGTGAGCGAGAGAGGATTCAGCAACTCACTCAACCTCGCATACCGCTCCCACCGCATCGAGATAGCCGGATACAACTACGACCGCCTCTACCGATTCGCTGAGGAGATGAGTTCGCGACTTGGCAGCAATCCGAGGGTGCAGGATATTGTGATAGAGACACCCGGACATGAGAACCAGGAAGACGAACTGTTTATGGTGTACGACAGCGAACGCATGGCACTCGACGGATTTTCCGTAAGGGCTGCCCACGCCTCCCTCAGCGAACTTCTCGCAGAAAGGGAGCTCGGAAGATACCGAGACCGCTATATAGACTCTGAAATCCAGCTGAAGTCTAAGCGAGCTGACAGTTTCGACCTCTGGCATCTGGAAAACTCATACATCGACGTAGACGGAAATCCGGCGCGCCTATCCAACTACATGGAGATATCCCGCCGCCAGGCCAAGAACTGCATTACGCGGAAGAATCAGGAATACGTCCTCCGTGTGGCCTTCAACGTGCTTGGGGCATGGAATTACTCCAACCGTCTGATAAAGGAAATAACCGAGGAATACAACACAAAGTTTCCGGTGGGCTACCGTTGCCTAAACACTACCTATGGATGGCAGGAAGACGAAGGAACGCAATACTGGCTCCTCCTCCTTGTTGCCGTAATCATCTATTTTGTCTGCGCCATACTCTTCGAATCCCTGACGCTTCCCCTGGCAATCATCGGATTGATACCAGTGTCATTCATCGGTACGTTCCTTACATTCTGCTTCACCGGAATACCTTTCGGCAACGGAGGCTTCGCTTCCATGGTTCTACTCGCAGGTCTGGTAGTCAATGCAGGTATCTATCAGATCTATGAATACCGGAGTCTTCTACGAAAGGAATCGGTCGACATCCGACAGATGCCGACCGATAAGGTCAATGTATATTTGGAGGCCTTCCGACTGAAGGCCGTTCCGGTGTTTTTGACGGTACTGTCGACCATTCTCGGCCTCTTGCCTTTCCTCTTCGAGGCCAAAGGAGAGTATGACTTCTGGCATAGTCTCGCCGTCGGAAGCATGGGAGGACTTTTCTTCTCAATCCTCGCCTATGTTTTCGTGTTGCCGATTTTCATCAATCTCAGGCCGAGGAAGCATCAAGCCTTGATAAAAAGCAACAGCGGGCAGAATGTCAGTTCAAGAGGAAGGAGGGAATGATGCTTTGGCAGCTCGCCCTTTCCCCGGTCATCACTTAAGGAAAGCTGTTTCTTTCCCCTTGGGCTTACTCCCGTAAGACTGAGATGCCTCATCATTTCCCTCGAAGACTGAAATCGCAGAGTACTCTTCCATTCGTCCAGGATTTCAGCAGGCGCAGCCGCATATTCTTCTGCCGTGCGGTAGAGGATGGGGCTGGGGCGAAGGGCGTCGAGCTGGTGGAGGTTGCCTTTGACGAAGGTGGAGAGGATGGCTATGCCTCCGGGATTCAGATGCGCTCGTACCGTTGTGATGAAGCCGATGGGGTCGGCAAACCATTGGATGGTTGAGGCACTCAGGATGATGTCGAACTTACGGGAGGTATCTTCCAGCCATTGCTCGGCGTCCGTCTGGAGATAGGTCTCTTCCTGGGCTATTCCGAAACATGGAACTTCGGCAAGATCCACATATGTGGCGGACTTCGGACGCAACATCTTCCTCCATTCCTCCGTAAGCAGTCCCTGTCCCGGTCCTATCTCGAGAAGGCAGATGCCATCCCTCTTATCCTCGGTCAACCGCTCCTGAAGTCTTTCCGCAATCTTCCGGCATATCTCGCGTTGAATAAGGGCATTCTCATTATAGCTCTTTCCTGCTCGCTGAAACCCCTCTCCTATTGCCTCAGTGTCGGGAAGGCAGCTCCGGATGATACGCGCCATATCAACCGCATGCGAAGCCTTCAGCGATACGATGGAGGCGTCGTTCCGTTGGTTCCAGAAGTCGTATAGGTTTGCATATGGAAAGATGCGGTCATCTTCCGCAAGATAGACCCGGTCGAATTTAATATCCTTTGACCGTTGCCCTGATAAAGCCGCGCTCCGGATATGGCCCAATTCCTCCTTCATGACCTCAAGGTCAGGGGAAGAAGGGAGGCGCCCGGCTATCTCAGCTAAGCGGTCCCTGTCACCCGCCATACGCAGATGAAACTTTGCAAGCGATTTTTCGCTTAGACCTGCGAGAGTGCCTTGATAGACAGTCTCCGGAATGCCGAACTGATCTGATACCGGCTCCAGGCTGCCGCAGATGGCGATCATAGCCGTTGCGGCAACACCGCAGAAAGCGGAGACCGCAACTCCCAGGGAGTAGGCGAATACATAGACGGTGCTGTATTGCGAAGGCAAGGGAGGCAAAGTCATATCCCGATAGTCACAGACTACCGCAGTGTCCCAACCATCAAAGACGCAGTCATTATAATACCGGGAGTCAGTAGACCACCCGGCAAATATAAGTATGAGGCGCGTCGCCGCGCCTCTTTTTATGAATTCAATCTTCACTGCAGGAAAATTTCATTTAGAAGAAATAAGCCAGATTCACACGGAAACCATCGGCTCGCGCCGAGAGGTTTTCAAGCTTGACCGTACGGGTGGCGTAACTGAGGCCCCAGAGATAGCCTGCCGTGATCTGTAGCTTCTGGAAGAGCTCGACGCCAAGTCCAAAATCAAGCGACACAGTGCCTACAGGCTGCTCGAGCGCCTTGCAGTTGCCAGCCACATTGAAGCTGAATACAGGACCGGCGAAGGCAAGAGGAGCTATCACCTCTTCCACTCCTTCAAGGCGAGTATACTTGAAGCGAAGGTGGAGGGGGATGTTGACGGTGTGAAGCACGACATTCTCATTGCCGAAACCATCTGCGTTCCACACTTTCCACTCCCCGAAATTCACCTTTGCGCTGCGCATGCCGTAGGTAAGTCCGGCATCGACTCCGAAACCAATGCCCGGAATCATGACCTCGGTCATGATTCCGACGTCGAAGCTGGTGCGCATGTTAGTCTCAAGCAGAGGCTCCTTCCAATGGAATTTATTGAAATTTACGCTTGCAGTAGGGCCCCACCGGAGTTCTGCATTCGCTCCCAGCCCACACAAAAGGGCCATAAGGGCCAAAACAAGTTTCTTCATTAATCAGTCGTTTGCGTTTAGAAAAGATATGCCGCAGTCAGGGTCCAGTAGTTTTTCTTCACTTTGAGGTCTTCGGTATTGATGCCGGTCATCTTGGCCACATTGTTCAGGCCGAAACAGTATCCGCCCTCAATCTGGAGATGCTTTACGAGTTCAACGCCTATGCCGACATTCCAGCCCACTTCGCATGTCTTGCTCTTGAAGTTGTCGAGGGTGTGCTTATTGAGGGCGAAGAGGAAGTCAGGACCCGTATATATGATCGGAGAAATGATGTTGCCCACTACGGGAAGACCGATCTTCCATTTCAGATTGATGGGGATGTCAAGGAAGTCCTTATTCTCATACGCGCTGTTGTCGTCTACATTCTGGCGAGCATAGAGCAGCGAGGCATCTGCGCCGATATTGACGATGGGGACTGTGAATTCAGCCATCACGCCTGCCATCCAGCCGGTGCGGTTGCTTCCGTCCTTAAGGAAATTCTGCGCGCCCTCCATATCCTTGATCTTCATGTCGAGCTTACTGAAGTTCATACCGGCCTTGATGCCGAATCGGAAATCTGCCGAAGCGTATCCGAATGAGAAGATGGCTACTAACGCCACCAGAAGAGCTTTGTGGAATGTCTTCATAATTGCTTTGGTTTGAGTTAATATTGTTTGCTTCTGTTGAGGGTGCAAATCTCGGGCGGCTTAGCCTCCAAAGTAGCCTCTCCTACATTTTGCTGATGCAAAGTTAATAAATTTCTTTTATAAGTCAAAAAAAAATAGTATCTTTGCATCGTTTTTCAAATTTACATCAAGCTCCCTCCAAAGGAGCATCCGACATTAATGAACATTTCTATCTCAAAACAGCAACTCGCAGCCCTCCCTCCGGAACAGTTCACAGGTCAGATAGTCGTCGTAGATTCACCTGCCGAGGTGGATGGTGCGGTAGCGCGTCTGCGCGACGCTGATTTGATCGGATTCGACACCGAGACGCGTCCTTCCTTCAAGAAAGGCCAAAGCCACAATGTGGCTCTCCTGCAGCTCTCAGCCTCCGACGTCTGTTTCCTCTTCCGCCTCAACAAAATAGGGATGCCTGATTCGCTCAAGGCTTTACTGGAAGATCAGAACAAAACCAAAATAGGACTCTCCATCCACGATGACTTCCGCAATCTCCGCAAGACCTACGACTTCAAGCCGGCCGGGTTTGTAGAGCTTCAGGAATTCGTCACCGACTGGAAAATCATCGATAAGTCCCTATCAAAGATCTACGGAATCCTTTTCGGCAAAAGGCTCTCGAAATCGCAGCGCCTTTCCAATTGGGAGAGCGAGCAGCTCGCCGAGGCCCAACAGCACTACGCGGCCCTCGACGCCCTCGCGTGCATACTCATATTCCGATATCTGAAGGAAGGGAACTTCGACCCCGACGCTTCCCCCTATCATGTGGAAGCCGAATCCTGAAACGCCCGTAATTTACCATTCAGTCTGCCTCCATGAGAAAATACAAATATATATGGCTTCCCGCCCTGCTGGCGGTCTATTTCATCGGAATGACATTCTATTTCGGCCTTGATCTGCTGCGCCAGGGAGAGACCACACGGTTCTGGCTTACTGTGGTTGCCGAAGCGGCTGTGATCACCGCTCTTGTATTCTTCCTGAAAAAACGTGAGAAACTCCGCTCTGAAAGGGAAAAGGATATTGACGCCACCTCCGGCGGCCGCTATAAAAAGCTCTGATAATGATCTACGAAGATATTCTGACTTCGCTTGAGAGCGAGCACCGCCTACGGAGAATACCCGACTCCCAAAACGGCATCGACCTGATCAGCAACGACTATATGGGGCTTGCCCAAAGAAGGAATGAATTCGACGGGGAATTCCGGGCCTTATGCTACGACACTCCGAATTCAGCGTCAGCCTCCCGGCTCCTCCAGCGCGACCAGGAGGCACACGGGCGTCTGGAAACGTATCTTGACGCCCTCTACGGCAAACAGACACTCTTAATGAATTCCGGCTATCACGCCAACGTAGGCGCGCTGTCGGCGCTGTCGGTCGCCGGCACCCTGACAGTGAGCGACAAACTGATACACGCCTCCATGATCGACGGCATCAGGCTGGGCCACGGCGACACCGCCCGCTTTGCCCACAACGATATGGATATGCTCCGAAAGATACTTGAAAGGAAAGCCTCTTCATATCGGTCCGTGATAGTCGCGGTGGAATCTGTCTACAGCATGGACGGCGATGTAGCTCCCCTTTACGAGCTTGTGAAGCTGAAACGGGAATTTCCGAATATTATCCTCTACGTCGATGAGGCCCATGCCTTCGGAGTGTTCGGCGAGCGGGGACTCGGACTTGCGGAAGAGCTCGATCTTATTCAGGAGATCGACATAATCATTGCTACACTCGGCAAGGCAGCGGCAGGCTACGGAGCCTTCATAGCCACTTCGGAAACGCTGCGGTCCTACTTCATCAACAGTGCGCGCAGTTTCATTTTCTCCACCGCGCTTCCTCCTTCGCTCATAGCATGGAATCAACTGATGATAGAAAAACTGACATCTATGACCGACGAGCGTAGGCAGCTTCACGAACTCGCGCAATGGTTTCGCAATGAAGTCGAGGCCATCACAGGCCGCGGGTGTCAAAGCCGCAGCCAGATCATTCCGGTCCATGCAGGAAGTGCGGAAAAAGCCATCGCCATGGCTGCCTCGCTCAGGGAAAACGGCATCGATGCGCTCCCCATACGGCGCCCTACCGTAGCTGCCGGCACCGAACGCCTTCGCCTCTCCCTTTCGGTCGCGCTTACGAGGGAAGACCTTGTCAAGGTGCTTGATGCAATACGGTTATCTCTTTTATGAACAGACAGCCCTGCCCCACCCTATTCCGGGCTTACACCATCTGAATACTCATGCAGTGAAAGCACGCCGGTCTCATCGAGTATGGCGTAGGAGAAGGTCTTGATCCACTCTCCGAGCACCGTAAGGTCGCACGTCGGAGAAAGGCTCACTTGCTTGAGGATGTGAAGATGGCCGTAGATGAAATGGGATATATCCGGATGCTCCTCAAGATAGCCCCGCGAGAAGCTTTCAAGCTGGTCGAGGAGAGGATGCCATTCCTGCCCGGCCTCCCTTCCGGATGCGCGGCTATGCCGGCTCCACGAATAGGCGAACGGGACAGTCCAACGCGGATGAATGGCGGAGTAGAAAAACTGGCATACCTTCGAGCGGAACATCGACCGGATAAACCTGAAGCTCCACGGATGCTCACCCACTCCGTCGCCATGCGCCATAAAGACCTTCCGCCCGTAGATTTCATCTATCAGAGACCCATCCACGACCCTCACGCCGAGCTCCGTAGGGATATAGTCGAATATCCATATGTCATGGTTGCCTATGAGCCATGTTATCTTCACGCCGGAATCCGACAGCTCGGCGAGTTTGCCGAAAAACCTTACGAATCCACGCGGCACGACATAGCGGTATTCATACCAATAGTCCAGTATGTCTCCGAGCAGATAGATCGCCTCGGCATCATCCTTTATGGAGTCGAGAAAGGCCACGACGCGCCTTTCCGACTCGCGGGAATCGGGGAAGTAAGGCGCGCCTAAGTGCAGGTCGCTAAGAAAATATGTCCTCACAGGAAACCAAGTTCGAGTTTCGCTTCCTCCGACATCATCGACTGGTCCCATACCGGATCGAAGACAAGACGGAGATCCACCTTCTCCGGACCTTTAATGCTGACGAGTTTCTGCCTTACGTCTTCAAGTATAAAGTCGGCCGCAGGGCAGCTTGGCGCCGTAAGCGTCATGTCTACATGAAGGGTCTTTGCATCTACATCATAGTCGATCCTATAGATCAGGCCAAGATCATATACATTCACGGGAATCTCAGGATCGAAGACCGTACGGAGCATCTCGATGGCTTTCTCAGTGATGCGGAGTTCCTCGGCGGTCTTCTCCTCTATGTTGTTTTTTTCTTCTGTATTTTCCATTTTAACTTATGCTGTTTATATTGAAAACAAGCCCCGGCTCTCAATAGTTGTAGATCTGTCGTAGGATTTTAATGAGTTTGCGGGCAAGTGTGCGCACCTGCCCGTCGGATACTGCAAGATATGGTGGCATCAGATAGGCGTTGTGGGCAAACGGACGAATCCATACGCCTTCTTCCACACACATCTTCTGAAATTGGCCGAGCCATGTGATATAGTCGTGCAGTTCCACCACTCCTATTCCGCCGAGCACCCTTACCTCCCTGACGAACGGCAGTTGTGCCGCCGGAGCGAGTTCCTCTCTCAGGATCGCCTCTATTTCCCTGATCCTTTCCTGCCAGGGACTCTCAAGAAGCAGGCGCGTGCTGGCCAAGGCCACGGAGCAGGCAAGCGGATTGCCCATGAAGGTGGGTCCATGCATGATGCATCCGGCTTCGCTCGAAGAGATCATTTCAGCCACTTTCTCCGATGTGGCTACTGCGGAGAATGTCATGTATCCTCCGGTCAGTGCCTTTCCTATAAGCATTATGTCGGGCTCAACTCCGGCATGCTCCCAGGCGAAGAGTTTTCCAGTGCGTCCGAATCCTGTAGCTATTTCATCGAATATCAGCAATATCCCGCGCTCATCGCATTCTTTCCTAAGCTCGCGGAGATACCGGGGGTGATAAAAACGCATGCCTCCGGCCCCTTGCACAATGGGCTCGAGGATAACTGCGGCTATATCGTCGGCGTGCTCTTGCAGTATCCTGCGCATTGGCTCGAAGTCTTCCGGCCTCCACTCGTCGTGGAAGCCACATTCCGGAGCATCTGCAAAGTATCTTACCGGCAACGCCGGACCGAACGCTCCGTGCATACCAGTCACCGGATCGCATACCGACATAGCGTTCCACGTGTCGCCGTGATAACCGCTCTTGATGGTGGCGAAATTAGTGCGCTTAGGATTGTTGTGCGCCTGCACGGCCATCTTCATGGCCACTTCCGTTGCCACCGACCCTGAGTCGGCATAGAAAATACGGTTCATGGATGGCGGCAGTATATCGAGAAGGAGTTTGCCGAGATCGATCGCAGGCTGATGGGTAAGTCCGCCAAACATGACGTGGCTCATCTTTCCCGTCTGGTCTTCCAGCGCTTTATTTAGCACCGGATGGTTATAGCCATGGATAACGCACCACCATGAAGACATACCGTCGATAAGCTGACGCCCGTCGGCAAGCGTGATGACGGCGCCATCGGCATGGTCCACCTTATAAGTCGGAAGCGGGTCATGCGTCGTGGTATATGGATGCCAGAGATGGTCTCTGTCGAAATCGTCGTTGAGCATATAGATAGGTTTTACACTGCAAAATTACAAAAATTAATTGAGAATCGAGAATTGAGAATTGAGATTTTTTGCAGGCCGGAACAAATCATCTCTACACGCTCCTCCACTACGTGCCATTATATGAAAATGAAAAAAGGGCCTAACCTCAACGGTCCGGCCCAATTTATGAGTTTCTACAGGTAAAAAATCTTAAGGTAAAAAGA
>CAMWMK010000018.1 GCA_947175295.1 uncultured Porphyromonadaceae bacterium
CCTTTACCCAGAAATGAGGCGGATTCTGGAGTCGGACTCCTACACGCAGTGAACTGTCGGTGCGTTCTACATCGGTGATTCTCATCCATCGGTTGGTTGTATCGGTTTTAGGCTTGACCGCATATGCCGAAATGGCGATGGCTGTGAGGCATAGCGTTGGGAGAAATCTTATCGGTTTCATTTTTATGATGTAGGTGTGGCTGATGATAGGCTTTGTATGACGCCGGTTGTTATTATAGTGAGTTGACGTATTTATCGATGAGGGATTCCATCTTTACATTGATGTTGTCCATCCTTTTGATTATGTTTTTTCTTTCAGCATCAAGAAGATGGTAGTTGGGTTGCATGTTGAGTAAATTAAGTTGGTCCTGAAGTTCCATCAGCATGGCCCGGTATGAGTCAAGCGCGACATCTAAAGATGATTTCTTAGTGTCCGCATTGTGCGGTCCCGGAGCTCCCATACTTTCAAAGAGGACTGCAAGGGCGTCTTTGTTGAGCCACGCATTTACCATGAAGCTATATTCCGAATCGTTTTCGATATCGAAAGATCCTTTGTGCACCGAAAGGTCGAGTGTAAAGCCGGGAATGAAATATACGCTTATCCAGGCCGGGTTGAGGCTGCCGTCGGGCATGACGGCACGTATGCGTCCCGCCTTCATCGTGCTTAAGGTGGTTTCAAACCTGAATGTCTTGTTGGTCACATCTACACAGCCTGCGAGGTCGGCATCGGTGATTTCCTTGTCGATATCGGCGATGTAGATGTTGTATTTGGCGTCAGGAATGTCGAGGGCTACCTGTCCGTCGATGGTGAACCTATGGCCTGCTGAAGCCTGCTGGCCTTCGGAAGTCATCATGCGTCGCTGTGGAGCTGCTTTTTTTTCTTTCTGCGCGTATGAGGATAACGGGAAAATTGTCAGCATGCTGGCAATGAGGAGAATGGTGGCGGGTATTCTTTTCATATGCGTTATGGGATATGGGGTTCTGTATTTGTTAATAAACGATTTCTTCTGTCTTTAATTGCGCTATATAGGCCCGCGTGGCCTCTATTTCATCGCGCATCCGCTCGATATAGGCCATCTCCGCGTTTCTGCGTGTTTCCATCCGGCGTACTCTCACTTCTTCGGGGTCTATTGATTTATTCCGGCAGCCCATCGGCATCTCTCCTTCTATTGCCTGGTTTTTCTTCGTATCCTCTGCTACCGCTTCTTTTGAAGATTGCTGGTCGGAGTGGATTCCTGATAAATGATGGCTTTTCGGAGATGTTTTCCGTATGGTCGGCTTTTCCTGCCCGGGTTTTAGGGTTTCGGCTATTAGCTCATGCGCGGGGGTTTGGGCGGTAGTGTCGGCTTGAGGTAGTTCCGGGATTTCCACTCTTGCCGTGGTTGCAGGGGGCAGTGTGGATGTAGTTTCATTGCTGTGGCGGAATAAAGCCAAGGGAATGGCTATGATGGCGATGGAGGCTGCCGCGGAGGTTAGGGCAAGCGGCAGCCAGCGGCGGCGGTGTCGCTTCTTAGTAGATGCAGCCTCCGCCATCAACCTCTGTTTGAACCCTTGGGATACATGGAAATCGCATCTCGGGCTGAGAAGGCCGTCAAGGTCGTCGGTTTCAGGTTCCTCGTCGGGTAGCCTGTCGGTTATGCAGGGGTCTTTCTTCATATTGCTTTTGGTTAAGGTGTCGTCATTCATTTTTCTCTCTCAAGTTTCTGCTTAATCTGCCGTATGGCGTACCGGTAGCGTGATTTCACTGTCGCTTCCGGTATTTCGTGGATTTCGGCTATCTGTCGGAATGTCAGTCCGTCGTAGCATTTCATCCTCAGGGTCTCGGCCTGCTCTAAGGGCAGGCCGTCGAGCAGACGGCTTACGCGCCTGAATTCCTCATCTATGTCGCGGTCGGGGATATCGGCAAGATCCGGTATCTCTTCAAGCTGCAGCGTAGGAGGTTTTTTGCGCCGCATCTGGTCTATGCAGGCGTTGCTGACGCTTCTGAGGAGGAAATACTCGTAGCTACGTATCTCCCGTCCCTGGCTCATGGTGCGGAAGAGGCGCAGGAATACGTCCTGCACTATGTCTTCGGCCGTCTCGCGCACCCCGACGCGCATGAACGCGAAGCGGAAGAGCCGGTCGCTGAAGCGGTCGACGATCTCTTCGAAAGCATCTATGTCGGAGGCGTTGCTGATGTCCATGAATTCGGGTCTATATTTAAAGAGACGGAGAGTGATGCCGAAAGATTTACAGGTATATCTGTTTTTTTATAAAAAAAAGTCGCTCCGGTAGGTCCGGAGCGGCTTTATCTTGTCATGTTGTGGTTGGTATACTGCTTAGCGGATCACTTTCTCTATCTTTTCGCCCTTGCGGAGGATATAGACGCCACCCTTTGAGGGAGCGGAGATGCGGCGTCCGTTAAGGTCGTAGTATTCCGCTGCCTTGTCTGCGGATTCCACTTCGCTGACTCCTGTGCCCACCGGAAGCTTGATGGTGAAGTCGTTTTCGGTAAACATTTCTCCAGAGAACCAGTCGTAGCCAAGAAACTCTTTGTATACAGGCACCGAAAGGTAGATCTGTGAAGGTGTGAACGTGATTGTGTCGTCTTTCAAGGTGCCGAATGCTTCAGGCATTTCCTCGATTATCATGTCGTAGGGGAAGCCTTCGTCGAAATATACGGATGGTTCGCATCCGAGGGTGATTTCGCCGCTGGTGTCGCCCTTGACGATGAAGCCTGTAGGCATATTGTAGATATAGCAAAGCTCCGGCGAACTGCAGTCAATGTAGGTGTATACCGGGAATTCATTGAGATATTCGAATATAGGCGCATAAGGATGCGAAGGGCCATATAGGTTTACGAGTCGGTAGAGTCCCGGCTTTGAGTTGGATTCCTGGATCTCGACTTCATATTGCGCTGGCTCATCGTGAGCGATGCCGGCGTTGTCGAGGTTCATGGCGAAGACTTCCCTCAGGAAATCTTCTGATACGGTGGCCTGTCCGCGTGAAGTCCAGTTCCATGATTCGTTAGGCATGTTGTATATGGTGGAGGTAGCGTAAGAAAGCATATTCTCGTCTTCATCATAGGCTACGGCGCCGAGGGTGTATACGCCGGGTCCTTCCATCGGAGTAGCCATGATGTCGCCGGCCATCCAGTTCATGATCACAAGGTCTTCGTCCTTGTTGATGATGCGGTCGATTACGGTGTCGTAGGAATAGGTGTCGAAATTGATGATGTTGCCGTCGCCCTTTACAAGAGCGTACTGTATGCTCCATACGCTTTCGTCCTTATCCTCCACTTTCAGGAGTCCCATTCCCATGTCGCCTCCGATGATGCAGCTTTCCGCTATCGAGAAGCTCTGCTTGAGGTTGAGCTTGATGCCTACCTCTCCCATGAAGACCAGCCCGTCGAACTCGCCTTGCGATTCATCATAGATGCAGAGGTTCAGCTTCATGCTCATAGGGTTGGCTTTGTATTGGTTGAGCTCGCGGTATGCCTCCATGTCGTAGAGCACTGCAAAGTCGCAGATGTCGAAGGGGCCGGGATAGTATTCATCATATTCTCCGAGCGAGATTGGCGGAAGCTGCTGGTTGTATACCGTCACTTCGTCGCCGTATGCATCTACGTAGAGAGGCGAGGGCTCGACATCGGCTGCGGTATTGGTGGTGAGTAGTCCGTCGAAGCGGTATTGCACATGGGAGGGGTCGGTTTCGTCCGTACGGATGAATGTCGGTACATTGTCAGCTGTTCCGGTGTAGAAGAATTCCTCCTCGGGAAAAGCCACGGTGGAAGTCCCTGCATAGCTCCATTCTCCCCATTTTGTGTCGGGAGTGGCTGTGATCTTTTTGGGAGCGTCCATCTTCGGAAGTCTGGAGGGGTTGAGGGTCTCAGCGGTCTGGATGTTGGAGGCTGTGAGTGCCTTGGGTGTTGGCAGCGCGCCCAGCGCGGTGCATGCGGCCGCCGTGAAGACTGATGAAAGTAAAAATTTTTTCATAAATCGATTGTTTAGTGTTAAGGTTTATGATAAAACCTGGTTTCTTTGCAAAATTATAAAAAATATATGAATATGCCAAATAAATGTTGATGTTTTGTGCCTGTTTGTGGGCTATGTTTTTTTATAGCGTGGTCACTGAGCTCGCGTAAAAATTACTCAGTTTTAAGTATTGCGATGATTGGAAATGAGAATCCGTAGGTTGGATTTACTCGGTTTTAGGTATTGTGAGGGCTGACGAATGGAAGTAATTTTGCACTCGGAAATCAAAATGATGTATCTATGAAGTCAATATTTGCAAAATCAGCATTGTTCCTTACAGCAGTTTCACTGACATCTTCCGGCGCCGTCGCAGCGGAGAGCGCAGTCGAGGTGACCGATACTTTTTCATATACCCTCAATCCGTTGGTAGTGACCGGTACAGGCATGCATCAACGGCTGAAGTCGACGCCGGTGCCGGTAGAGGTAATCACAGGATCGGAACTTCGCGCCGCTTCTGTCAACGACCTGCAGGAGGCATTGACCATGATGATTCCTTCCCTCAGTTTCTCGCCTTCGGCTATGGGATCCTATCTCCGTATGAACGGACTGACCAACCGTCATGTGCTTGTGCTTGTCAACGGCAAGAAGTTGACCGGCGACATAAGCGGAAACGTAGACCTCGGACAGATAGATGTCAACCTCATAAAGCGGATAGAAGTGCTCAATGGCGCTGCATCCACTCTATATGGTTCGGATGCTGTAGGAGGAGTGATAAATATCGTAATGAATGAACCTCAGGATGAACCTCATTTCACGTCAAACTCTTCTTTGCGTCGTGACCGTCAGTTTGACCAGTCGCTAAGCCTCAGCCTTCCCGCAGGGCGTGTGAAATCCCTGACAGGATTTCATTACACACACTCCGATGGTTGGCAAAACTCCCATTTCACAGATGATGACGGGGAATTGATACCCACTCTCGCGCAGCTTTCGCTCGGATTCACGTCGCAGAACCTTTCCCAGCGTTTCACGTATGATCCCACCGATCGCCTGTCGCTTTACGCAGACGGAGGCTATTACCATCGTCTTCTCGACCGGCCTGCCGAGCGAGAGGGAATCACCGGTGGCATGAAGTATAATACCATGTCGGAGAGTTGGTCGTGGAGTGCAGGCGGTCGCTACTCCCTCGGATCACTTGGCGGCATTTCCCTGGATTATTCCGGGCGTAGGTTCGGACAATGGTATAAGTACATGCTTCCTTCTGGCGATTTCAATCCGGGCGATTACAGCCAGACCAAGAGTCAGACATTCCATGATCTGGAAGCTAAAGCCATTATGAATTTTTCTGAACATAGCAATTCGGTTTTTGGACTTGTCTATCGCAACGAACGTCTCGCACGCCCGGAAGAGGATTTTGACCGCAATATGAATTCCTTCTCTGCCTACGCACAGCACGAGCAGCGGTTTTTGAATTGCTTCACTGCATTGGTAGGAGCACGTTTTGATGCCTATCAGGCCATCGGCAGCCGCTTTACTCCTAAGGCCACGCTGATGTATCACATCGGTGATTTTAATGTGCGGGCCTCATATGCCATGGGATATCGCGCTCCCGGACTTGATGAGCTTTACTATCACCTGATGAAGCCCATGGGCTCGCGCCACATCATCACATTCGGCAACCCCGACCTTAAAAGCGAGGCAAGTAATTATTTCGGAGTTAATCTTGAATATCGCACAGATAGGTTTTCTGCCTCTGTGACGGGCTATATCAACCGTGTGAGCAATATGATCACATCTTCATCCACGAAGTTCAACGATCTGTCGGATGCCGAGCAGGCAGCTCTGCGAGATGAATTCCCGGAGATCAACGATGTAAAGCTATCTTCGCTGTCCGTGAAGCAGTATTACAACTATTCCCGTGCAAACGTAAAGGGACTGGAAGTGAATCTCACGGCTATGCCGCTGACTGGGCTTACGTTATCGGCCAACTACACCTTCGCCCATGGCCGTGGACTGGAGGCTGACGGAAATTGGAGCCGACTCAACCGCAGTGTGGCTCACACGGCTACCATCACGGGCAACTATACGCATCAGTGGGATTGGTATCGCCTGAATGTCAATCTCAACGGACGCATACAGTCGAAGACTTACTATCCCGGTGATGCCGATGGCGACGCTCCTGGCTACGGAATATGGAATCTGGTCACACGTCATACATTCAGCTGTTTCAAAGGGGTGACCTTGACACCCGGAATTGGCGTAGACAACATCTTCAATCGCCGCGACATGCGTCCGCTTAATTCCAATTTCGCTCTTTATTCACCCGGCCGCTCCTATGTGGTGAGTCTTACAGTAAATATCTGATTCCTATGAAAAGAACAGTAATAGCCTATGTGGCTGCGTTGCTTACAGTAGTTCCCTCGTTCTCACGCACCGGAGTAGTGGTGGCCCACTACGGAAGCAGCAACGATGCCACCCGTGAACTTACCATCAACAAAATAACCGGTGAAATAAATGAAGCCGTAGGGAATGCGGCAATTGTACGGGAGGCCTATATATCGCCCGTAGTTCGCCAAAATCTAAGCCGTCGGGGACTGGTGGCCATGTCGCCTACGGATGCTATGCTTTCGCTGCGGGCCGAAGGTGTCGACACTTTGATCGTGCAGCCAAGCCTGATAATCGATGGAGGTGAAATGGAGGAAGTGACGCGTGCCGTGGATGAGGTGCGCCCCTTCTTTGAAAAGGTGGAGGTCGGGCGTCCCCTCTGTTATACCCCTTCGGATTTCGAGAAGGTGGTGGATATTCTTGCCACAGAGGATCCGGATGGTGCCGATGCTATAATCTTCGTAGGCCATGGCAATGAACTTCCATCCACAGCCACCTATACGCAACTCGACTATATGCTGGCCGATCGGGGGCTCACCGGCAGGCATGTATCGACAATAGAGGGATATCCTACTGCGGAGACGACGGCGCGTCAGCTGCGACGCGAATCCAAACGCATGAAGAAGGTGAAGCTCGTGCCATTCCTGCTCGTCTGCGGCAATCATACGCTCCATGACATAGCAGGCGAATATTCCGATAGTTTGCGTGAGCTTGGTTTCGAACCGGAAGTGTTGAAGCGAGGCCTGGCTGAACTTCCGGCCATCCGGAAGATATATACCGAACGCGTGCTGAACATGTTGGGTCAGTCACCGGAATAAATTGAGGATAATCGATTGCGATTGTACGTATCGAACCGCGTCCTGAAAGGCGGAGAATGACGGTAATATGGGATTTTCATCAACTCTTAGGGCATTTGATTGTTTAATTGTAAATTGAAACCTTATTAATGCGATGGAAATAACTATGAAAAAGACTTTACTGTTGCTTTTCGCCTTTGTGGCGGCTCTCACCGGGATGGCTCAGGTGCAGCTCCCTTATCAGGAACTATCCTACGATGTGCATTATCATTGGGGACTTGTAAATGTGAATATCGGCCACGGGAAGGTGACGCTTTCCTCACAGGGCGATCAGTTCAACGCCACTCTCGACGGCAATACCATTCCATGGGAGGGTCGCGTGTTTTGCGTGAGCGATACATTGAATGCCGTCATGGCTCCCGGATTGAGTGGGGAACGGGTTACGTTTGAAAACGGCTGGTATCTGAAGCCGAAGGTGATGGAATACCGTAGCGACGGATTCCAGGCATCGAATCCTGCTAACTACAAGAACATAGCGGGGCAGGGGAGTCTTGACGCCGACGCGCAGACGATGGAAGCCGTCACGGTTACGGCTGATATGCTCGGCATGTTCTATTATTTTCATGAGATAGACTTCGACAGCATGTCGCCGGGCCAGCAGGTGACTATCCCGATCAGTGGCGGATACAGCAACGCCGTGACAGTGACCTACAACGGTCAGTCCACGTATGATGCCGGAGGCAGCACGTATCCCACTTATTCCTGTTCCTTTACCTACAACTATCAGGGTGCTTCGAGCGGCTATGCAGTGCAGGCACAGGTAGACCGCAGCAGCCGCATCCCTGTATGCCTGAGCGCCGAGCTCGCCATCGGCCACGTCGAGATGATCTACTGCGGATATTGAATTAGCTTATGCCGCGCGGGGGCGGAGGCTGGAAGGCCTCCGTTCCATGGGCTGTAAATCAAGCGCCGAGGCCATTTTTAGCCTCGGCGCTATACGTTATTCTGTGTGGTTTATTGATTAATGTAAGATCACTTTCTTGGTGATTCCGTTTGAAGTATGGATTATGTATAGTCCGGAGGAAATCGATTGCTCCAAATCGGAATACCTACATGTTCCAACCTTCATGCCGTTCATGTTGTAGACAGTCACAATCTCATCCGGGTCAATGAGGATGGAGTCTACGCCTGAGTCAGCTTTCACAGTCACAGTAAAGGTGCCGGTGATGGCTGCTGTTTCATTAAAAGTGGCTGTTACTTTGAGCAGGGTTGTTCCCTCTTTAATGCCTGTGATTTCCATTGTGATTGGATCTACAGTGACTATCTCTGTATTCTCGGATTCGCAGTATATATCCCATTGTGTTGGATTGTCGACATCCATAACTTCAAATGATAACGTTTTCGTCTCTCCTTCGGTAAGAAGAAGGTTGGAGGGCATACACTTTATCCAAGGTTCTGAAGTTATTCTTTCGAAGAATGACCATGGAATAGTTTCCATATATGTGTTGATGGAAACACGTGGCACTATCAGTTGTGCAGTCTGATAACAATCAAAAGCCAGAGGCGATACTTCGTTTTCTTTCAGAGGTTCTTCACGGAATACCCTTATGTATTCGAGAGGACACGATGAGAATGCCATCTCGTCAATAATCTCGACACTCTCCGGAATCTCCAATGATGTGAGTGAACTGCCTACAAAAGAATAATGTTCTATGGCCTTAAGTGAAGATGGGAATTCAATTTCTTTCAAGGATTGACACATCATGAAGGCTCCGCTTCCGATTTTTTTGATGCCGAAAGGGATTAGTACTTTTGTCAATGATGAGCAGTCTGTGAATAAATTTGAGGCAATCTCTTCTATGGAAGAGGGAAGGTATACCTCTTTCAGTTCACTGCATCCTTGAAATGCACCATATCCGATGTTTTCAATGCCTTCGCTGATCCTGACTACTTCCAGATGCTCTGCTTCGGAAAATGCATTGGATTGAATTTCTTTGATTCCCTGACCGATATTCAATTCCCTTACGCTGGAAAAGAATTTTGTCTGGGGTAGGATATCCGGCTGTCGTCCCATATCTACATAATTAAGTCCCGATATGGCGCTCTCATCAAATGATGGATAGTTGGTAGACCACATGGTGCCGAGACCATTCCCTGCGTCTTCTGTTGTAACAACAGTTCTGTAGAGTCTCAAGGGGTATTCGGATTCCTTGATAAGGATGTTGCTGATCGACTGTTGCATGTCGATAAATGTATTTACTCCTAATGAAGCGAGGGCAGGTCCGACTACGAGTGTCTTGATGTCTGATTTTTGAAAGACATTGTCTGGCAGAGATTCCATGCCGGAAGGCACATCATCAGGGAAAAGCTCCACTGTATTGACTCTTATGCCTTCAAAAACCGGATAGTTTTCCCAACGATTATTTACAAGGAAAATTGACTCGAAGGGGCGGTTGATTATAAGGCGATCAAGATTCCAGCTGTCTTCTACGAAAGGGTATGGAAGATTGATGTCCCCCTCTCCAGAGTCAAAGATCAGTTCTTTTAGGGCCGGAGTTCCACTGAAAGGATGTTCGGGTGTCTGACCGAAATCGGAACTATAGAACTCCCTGATTGAGCCTGCGATGGTTAGGCTTTCCAGTTTTGGACAGTCTTGGAATGCATCAATCATGATGCGCTCAACGGTTGCTTCTCCTTCGCCATATTTCACAGTGGAGGGAATCACCACGTTGGTGGTTTCATTCGACTCCAGACCGGCGACAGTATGGCCATAGTCGGTATACCTGATGCCGTCGCATGAGAAGTTTTCTTCTGAAATTTGTTTCGCAAGTCCTGAATGACTGATCGCAGCCAGAAATGCGCATGTAAGTAATAGGTGTTTCATAAACATACGGTTGCCTCCAAACTCCTGTAACGGCAATCTATCGGTTGATATAAAGTGAAAAAGCGTAGGAGTCTGTATCTGTTGCCGTCCTACAGTCTGAGGCTTCTCGCATTGCCTAACCAAAGTCGGACGGCAACGCAGAAGCCCACGCTAAATATGTATACAATGCTCATAGCTACACTATCCCTCACGGGATACTGCGCCAGAAACAGGGTATGACATACCACGGGCATCTACCGTTGCTCGACCCTTGACTTTGGTTTGGAAAGTTTGCGAGACATTTCAGACTGTCAAGAATCAGCGCGGATAAACGCTTTTATAATATGTAGTTATGGACGTACACAAGGTACGCCGCTACAGATTCCCGCCCACAAAGGCCCCGGACCGGGGCTTCTGCGAGTCGGTCTGCAGACGCAAAGTTATAAACTTTTTGCGAAACTGCAAAATTTTTGATGATAAATTTGGGATTTAAATTTTGAAATGGTTGTGAACGTCGATGAATGGGTGAGATCTTTTGGATTGGAGTTAGCTTTTGCCGGCTGTGCGGAGGCTGCTACAATATTTCAGGGGATTTTTTGTGTTGGCTATGAAATGTGACAAAAATATTGTGAAGTTGCCTATGAAATGTGACAAAATCGTTGTGAAGTTGGCTATGAATTGTGACAAAAATATTATGCTGTTGCCTATGAATTATAACAATTATGAATGTTTAAGCGTTGATATCAGTAGGTTATGAATTAAAATACATAAGAAATGTTCAAACGGCAGATACAGGCATCATTGCAGCGCTGGGCAGCCTCTCCATTCAGGAAGCCGCTCGTCATCAGAGGTGCACGCCAGACAGGCAAAACCACTGTAGTCAACGAATTTGCAAAAGAATTCGAAACTTATCTTTACGTCAATCTTGAAAATCCCCATGCAGCCGCGCTTTTTGATGCTTCGAAAGGTATAACTGATTTGCTCTCAGACTTGTTGCTATATTGCAATAAGGAGAAAAAAGATGGTAGGATTCTGGTATTCATCGACGAGATACAAAACTCCCCGGCGGCTGTTCAGAAATTACGTTATTTCTATGAAGAGTGTCCTGAAATATTTGTTATAGCAGCCGGGTCGCTGCTCGAACGACTTCTTGCTTCCGGCATCTCTTTCCCTGTGGGGAGAGTGGAATATCTCGCGATGCATCCATGTTCGTTCCTTGAGTTTCTTAATGCAATGGGAGAAGAGTCGCTATATGACAGAATCAAGACACGTCCAGCATCGTTAAATGCTTTTCATGACAGATTGATGACGCTCCTAAATCGATATGCATTGATCGGGGGAATGCCGGAAGTGGTAGCAAGGTATGCCGCTACAAAAGATGTGGTAGGCTTGTCAAGTGTACTGCTTAGTCTGATTGAAGGATACCGAGACGATTCTGAGAAGTATGCGTCCTCTAAATCAGAAAAGGAATGCATCCGCACTATCCTCAGGCAAGGCTGGGGTATGGCCGGATCCACTATTTCCTTCAGTGGTTTTGGAGGAAGCAATTACGGCTCGCGGGATATGGGCGAAAGCTTTCGGCTTCTTGAAAAGGCCATGCTTCTCGAACTTGTCTATCCTACCGTCAATACTGGTCTGCCAATAATCACGGAAAGCCGGAAGTCTCCGAAACTACTTTGGCTTGATATCGGGCTGGTAAATTTCGCGGCAGGAAACCAAAGGGAGGTATTTGGAGCAAAAGACATACTTGATGTGTGGAAAGGTCATCTCGCCGAGCAATTAGTAGGGCAGGAGCTTCTTACTCTCAGTGATGCTTACGGCTCAGTAAGGGCATTCTGGGTAAGGAATGCAAAAGGATCGGAAGCGGAGGTTGATTTCGTATGCAACATTCAGTCTACCCTCATTCCAATCGAAGTGAAGGCAGGAGTGAACTCCAAGCTGCGTTCCCTGCATTCATTCGTAGACCAAAGCCATAAGACGCAGAACTCAGCCCCCTGTCGGCTTGCGGTGAGGATATGGTCGGGCCCGTATTCTTCCGATATGGTTACGACTCCTTCGGGCAATAGTTTTATTCTACTCAATATACCATTCTATCTCATCGGAGCACTTGACTTGATATTGGAGCCTTATTTAAATGAATGAATTCCCTATAATGCTAAAGAAGGAAATAGATAGAGCAAAACGATTGATGAAAGAATACTTTAATGAGAAACAAAATGGATAGTGCAAAAAAAGATGCAATAATGGGTGCACAGACATTCGATCAACTGTTGGATGCGGAGTATGGGCAGATTGGGATGCCTGAACGCGATCAATTTGAAATTGATGCAGCGGCTTTCAGTCTTGCTGAGACGTTGAAGGAGGAAAGATTGAAGGCGGGTCTTACTCAGGAACAGTTGGCTGAAAGAATCGGGACAAAAAAACTTATATTTCACGGTTGGAGAATGGCAAGTCCGATATTCAGTTAAGTACATTGTTCCGTATATTCGAAGGTCTTGGCCGGAAGATATCATTGACTATAGTTTGAGTTGGGATATCTGTAACTGCAGAGGATAATTCTCAAAAACTATATGCCGCGCGGGGCGGAGGCTGGGAAGCCTCCGTTCCATGGGCTACGCAGAGGGGGTGATGCAAGTACGGAAGCGAAAACGCGCCAAGTACGGAAGCGAAAACGCGCCAAGTACGGAAGCGAAAACGCGCCAAGTGTGGAAGTGAAAATGCGCCAAGTACGGAAATGTTAATTGTATTTTATTGTTTATAAGTAAAATAAATTGTGCTTGTGAAATCAAATTGGGAGGGGATAGGCTTATCAATGAAGGGGCCTCAAACCTGATGGAACTTCGCAACCGCATTGACACAACAAAGATGAAAGCTCCTTCATTTGAGATGGTGCTTACAGCAGTCGGGGACTATGCCTACCAACGCACCGACGGAGTCCTTGTTGTCCCTATAGGATGCCTCAAAGACTGATGGGCTGAATTGACGTTTGCCGGCGAGGCGGAGGCTGGGAAGCCTCCATTCCATGGGCTGCACGGTTTGGGGGCGGAGGCTGGGAAGCCTCCGTTCCATGGGGATATGATTAACGCCTCCCGATTGGTGTCGGAAGGCGTTGGGGTATTTTTGATAATGTCGTTTTCTTTCGATTACTTGCCGAAGAGTCCGCCGAGCATACCGCCGGCTTTTTCCTTGAGATTGTCGATTACGTTGCCCTTAAGGCTGTCGAGGTTCACGTTGTCGAGAAGGCCGTCGGCGTGAAGCTTGGAGACGATCTCGCTTATGTTGAGGTTCTTCAGATCGATGCCTTTGAGTGCGCTTGTCACCTTTGCGATGTCGAAGTTATCGCCGAAGTTCTCCTTAAGGTGGGAGATGATTTGCTGGATGTCCATGGTAGTGTGTTTTTAGAGTGAATGATTATTGTATTTGGCTTATAAACGCTTAAAGGCATGCGATGGTTCAATCTCTACTTTAATTTCGGTTTGAGCTCATCCGGTGTCTCGTTGGTGTACATCTCTACCGGAGCCGTCTCCTTTGTGAAGAAATCGGTGATGGTCTCCGGCGCAAGGTTCAATGCGGGATTGAAATCCTCGCTCGCCATATAGCTCAGGATGGCGTTGCGCATACGCTTCGCCACCACACGCCGGTCGAGATCGCGGTCAAGGTCCATAGTGGTCATGAAGAGTTTTCCGTTCAAGACGTTCGCCTCCACCACCATGCCGAGCTTGCGGCTAAGATGCCATGTGTCGATAGGCTGGACCGGCGACTGATATTCGGCGGGAAGTTCAAGGAGGTTCATCACCTGAGCCTTATTGAGCAGTTCCCACCAGTTGAGGTTGCTCCAGTCATCGGTCGGGAAACCATGGGAGAATAGTGGGTGCGTCGTGTCGATATACGCTCCGGTAGTGTGCGGCGGCCGCATCTTAAACCAGCTTGTATTCCAGAACACCGGCATATAGTTCTGCACCACATCCTTGCCGAGCGTCACCTTCCCGGCTACCGTCAGCAGCACGTTGCCTCCCTTCTCAAGAATCTCCAAAGCCGTGGAGTCGAGTGTATCGGTCACGAAGACATTCTTAGGCACGTCAAGCACCGCCTCTTCCGGATAGACCCAATACTCCCAGCTGTTGCGTCCTTGATCGCCCACATTTACCGTCAAAGTGTATTTCTTCGGATCTACGACCTTGCCGATCGGAAGCCTTACCGTGCCGGCCTGATGGTTCTTCCCTAAGGGAATATCGGTATCGCTAATTACTCCTGCCGCTACTTCGGAGCCATCGGCATCGGTAACTGAATATGAAACCTTTGTCTGGCCGAGGCTGCCGGCTGTAGCGTTGATGATCTCCACCGGGACGCTTGCCGACTCCGCATCCGTAAAGACGAACTTCGGGAAGCGGGCCAAAGGCACCACCGGACTGCAGAACTCCCTCCACTGCTCGCCATCGACGTAGCCCTTCTCCTTCCAGAACACATTGAGCACACCCTCAAGGGCCGTGCCCTGTCCGCTGTAGTCGTTGAGCGCGAGAAGCTGAAATCCTGTATAGTCGGGAGTGCGGAGATTGCGCTCTATCTCGTATTTATAGCAGAGCGTCTGTAGCTTGCCGCTCGACATCAGGAACTTGCGGTCCATACCCTTCATCCCGTTCTTTTCAAGCAGGTCGCGGAATATCTCGAAGTTCTTAGCTTTGTAAGGCCCGGTGTATTGCGTAGTCTCCTCCAGATCGGGGAATGCGCACCACTGTCCCTGCTCGTGGGCGAGGATGGGGGAGTTGTTCTCCGGAAGCCCTTCGGTAGGCTTGAAATTGCGCGGCTGCTTTATGTCTGCCATGAAGTCGTCTTCCGAGCCGGGCATATGGTTTTTCCAGTCAAGGCCGCGGCCTCCCCCCTTCACATGGTATTCGCTGCCGCCGTCCCATGCCCATCCGCCACCTACCGACGCTCCGCAGTAGATTTTTGTCGGGTCATAGTCCTTCATCGTAGCCACCCACATGTCAGTGTAAGGCACCCAGTTGCCCGCCGGTTCATTGCCCGCTGCCATCATGACGAACGACGGATGATTGCCGTAAGCATCGATTATGGCCTTTCCCTCGTCGATGAGGTATTGGTCGATGGCCATTCCGCTGCGGAGCTTCACGCCATGGTTGGGCCATGACGGACCCTCCGGCTGAAGATAGACTCCAGCCTTGTCGGCGGCCGCGAAAGCCGCCTCCGGCGGACAGTAGCTGTGGAAGCGCATCATGTTGATGCCGTATTCCTTACACTTCGCAAACACCTTCGCCCACGACTCCTCGTCGGTAGGAGCATAGCCGGTAAGAGGGAAGCAGCAGTTCTCCACCGTACCGCGCACATACATCGGGCGGCCGTTGATCATGATGTCGCGTCCGTCGACGGTGATGTCGCGCATGCCGAACTGTGTCTCGGCCATGTGGTCGCCTAAACCGACAGTGACGTTATAGAGCGGAGTCGTGAACTCATCCCAGGTCTGCATCCTGTCGCCTAAATCTACGGTGAATGTCAGCGTGTCGCCGCTGAGCTTCCACTTCGGAAGGTTGAATACCTGCGAGCCGTCGTCGGATACCACACGCGCCGAGACATTTTTTATCTTCTTCGCATCGCCTCCCTTTATCACCTTGATGTCGGCTTTCCGGCCCTTCACATCGGGATATACGCGGACATTCCTGATGAAGGCGTCTTTCGGAGTCGCTTTCAGGTAAATGTCGCCCGAGATACCGTTCCAGTTTCCCTGCGTCTGGTCGGTCACGCTGTGGGAGTCCTGGCCCACGCATACGTTCTCTATGCCGTTGTAGATAGTAATGTCTATCTTATTGTCTGCTTCCGGTATGATGAATTCCGTGATGTCGAACTCGTGTGGAGTCGACAGCGACATCCGGTGGCCTGCCTCCTTGCCGTTGACAGTCACGGTGGTCTCGATATGCGGGCGCTCGAGATGCAGCAGCACGCGCTTCCCTTTCCAGTCGGCCGGCACATGGACTGTCTTGGAATAGTATGCGTTGCCTACATATTCCTTATCCGGAGTGAGGAAGAAGGGAAACTTTATGTTGCCCGGTTCGCGGTAGGGTTTGTAAAGGTCGCTGTAGTAATACGACATGTCGTAGAGCGACCCTGTCCATTTCGTATCGGTGTCCACATCGCGTCCCTTGCCGTTGGTCAGCATGGATCCGGGAAGGGTGATGACATCGTCGTATACCGGTGTGTCGCCGTATCCGAACCTCCATGTGCCTGAAAGGTCGATTTTATTGTCAGTCCCTCCAAACGCACACGCAGAGTAAATGAGTGCTGTAGAGAGTATGATTTTTTTCATAACTATGGTATATATTGTCAGTTTTCTTAGTAGGGACGCACGGTTCGTGCGTCCGCGTGCCCTATGAATATCCGTGCGTCTTTACAGGGAGGATTCAATTAAAGATATCGCCTTCACTTCTTCGCCCGGCCTGATGTCGGCTTCCTCGGGGAAGTAGACCGACATATCCTCCTGAAGGGGGAGAATGCGTAGTTCGAGTTTTTCAGCGTTTTCCGGCAGGCGCCAGAGGCCGTAGAGCATCGGGCGTCCGTTGTAGAAATTATCGGCAATGAGTTTGCCGTCGCAGTATAGCCGCGCTACGTCGCCCCGGTAGTCGATCTTAAGCAATACGTTTTCCCTTTCGTCGGCTTTCGGCAGATTGCTGACCGTATATATGGCGGCGTTTTCGAAATCCTCGTCCGATGGTTCTTCTGCGGCTTTGTTCACCCCGATCGTGATCTTGCGCGGTGCTCCGGCTTCCGCAGTCTTTCCGATTTTGGGCATGACCGCTGGCAAAGAAACGGGAGTCTTCTCCGGAAGGAAGAGGCGCGCGGCCTGCTCGGAAGTGAGCAGATAGACGTTGTCGGCTACCGGACGTTCCGGACCGAGAGCCTTGACATTCTTAATCACCTTCTTGCCGAGTGCTATTTCTGTCGGAATGCCGGGTATCTGCTGGAGATATATCCTGCCGTCACGCTTCGCTATGAGCTGGGCGGTGGCGTAGCGTATGCCATCGATGTTTACGGGGAAGATACATGTGGTTCCGGCCGGTATCGTTATGGGTTTTGAGGGAAACTTCACGCCGCAGAGGTCAAACCGGATGCCCTTCTTTGCGGAAAGTTTCTGGAGGCGCTCGTAGTTGTTGATGAATACGAATCCGCGGTCGCCGTCAGTCCTGTAGGAGTATCTGAGCGAGGAGTCATCACCCTTGGCTATATCCTGCGGAGCCGGGAAGGACGCCTCCATCGGAGCGAGAACATCGCCGTAGTCCTGCATGAAGAGGTGGAGTTTGCGGAGTGTGTAGTAGTGGGGATAGGTCTGCCCGAACTCTCCGAGCGGAGCCTGGAAGTCGTAGTTCTTCACCGGAAGGTCGTTGTAGTTGGTGGCCTGGGTGCGCTGGGTCTCGTTGAGATATGAATCGCCCTCGGGGTTCGTGCCGCCGTGATACATATAGTAGCCGAGCAGGTTGCTGCCGCTTCCGAGCTTGACTGTGGCGAGCGCGTAGGCGTCTTCCGGATAGATCCAGGGGCGACGGTGGTAGGCGCCCATCATTCCTCCGCCGAGTTCGCAGGTGAAGTAGGGGTATAGCTCATCGCCTTCGGTGAGTTTTTCCTTCTGATCCTTCAGCTGTTCGGAAGCGATGGCTGTGCTGCTCCTGAATCCTTTGAAATTGAATGCCTTGTAGTAGTTTCCGGCTGTAGGCTTTATTGAGCGTTCCCAGAATCCGTCGGCATAGTCGCCGTAGAGCGGTATCATTTCGCCGAAAGGTACGGGTGTCTTAAGCTCGGGCCAGCCGGTGCGGGTATAGAAAGGGAGGTCGAAGCCTATTTCCTCGGCGATTCCCTTGAGGCTCATCAGGTAGGAGCCGTGGCCACGGTATTCGTTGTCAAACTGGCAGGCCATCACCGGACCACCGTCTTTCCACTGCAGTCCCTGCACCTGGGTGAAGATCTGCCGGTAAAGCTTCGCCACCGCGTCAAGGAATGCCGGGTCTTCCGACCTCGACTTGATGCCCTTGTCGAAGATCCAGTCGGGAATACCTCCGTTCCTGACCTCGCCGTGGCAGAAAGGCCCGACGCGAAGCACCACCGGCATTCCCTCTTCCTTACATATTTCGATGAATCTGCGGAGGTTCCGCTGTCCGCTCCAGTCAAACCTGCCTTCATTCTCCTCGATATGGTTCCAGAATACGTAAGTGGCGATAATGGTCACTCCGCCGTCTTTCATCTTGCGTACGGAAGAGCGCCATTCGTTTTCTGGCAGGCGGCTATAGTGGATTTCCCCCATCACGGGAGTCACTCTGTCTCCGTCGATGATGAGGCTCTGCGCATCCCATTTCACATCGGGAATGCTGTTTTTATTGAATTCAAAGGCATGTGCAGGTATGCCACCGATCAGTAGCGCTCCTCCTGCCAAAATGGATAAAAAGGTTGATTTCATCATGAATTAGGTTTATGACTGCAAAGTTACAACCTAATTTTCAAATATCAAATTCATTTTTCGGGAAAAATGATGGACAATCTTATTTATACTTCCAGGGAGAATTTTAGTTGAAGTTTTGATGTTGCCTGAATCTTTTTCGATGACGTTGCTATAGTTTATTAAAAAGTACATTTACTACGCTATGGAACTATGACTTTAATTGATCGTATGACGCTCATAATAAGGTGTTTGATTTTGACTATATAGCTGTAATAAAAATAAATTTCCTATGTGGCGAATACTGTTTTTTTGATTATATGGTGTGAAGTCTGCTGATAATTCTTTGGCAGGCTTCTATATGCATTATCCAGTGTCTGGATAGTGGCATCATGATTAGGCCTTTTATGTCTTTGTTGCACCAATAATCTATGAGCCAGTTGGAAATCGGTTCGTTTCCTACCACGTTAAGGGATTTAAGGTATTGCTTTTTGTCAGGAGAGAATTTCTTATTCATATCGTTATAAGAGAGAGTTCGAAGAAAAACGTCAGTGTTTGTCTTTACTTCTGAGGCATAAGACCAGAGCTCTTTCAAATCAAGTTTTTTGGAGAAATCGGTAATTTGACTTTTTATCAGTTCATTTCCAGTGGTAATAATGTCAGAGTTTATCCTTCTTTGATACTTTCCGGTAAAGAAAACCTGAATAACATCCCTGATCAGTGAGTTAACTACTATATCCTCAATACGGAATATATGCCAGATGGAATATGCTACATTTTTGTTGTGAAAGCCCTTGGCATTGACGTATGGCATGGCGGAAAAGTCTTCCTTTGACAATATCCCGAAGAAAGATTCAACAGTTTCGAAGAGAATTGACCTTAATTTAAGGAGTGTATCTATGCCGGATGCAAAACTGATTTCCTTCCGGAGCTCCAGTTGCATTTTCTTATTCATTTCAGACCATTCTTTATTCATTACTATCTTTCTTCTTTATTGATTGGTATTGCCAAAATGATGCATGTTTACATTTGCGAGCCATTTCTGTTATCTTCAGTCTTTTAAAGTGGTTATAGGGACGACGTATATTCCGTCAGGTCTGCGGTAGGCGAATGGTCCTACCGCGGTCAGGACCATTTTAAAGCTTGGCGCCTTCATGCGTGTAGTGTCGATTTTTTTTGTCAGGGCCTCAAGTGTCTTCACCCCGTTTTCAATAGCATTGTCTCCTCCCAGTTTAATTTCGATCAGACCATAAGAACCATTTCTCAGATGAATTACTGCATCGCACTCCAGTCCGCTGCTGTCTCGATAGTGGTAGACAGTCCCGCCAAGAGCTTCCGCATATACCCTCAGGTCTCTTGCGCACATCGTCTCGAATAAAAGTCCGAAAGTTTCCAGATCATTTATAAGGTCGGATGGTCCTAAACCTAAGGAGGCTGATGCTATTGAAGGGTCGGAAAAATATCTTGTATCGGAAGAGCGGATAGCGATTTTTGATCTAAGGTTAGGATTCCAAGACGGCATGTCTTCTATGACAAAGATTTTCCTTAAGGTCTCTATGTAAGAGGCTACCGTACGCTCATCCATTGCCATGATTTCGTTGCTTTTGATGTCGTCTCTTATCGATGCTATGGATACCTGAGCTCCTTGATGACGGGCATAAGAGCGGAGTATCAGTTTGACACGCTCCGGATTGGTGAGGGTTTTATCCGTACGGGAGATATCGGTATTCACGATTGCATCATAGTAATCGAAGGCTCTGCCTAAAGCTATCTGTGGGCGCTGGGATATGCTCTTAGGCCATCCGCCTCTGCACATGTAATATGCAATCTTTTCAAGATCAGTCTCACCGGTACCGTAAATGTCGTTTTTGCTTGCGAACAGGTCTTTGAGTGATACCTCTCCCGAAGATTCCTGCGATTCCCATAACGACATAGTACGCATTTTGATACGTCCTATCCTGCCGGTACCACTATGGCTGATTTTCTGTTTTTCCTCCTCCGACAAAGGAACGGCAGACCCTGTCAGGATAAACATCCCATCCTGATTGCCATGATCGACTGCGAAGCGAACCGCATCCCATAATTCTGGTATAGTCTGCCATTCATCAAGAAGTCGTGGATATTTTCCGACAAGAATCTTTTGCGGGTCCAAGGCAGCAATATCCATATATTGCCGTTTTTTCCCCGGTTCATCAAGGTATATGATGCTATGTGCTTGTTGCTCGGCAGTAGTCGTTTTGCCGCACCATTTCAGCCCTTCTATCAAAACTGCCCCCATCCCTTCCAGTTTGTCGGAAAGTAATGAGTCGGCGATGCGTGGTTTATATTCGATCATGAGAATTATTTTTGTGCGAAATTAATAAAAATAATCCTAACTACCAAATGTTAAATAAATTTATTTATCAATACTTTATAATTATCAATGTACCAAATGATGATTTCTCAATGTACCAAATGATGATTTCTCAATGTACCAAATGATGATTTTCCAATGTACCAAATGATGATTTTCCGATGTATCAAATAATGATTTCCCGATGTACCAAATGATGATTTCCCGATGTACCAAATGATGATTCTTCAATGTATCAAATGATGATTCTTCAATGTATCAAATGATGATTTTCCGATGTATCAAATGATGATTTCCCGATGTGTCAAATGATGATTTCCCGATGTACCAAATGATGATTTCCCGATGTGTCAAATGATGATTTCTGTGGAAATTCAGTTTACGGCGAGGAGCTCGATGTCGAATATGAGGGTGGAGCCGCCGAGAATGCCGGGTACTGATCGTTTGCCGTAGCCCTGTTCGGCCGGGATATATACTTCCCAGCGGTCGCCGACGCGCATCTGCTGCATGGCGATGATCCAGCCGGTGATGAGGTCGCGCAGACGGAAGGCCGGAGCTACATCGCCTCGGCTGCTGTCGAATGTCTTGCCATTGATGGTCTTGCCCGTATAGTGGGCCGTCACCACACTGTTGCGGTTGGGCTGCTTTCCTTTCGGGTCGCCAGATTTAATCACTTTATAGCAGACACCCTTATCGAGCATCTGCACTTCCGGCTCCTGAGCTTTCTCGGCGAGCCATTGCCGGTTTTTCTCAATGTATTCCTGTTTTGCCATTAGATGTGGTATTGATGAGGGAGAGCATGTCGGTTTCTTTCTTGATTTGCGTGAGGCTGTCTTTGCGGTCTTTCTCTATCATTGCGTCGAATTCTGAAGAAAGGTCGGGATTATGACCTTTTAGCCTTGTGGCGGCCCATTGCTGTTCACAGGCTTCGTATGAGGCTGAAGCTTCGTCGAGTGCCTGCTCTATCTCCTTGATGCTGTCTGCCGCCAGCGCTCGCTTGAGGTCTGACTCCGTGATTACTTGTCCTAAGAGATCGATCCAATGGTCTGTGATGTCAGCATCCGGATGTTCTGCCGGTTCTTTCTCCTTAAGTGAATCTACATACTTGCTCAGGGCAAGCGTGTAGAGCCCGCGTCCCTTCTCAAGTGAGCTTCGCTTTATCTTCATTCCATTATAGCCGATATATCCCTCTCCGTCGGAAGCCTGTGGGAGTAGACGGTCGATTATGTCGATAGCCTCCAGAATCATGTCGGCGGTATACGGATTCAGTATGCCGAATGAGATTCGGTCGTTGAGTCTCATTCCATTCCCGAGCCGCCGGTCGCGTTTCGGCCATTTGTCTCCGTCGCGCTTCAGGCCGTAGCTCTTCAGCATAGCGCCTGGCACCACGATGGTCTTGCCGTCTTTGTCGCCGAAAAGGTAGGAGAAGGGGAAGGCGGAAGTGTCGGGGTGTGTCTTGTGGTCGCCCATCACGAGAGAGAAAGCTCCTATGCGGGAACCGTGCATCACGTATGAATTGGATGAGGTCTTCACTCCGCGCTCAAGTACCCCCCAGTGTACCGGTCCGAGCTTGTACATATGGTTGCTCATATTGGTGCCCGATCCGGCATTCATAAACGATGTCTGGCATCCGATGAGTAGGGAACTTTTGTGCATGCTGACCGTGTATGGACCGGCGAGCACCGCGCAGGCCTCGCCGTTTTCCATCGAGCAGTTGGCGAAGAAGAGCGAGTCGTGGGAAGTGAATCCCTTGTCGATCACACAGCCCTGTCCGACATAAGTGTTGCGGAGCACCACGCCGTTTGCCACCGAGGCATCCTCGATGATGAAATTCTCGGCGTTCACCCCCTGACCGACGTAGGTCGAGTGGCGCTGGTTGCTGACTACACTTCCGTTGTGGAGCAAAGCCGCACCCTCGATAAGCACTCCCGGCCATACACGCACGTCTGAGATCGGACCGCAGTCGAAGATCTGGGCACCGTCGCCTATCTCCGGCATATCTCTCTCCTCCGATTTCATTTCGGCTATATGGCGGTCGATCATCGGAAAGAGCCTTTCAGTCGCATACTCCGGCATCCGGGCGGCTATGGCGGCGATCTGCGCCGATATTCCGGGATATATCCTCACCGGTCTTCCACCGGTCTCGTCGAGCACGGCTACATCCGTGCCGACCCCGAAAGACGCATTGGAGGAATTCTCTATCCGCGCCACATTTATGATCCTTACGTAATCGCCTATGCGCACGTTGGAGATGCCTCCCGGCACATTGATGATCTCCGAACCCTTGCCGATCCTGACAGGCCCGCTGAAATATACGTTCCTGATCCGGCTTAGATCCGTGCCTTCCGCTATCTCCACCCTGCTCCAGTCTGTACTGAAGCAACCCTGACGTTCAAGTATTTCTATCTCTTCGTTGTTCATATCCACACACCCTTTCTTATAATGCACAATGCATAATGCACCATTCACCATCAATTCTCAATTCTCCATTCTCCATTCTCAATTAATTCTCCATTCTCAATTCTAAATTAATTCTCAATGTCGTCATATTTCTGGAAAAGGAAATCGTTGTAGGGGAAACGCTCCACATGTATTTCCTTCGCCTTCTCATACAGGAGTTCCTTGAGCTGATCGATGTTGGTTCGGTCTTTGGCCGATATGAAGACGCAGTTGTTGTTCATCTTCGCCATCCATGTCTTCTTGAAGTCTTCAAGGCTCATGTTCTCGCGTGTAGCGGGGGTGAGGTCATCGGGATCCTTCGGAGTGTATTTGAACGCGTCGATCTTGTTGAAGACGAGTATCTGTGGCTTCTGCGCCGCACCGCAGACTTCGCTGAGGGTCTTGTCTACAACTTCTATCTGCTCCTCGAAATTAGGATGGCTTACGTCTACCACGTGCATCAGCAGATCGGCCTCGCGCACCTCGTCGAGCGTCGACTTGAAGGAGTTGACGAGATGTGTCGGCAGCTTGCGTATGAATCCTACGGTGTCGGAGAGCAGGAAGGGGAGATTGTCGATGGTCACCTTCCTTACGGTTGTGTCGAGCGTGGCGAAAAGCTTGTTTTCGGCGAAGACGTCGCTCTTGCTCAGGAGGTTCATGATCGTCGACTTGCCTACGTTGGTATAGCCTACGAGTGCCACGCGCGTCATGTTGCCGCGGTTCTTGCGCTGTATGCTCTTCTGCTTGTCGATGTCCTTCAGTTCCTCCTTGAGGCGGGAGATCTTGTCGAGGATTATTCGGCGGTCGGTCTCTATCTGGGTCTCACCGGGACCACGCATACCGATACCGCCCCGCTGACGTTCGAGGTGGGTCCACATTCGGGTAAGGCGCGGGAGCAGATACTGGTACTGCGCCAGCTCCACCTGAGTGCGGGCTGTGGCCGTCTGTGCCCGCTTGGCGAAGATGTCGAGGATGAGGCTGGTGCGGTCGAGGATCTTCACCTTTAGTTCCTTCTCGATGTTGAGCACCTGCTTGGAAGAGAGGTCGTCGTCGAAGATGACGAGGCCTATCTCATGGTCTTCCACATATTGGCGTATCTCGTCGAGCTTACCGGTGCCTACGTATGTGCGTGGATTGGGATAGTCGAGTTTCTGAATGAAACGCTTCTCCGGCTCCGCGCCGGCGGTCTTGGCGAGGAATTCGAGCTCGTCGAGATATTCGTTGACTTTAGCTTCGCTCTGCTTCTGGGTGACGAGGCCGACGAGCACCGTCCTTTCGTTTTCTTCTTTATTTATTATGTTGTCTTCTATCATGAGGTCGTATTCTTATTTCTATCCTTCTAAGAAAATAACGCATTACGCCCCCCGCTTGTTTCGCGAAGGGCGTATCGATGTTCTAATTCTTTCCCCATTTGAGGGGCATGGTGCTATGCCAGACGCCTCAGCAGGTCGGTCAGGAACTTCCAGTATTCCTCCACCGAAGGGATATAGGCCTTTTCGTTGGGGCTGTGGATGTCTTTCAGGGTCGGGCCGAAGGAAATCATGTCCATTCCCGGCATCTTCTCAAGGAATATGCCGCACTCGAGGCCTGCATGCAGGGCCTCCACTTTCGGCTGGTAGCCGAAGAGGTCTTTGAAGCTTTCCTCCGCTGTCTTGAGCAGTTTGCTTTCGGGATTCGGAGCCCAGCCTACACTTGGGTCGTTGGTCTCCACTACGCATCCGATGTTCTCGTAGAGTGCGGTGATGCGGTCAGTGATCTCCTCGCGCTTGCTGTCTACTGAAGAACGCTGATGTGTGGTGACCACTACCTTGTCGTCGCCTTCCTTGTGTACGCTGGCGAGGTTTGACGACGTCTCCACGAGTCCCGGCACGGCGAGGCTCATTCCCTGCACTCCGTTGGGAGTTCCGAATATGGTGGAGATGAGCGGGCTTACGTATTCCTCCCCGATCATGCGGGCCGGTTTCTCACGCATCGATACGGTGAATGTGAAGCTGTCGCCCTCCGCGAGTCGGAGCTCGTCGTGGATGGTGGCGCTGTAGATCTCCGCCATCTTCTCGAAGGCCTCTCCGTTGCCGGCGGGAATGCCTACGAGGGCCTTGGCCTCGCGGGGTATCGCATTGGGAAGGCCGCCGCCCTGGAAGTCACTCAGCATGATCACTCCGAACTCGTCTTCGGCGAGCCAGAGGAAGCGGGCCAGAAGCTGGTTGGCATTGCCGCGTCCTAAGTGTATCTCCATGCCGGAGTGTCCTCCCTTGAGATGGTCGATATGCACTTCATACCAGTCGAAACCCTCCGGAGCGTCGGTCTCCTCCATCGGATATGTGGCGATGGTGCACATGGATCCGGCGCATCCGATCACTATCATGCCGTGCTCTTCGGAGTCGAGGTTGAGCAGGATGCGTCCGCTGATCAGGCTTGCGTCGAGCCCGTTGGCTCCTGTCAGTCCCTGCTCCTCGTCTACGGTGAAGAGCGCTTCGATCGGACCGTGTACGAGGTCGGGATCTATCATCGCCGCCATGGCGGAGGCGCAGCCGAGGCCGTTGTCGGCTCCGAGGGTTGTGCCTTCGGCGCGGACCCAGTCTCCCTCCACCACTGTCTTGATGGGGTCGGTCAGGAAGTCGTGCTCCACGTCGCCGCGCTTCTCGGCTACCATGTCCTGATGGCCCTGGAGCACTACCGTAGGAGCGTCCTCATGTCCCGGGGTGGCGGGGCAGTACATCACTACGTTGCCTACCTCGTCGGTAGCGTAGCGCAGCCCGTGCTTCTCGGCCCAGCCTACGAGGAAATCCTTCATCCTGTCGAGATGATGGGTAGGGCGGGGCACTTTCGTGATTTCGTCGAAACACTCCCAGACGAGCTTCGGCTTAAGGTCTGTTATCTTCATTTCTTTTCAGTCGTTTTCTTTTCGTTTTTATATTTGGCGTATTCCTTCGCCATTCGGGTGTGGTAGCCTCGCTTGGCATACGACGGACCGTTGTATTTCCTGGCGAAAGCGGCCCAGTCTTTCTTGCGCAGGGCATCGAGCATTCCGGAGTTGCGTACGAATACGGCAAACATCTCCAGCTGGCTGAACTCCGATTCGCATATCTTGCCTACCATCTCCTCCACGCTCTTGCAGCCACACTGCTTATAGTTGAAACCCCCTATCTGAAACATACCCCAGTAGGTGCCCATGTCGGCAGCGTCGGCGTTTTTCTTTCGTGCGTTGGTCAGTGCTGTCCATTCCTTCAGCGCGTAGCCGGAAAGCCCGGAGGGCACTTTGGCGTTGGGCATCTTGCGCCCTTTGTGCTTGGCGTTGTATTTGTTGAAGAGCGACTGCACGTAGTTGGCCACCGGCACTCCGGGAGCCCAGAAGCCCTGCAGCTTAGGCCCGGCCTCTATCTTCACTACGGCCTTGATGGCCGCCACCTCCACTCCGAGTTGCTCGGCCACTATCTTGAAGTCTTCTTCCGTCAGGGTGTCGTATTTCACTTTTTCGTCGCCTTTCGGCATCTCTGTCAAGACGAGCGATACCATCTCCGACATGTCGTCGGAGAGCGTCTTCTCCGCATACGTAGCGGAGAAGACGCCTATGGTCAGAGCGGCGGCGAAGGAAATCAGCCGCCTCATGACTTGGCCACTTTTTCGAGTGTAAGGCAGAGGTGGCGCCAGAATTTGTCTACGGTCGGGATAAGGAGTTGCTCGTCGGGTGAGTGCACTCCGGTCATGGTCGGGCCGAAGCTCACCATGTCGAGGTGGGGATACTTGTCGAGGAAGAGTCCGCATTCGAGGCCGGCATGGATGGCCTTGATGGCGGGTTTCACGCCGAAGAGCTCCTCATAGGCGTCTGCGGAGATCTTCATGATCGGGGAGTTCATGTTGGGGGCCCATCCGGGATATCCGTCGGAGTGGTCTACTTTCGCGCCTGCGAGCTGGAAGTGTGCCTCCACCTGGCCGGCGATGTCGTATTTGCGGCTCTCCACGCTTGAGCGCTGCGAAGTGGTCACCTTTATCCTGCAGTCGGCCTCCATCTTCACGGCGGCGAGGTTGGTCGAGGTCTCTACGAGTCCTTCGATGTCGCGGCTCATCGAGATCACTCCGTGGGGAGCGCTGTAGAGGGCGCGTACGAGAGCGAGGGAAGTGGCCTGGTCGATGGTGTATTCAGGCTTTTCCGCATCCTCGATGGCGATATTGACGCTCGGTTCGATGCCGGCGTATTCATTGGCGATCTCTACGGCGTAGGCTCCGAGCGCGGCCTTCACGTCGGCGGCGAGCTTTGTCTCGATTCCGAATACGGCGTGGGCCTCGCGCGGGATGGCGTTGCGGAGGTTGCCGCCGTCAAACTCCACGAGTTCCATGTTCCACTTCTGCGAGCAGTTCCAGAGGAAGCGGGCTACTACCTTGTTGGCGTTGGCGCGTCCGAGGTGGATGTCGCCTCCGGAGTGTCCGCCGAGCAGACCGCTTACGCTTACCTTCATATATGAGAAATGGTCGGGGGCGAGGGAGCGTTTGTAGTCAAACCAGGCGGTGGTGTCGATGCCGCCGGCGCATCCTACGAATATCTCGCCGTCGTCTTCAGAGTCGAGGTTGATGAGGATGTTGCCGCCGAGCATGTCTTCGCCGAGGTTCTGCGCTCCTTCGAGGCCGATCTCCTCGTTGACTGTGAAGAGCGCCTCCACCGGGCCGTGCTTCAGCGTGGGGTCGATCATCACGGCCATGGCAGCCGCGATGCCGATGCCGTTGTCGGCTCCCAGCGTGGTGCCGCGTGCCTTCACCCAGTCGCCGTCTACATATGTGTCGATGGGGTCTTTCATGAAGTCGTGCTTCACGCCGCTGTTCTTTTCTGCTACCATATCCATGTGGGCCTGCAGGATCACTGTCGGAGCTCCCTCGAGGCCGGGAGTGGCGTCTTTGTGCATCAGCACGTTGCCGCACTCGTCGGTCTTCACTGCTACACCGTGTTTCTTTGCGAATCCGATGAGGAACTCTCTGATCTGCTCTTCATGGCAGGAGGGACGCGGAACCTTGGTCACTTCGTCGAAGCACTTCCAGATAAGTTCCGGCTTAAGGTCTTTTACTTCCATTTTCTCTTCAGGTTTTATGTTGTTTATATTGGTTTTTCAGGGTCGGGTGTCTTTTTCAGACTCCAAAGATATGAATTTTATTTCATTTTAACAAATCTTTTACATTTCTTAATGCTCTAATCGCGATTTTTTATTAATTTTGCATTCGGATAGCGGCCCTACCTCGGTAAGGACGCTTATAGCTACACAGTATCATCAAACACAAAAACAATATATGAAGAAAAAACTCTACACAGTCCTCGGCATCGCGCTCGCGCTTGCGGCCGGAAGCTCCCTGGCTTCCTGCGACGGATCGAAAGACGAGTCTGCGGCTCCCGCCAGAAAGGTGGCCGTAGCCGACAGCCTGGCTCTTCCCAACTACCGCTACGTGGATATGGACACTCTGCTCACCCGCTATATCCTCGCAAAAGACTACAACGAGGAGATGATCCGTATGCAGAACAATCTCGAGGCTGAGACAAAGAAGCATCAGACCTCACTTCAGTCGCTCGCATCGCAGATTCAGAACAAGGTGCAAAACAACTCCTACCTCTCGCAGGAAAGCTTCGACACCGACCAGCAGAAACTTGCATCCATGCAGAGCAACGCCGAGCGCAGCGTAGGCATGATGCAGCAGAAATACGCCGAGGCGGCAGCCAAGGCTCAGCAGGCTGTGGCCGACTCTGTGACTGCATTCATCGAGAAATACAATAAGAAGCATGGCTACGACGCCATATTCAACAAGGCGGCGGCGCTCCACTTCAATCCCGCGCTCGACATCACCGACGAGATCGTAGAGGGCCTCAACGCTGAGTATAACAAGGTGAAGAAATAATTCAGGGTGATTATGTACAGGCGTCTGCGCGTATTTATGACAGTCGCGGTCTTGATGGCCGCTGCCGTGATTCCCTCCCTTTGCGTAGCCAAGGGGTGGGAGAGCGTGCGTGCCGATGTCTCGGGCCTGAGCTCTGTGGCGCAGGGCGACGACGTGGAGATCCGCGTCGCCCCGGGCCATGTGGTGGTGGTGGCTTCGCAGCAGGTGCAGATCAAGGTCTTCACCATCCTGGGGCAGGTAGTGAGCAGTGAGACCCTTCCTGCCGGCACGAGCCGCCTGCCGCTTTCCCACGGAGTATATATCGTGAAAGTGGGCGACCTCACCTGTAAGATCGCAGTCTGAATAAGCTAAACCTCTTTAAACCCCCTAAACCCTTAACCCAATATGGAAATAGATTGGAAAAACCTTCCGTTCGGATATGTTCCGACCAACTATAACGTACGCTGCACTTTCAGCGACGGCAAGTGGGGCCCTATCGAGGTCTCCGATTCCGAATATATTCCGATGCATATGGCTGCCGCATGTCTTCACTATGGCCAGGAGTCGTTTGAGGGCCTGAAGGCCTTCCGCGGCGCCGACGGCAAGATACGCGTCTTCCGCATGGATGAGAACGCCAAGCGTTTCATCCGTTCGGCCGAAGGCATCATGATGGAGCCCCTTCCGGAAGAGATCTTCTGCGAGATGGTGCGCAAGGTGGTGGCCCTCAACGCTGAGTTCGTGCCTCCCTACGGCACCGGCGCCAGCCTCTACATCCGTCCGCTTGAGATCGGCATATCCCCGCAGGTAGGCGTCAAGCCTTCGAAGGATTACATGGTGGTGATGTTCGTCACTCCGGTAGGTCCGTATTTCAAGACCGGATTCAGTCCTACGAAGGTATGCCTGAGCCGCAACTACGACCGTGTGGCTCCGCTCGGCACCGGCGCCTATAAGATAGGCGGCAACTATGCCGCATCACTGAAGGCCGGCGAACTGGCCCACGACATGGGCTATTCCGTGATGCTGTATCTCGACCCGAAAGAGAAGAAGTATCTTGACGAGTGCGGCGCGGCCAACTTCTTCGGCATACGCGGCAACAGCTACATCACTCCGGCTTCCGACTCCATACTTCCTTCCATCACCAACAAGAGCATCTGCCAGCTTGCCGAAGACCTCGGCATGACTGTTGAGCGCCGCCATGTCCCGGTAGAGGAACTCGAGACATTCGATGAGGTAGGCGCATGCGGCACTGCGGCGGTTATTTCTCCCGTAGGAGTGATCGACGATATCGACACCGGTAAGAGCTATAAGTTTGGTGACGGCACTCCCGGCGAGAAGTCGACCATGCTCTACAACAAGCTGCGCGGCATACAGCTCGGTGAGGAACCCGACACCCACGGTTGGGTAGAGGTCATCGAAGAAAAATAAATTGTGAATTATGCATTATGCATTATGAATTATGCATTAATATATAACAAGTACTACGAGGAGGGCAGTGCCCTCCTCGAGTTGCTTCAGACCCACTCGGAGATGGTGGCCCGCAAGGCGCTTGCCGTGGCGGAAGCCGCCGGGCTCGACGTTGACCGTGAATTTGTCTATGAAGCCGCCATGCTCCACGACATCGGTATCTTCCGCTGCGACGCCCCGGGCATATACTGCCACGGCACTGAGCCCTATATCCGCCATGGAGTGATAGGGGCGGCCCTGATGCGTCAGGAGGGGCTGGAGGCATATGCGCGCGTATGCGAGCGCCATACAGGTTCCGGACTTACGGCGAAAGAAATAGCGGAAGCGGGGATGCCGCTTCCGCATAAGGATTTTCTTCCGGAGACATTGGAGGAGAAACTGATCTGCTATGCCGACAAGTTTTTCAGCAAGTCGGGTGATCCGAGAGAGGAGAAACCGCTGGAAAGGGTCAGGAGGTCGATGGCTAAGTTCGGTCCCGGCTCCCTTGCGCGCTTCGAAGCCCTCCACGCCCTCTTCTCCACCCCCTCAAAACGCCCAACGTAAAACGTCAAACGCCACGCTTCGCACACCAGTCGGCGATCATGCATTCGCCGCATTTCGGATTGCGGGCCGTGCAGACGTAGCGTCCATGGAGTATCAGCCAGTGGTGGGCGTTTGAGAGCTTGTCTTCCGGTATGTTCTTCACAAGTTCCTTTTCCGTAGCGAGGGGAGTAGGGGAGTCTTTTGTGAAACCGATGCGGTTGCATACGCGGAACACGTGGGTATCCACCGGCATCGCCGCCTGCCCCCATACTACGTTGAGCATCACGTTGGCTGTCTTGCGCCCCACGCCCGGCAGCTTCATCAGGTTGTCGATGTCGGAAGGCATGTCCGAGTTGAATTCCTCCACAAGCATACGCGCCGCCTTGAGAAGGTGGCGCGTCTTGTTGTTGGGGAATGTCACGCTTTTGATGAAGGGAAAGACTTCTTCCTCCGTGGCAGCCGCGAGAGAGGCCGGATCGGGGTAAGCCTCGAAAAGGGCCGGAGTGACCATATTGACCCGTTTATCGGTGCATTGCGCCGATAGGATCACGGCCAGAAGCAGATGGAAGGGAGTGTCGTAGTGCAGCTCCGTCTTCGGCTCCGGCATTATCTCCTCAAAGATCGAGATGATCCGTTCATACCGTTCCTTCTTCCTCATCAGAATTAAAATTTAATTCAAAATTCTCAATTCTCAATTCTCAATTAAAGATTCAGTGGGCAGCCACGAACTCATCAAGGAAACGCACATCGTTCTCGCTGAAGAGTCGGAGGTCCTTGACGAGGTATTTCAGGTTGGCGATACGCTCCACTCCCATGCCGAATGCATAGCCGGAGTAGATCTCGGGATCGATGCCGCAGGCCTTGAGCACGTTGGGGTCTACCATGCCGCAGCCGAGGATCTCCACCCAACCGGTGCCTTTGCACATTGCGCATCCCTTGCCGCCGCATATGCCGCAGCTGATGTCCATTTCTGCGCTGGGTTCTGTGAAGGGGAAATAGCTCGGACGGAGGCGTATGCGTGTTTCGGGGCCGAACATCTGCTGAGCGAATTCCAGAAGCACCTGCTTGAGGTCGGCGAAGCTTACATTCTTATCGATGTAGAGGCCCTCCACCTGATGGAAGAAGCAGTGTGCGCGCGCTGAGATGGCTTCGTTGCGGTATACTCGGCCGGGGCATACGATGCGGATCGGGGGCTGTGTATGCTCCATGGTGCGGGTCTGCACGCTGGAGGTGTGGGTGCGGAGCAGGATGTCGTCCTTTCCGTCGCGCTGGATGAAGAAGGTGTCCTGCATGTCGCGTGCCGGATGGTCGGCGGGGAAGTTCAGCGAGCTGAATACGTGCCAGTCGTCTTCTATCTCCGGACCTTCGGCGATTGTGAATCCCATATTGCCGAAGATGTTGATGATCTCGTTTTTCACGAGCGAGAGCGGGTGGCGAGTGCCGAGGGGGAGGGGAGTGGCCGTACGGGTAAGGTCGATGTTGGCCTTCTCCTTGTCGGCGTTGTCGGCGAGAGCCTCCTTGAGGGCCGCGAGTTTTTCGGTCGCGGCGGTCTTGAGTTCGTTGAGTTTCTGGCCCAGTTCGCGCTTCTGCTCTGCGGGTACGGTACGGAAATCGTTCATCAGCGCGGAGATGGCGCCTTTCTTACTGAGGTATTTGATGCGGAGCTGCTCCACGGCTTCGGCCGTAGAGGCCTCAAGCGCGGAGATTTCTGCCTTAAGCTGTTCTATTTTGGAAATCATGACGTATGTGATGATATGTTGTTGTTTCAAACCGCAAAGATACAAAAAAATCTTCACATATCAAAATCGAAAAAAAAGACCTATGCTAATTAAATGGAGCGTGATGCGAAGACATACCGGCGCATCCCCCGCAGCGCAGCCGGTTTGTCTCCGGGTGAAAAAATCAGAAGCAGGCGGGTGAGAAGATACCTGCGCGCGGATGGTCGGGAGGCAGGTTGGGCGTGAGCTCGGGGTTACGCTCGGGCTGCCACGTACGGATATGGATCAAGGGTTTGTCGGGATCGTTGAAGTCGATGAAGAGGAAGAGATAGCCCTGGTCGCCGTAAGTCTTCGATACGTAGTCCTGCTTCAGCTGCATGGCATACGTCTCTCCTCCTACTCCGGAACGCTCCACGTCCGTTTCCGTAAACCGTAGGTTGATATACTCCTGGCTTTTGAAGCAGCGGCGCAGCTGCTCGAGATATTCTCTTTTCGACTTCTGCGCGTATGCCACATGCTTCGTCTGCGCGAGCCTCATACCGTCGGCTCCGGGCACTTTCCTGAGTTTCTCTGTGACGTGGCCGATGATGATCACGGCGTCATCGTCAAAGATGCTCTCGATATAGTCGCTGAGTCCCAGGGCGAAGGCCGTACGGTAGTTTTCAAGGAAATTCACCAGCACCATCTTCTTGTCGTCGGTCCAGGCGGCTCCCTGCTTAGAGAAGATGTCCTTGCGCGCTATGCTTCCGAGACTGAAACCGATGCTGTTGAGCTTCTGGTCTTTGGTGAATGTGAATGTGACGTCTTCCGTAAACTGGCGACCGTTGCTGAACGTAAACGACATCGGCACCGAACGGCACATCACCTCGTCGCGGAAGGGATAGAACGCATACGTGTCGCGGGTGGCCTTGCCCAGAATGCGCACCTTGCCGTAGTTCATGAGGCGCTGGAAGATCGTCCAACCCTGCGGAGTGCATATCTCCTTCACCTCATTGTATTTCCGGTTGTTGATGGCCCAGATTATCTTCTCCATCAGTCCGGCATAAGGGGAGTATTCGGCAGGGGCTGACTTGGCTATTCCTTCGTCGGCACCGGCTGAGGCCATTGCAAGAAACGCCTTGGCTTCGCGTTTGTCGGCCTTCAGCGCTTTCTTCGAGTCGTTTACGGTAAATTCATTGGCTACGAGTCCCTCCCCCTTGAATGCGTCGAGGAGCGGCTGCAGTTCGGGGTCGGCATGGTTTTCGTCCTTGAATAGATATTCCACATATAGTTTGAGCGGCTGCATCGGCACGTCGGGCGCGAGCTGCAGGAGCGCCATTCCGTCGCGTGCCGTGACGAGGGGAGATTCGCCCGATGGAGTGGCATATTTGAAGGAGCATGTAGTGGCGGGGCGGCCGTCATACCTGACGGTGAGTTCCACGAGCTTCACGCCGCTTTCCGGATCCTCCTCGTCGTTTCTTACGGAGGCCACACCGAAACTCACCTTGCCTATGATGTCTTGCATCGTCTGTGGAATCCAGGTGGAGAGCTGTCGCTCTTCGCCGCCTACCTTTGCAGTCTCCTCGGAAGGGGAAGGTAGGCTTTGAAGCATGACGTAGGCCCTGTAGAGATGGCGCAGGGCATCGTCTACTTTTCCGTTGTCGCGTTCGGCGACGCCCGCCCTTGCGAGGTCGCCGACAACTCGGCGTTGCCGTTCAAGCATCTCGGATGTATCCTCCGCAAAGACGCAGGAGACTCCGAGAAAGATGATGGTTAGGATTAAAACAAATTTCTTCATTAGCGTCATTATCGTAAATATGGACTTGAGAATCAGGATTGAAGACTCAAATCCCGATTCTCAAATCCAGAATCAAAATTATCTCGAAGGAGTCGGGTTGTCGCTGCTTCCGGGGTATCGTCCTGCGGTAGTGAAGGGCAGAGTCACGAAGCCTGTATAGGTCTGTCCGTCTGTGCCTACTACGTAGCCATAGGCCTCATAGCGTGTCACGGGAGAGAGTCCGGTGAGTGTAACCGCCACCGTTCCGGATCTGCTGTCTGAGATATTCACTGGAACATCCGTCCAACCGGTATCCCCGATTTTTCTCCACCGCAGACCTGCCGCGGTTATCTCCAGGAATGGTGAATAGTAGTTGAAGGTCACTACAGCCTGAGCCTCAGTGATGCCGTCGCTTACCCATGGAGTGCTGATGGCCGGTCGTTGGCCTCCATACTGCTTCAACGGAATTATGATCGGCGATATTCCGGCGTCTTTCGGATCTATGGTGAGTCCGCCTGCAAATTCAGTGACGAGGGGAATCACCTTAATGCTGTCTTCCCTTTGGGTGTTGGTAATGTTTTTGTCGATGGCGAGGTTTACGCTCACAGCATCATGCGACTGCCTCCCCTCTGCAGGACTGACTGAAATCCAATCCGCAGTATTTGCCACCCTCCAGTCGAACATGGAATTGACGTTGAAGCTGAAGGAGCCTCCGTCTTCCGATATGATCATCGGGGCATCGTTGAGGCTGACTACGAATGTCACATCCACACCGCTCTGCACGATAGCGACCGGAACACTATCGTAGGCATCATTGTCAGATTTGAAATACAGTGTCTCCATACGCTCACGCCCGGTTAGGTTGGGCTCGGCCGTCATGCTTACAGATACACGTTGGTCGCTTTTGTCAAACTTGGTTTGCGCGCAACTGATCCAGCTGTCTTTGGGAATGCTGACACTCCATCCATACATAGGGGAATACACGGTGAATTTCAGATCTTTGTCGCCTGTCGCAGCCACATACCGTGTTGTGTTTGGCGAAACGTCAAACGTATATTCCGACTTCTGCTGCGATATCTCCACCGAGAAATTTCCATTTTCGCTCTTGAGTTCGAGGTATGCCTTTCGCACTATGGCCATACCGTTGTTCTGTAGCGCGATACTGAAGTGGGCATCGCCCGTTCCGGTGAATGTCTGCGATCCGTCTGCAGCCTGCTCCATTCCGGAGATCGGATTGATGATGATGAAATTGCCTGTCAGTTCGCTTTCGGCCCTCACCGAGAGGGTCCATGAGGTATTGGCCACGATATCGAACTCCCGTTCCTGGGCGTTTTCCGCCGGGAAAATATCTACCGACGAAGGTGTGATGAAGACTTGGCTTCCCTCTTGCACTATGTCTATATCGGCGCTTTTTTTATCGTATACATTTCCTTCGGCGTCAATCTGCATTACCGAGATCTTGCAGTCGCGCTCCTCCGCGCGGTTGTTGAGTATGCTGATTGTGAATTGTCCGTTGCCGCGACCTCTCGTCACGTCTACCGAACACCAGCCACCGCCATCCACCTCTACTTTCCAGAGCGTGTTGCTCGTCACAGTCACTGTTATGGTCTTCGAAGCTGCGTTGAGATCGAAATTAATGGCGCTTTCCGTATCAGCGTCGCCGGTGGTCTTTCCCTCCGCTTCGAGGCTGAGATATCGGTCTTTGGCCGAAGGGGTGAGAGTCTTGTCATTATTGTCGCTGCATGCTGAGGCTGCCAGCATCACCAGGAAGGCTGCGACCATGATGTAAAAAGTCCTTATATTCATCTTTTTTTGATTTTAAAGTGAGACAGAAACGCCGATCGATCCCTTGAATCCCCCTCTCGTCATGCCGCCTTGCTTGAAGACTTCTACGATGTCGCCTTTCTTGCTGACCGGTATGGCATATTCGGGAGTGATGAAGATGCCTACGTGCTGCACCGGATGGTATGAGAAGCGTGCCCCCACCGTTACGCACGGCTGCGTGAAACCGTTGCCCGGATAGCTTTTGTCTTTGGCTGCGAGACGCTGGATCATGAATCCGGCCTGCGGCGTAAGTCCGAAGCGCTCTGCGAAGCGGAGCTGATAGCCGGCGCGTACGGCCATCTCGTCGAGTCGGTAGTTATAGCTGCCTATCTTGACGTTGTCGGTGCGGTCATACCAGCTTACCTCCTTGCTGCGGCCCAGGCCGAGGTTGTAGCTGACTTCGAGGTTTACGTTTTCGTAGTATCCGCCGAGGGTGAACCCTACCGAGGGTCTTCCGGAGGCGGCGAAGGAGACGGCCGCATAGCCGGTGGTCTTCTTCACATACTGGATCTTTTCAAGGCGTATCGTATCGCGGAAGGTCTCGCCGCGCTCGATGCGGAATTTCAAGGTCTGGGGATAGTAGCCCTTCTTTGTGAAGTCATACTCATATCGGGCTACGGGGAGCTGCGTCGTGGTTGTGAGGTTGACGATGGAGTCTCCCTCCATTACAGTGACGCCGTGGGTCGGTTCAGTGACGAGCTCGAGATATCCCAGATGTGCCGACGGGGGAGTGGCGGTCACGGTCTTCATCTTCCCTGCCTCCACCGTGAAGGCAGTGGTCTGGTCCTCATGGTCGGGGAGTTTGGCTGTCACTACATAGCTTCCGGCCTTGAGGTGCTTGCGCAGCGAACCGACGCCTTCGCGGCGGTCCTGAAACCAAAGTTCCGCTCCGTCGGCCACTTCGATGTCTACATCGCCGAATTTCAGGTTTTCGTCTTCCATCGGAAGGTCAAACCGTATTGCTCCGTCATCGGTCAGTGTCACGATATCCTCGAAAAGCAGCGAACCGAGTTCGGCGCGTACGAGGTGTGAACCGAGTGGCATGTGCATGTTTACTGGCGATTTTCCTTGAGGTTCGCCGTCTACAGTGATCTGTGCTCCCGGGGTGGAGGCGACTAAGGACACGTTGCGACCCTCTACGTTGAGCTCGACGCTATAGGTTTTTCCGGCTTCCGCCTCCATGCCGTCAAACCATATCGTGGTCGGACTGTATTTCGGGTGCGTCACGGTGATTTTCTGAGTGCGTTCCGGCACGTATAGCCATACTTCTCCGGGACCGGCCTGTCTGCGCCCCACTATCTGGAATAGGCCTGCGTCGAAACCGAGCACATCGTTCAGAAACGGTGTGTAGATTTTGATCAGGGCAGCTCTTTTTCCGCTGTTTTCGTCTGTCATGGACGTTCCCATAAGGCGGGCTGTCGCTTCGCTGGTCTCCTTGAAGTCTCGTGATTCGAGCTTCTGCGCCATCGAAGGCGAGGCACACATAATGGCCCCCGCCGCTACGGCAATCTTAAAAAACTTCATTTCTATTCAGTATTGATGTTTGGGTTATTTACTTTACCATTACTTTCACTCCGGCACAGATGTATAGACCACGTGTAAGGTCTTCCGTTGTTACGTTTTCCCCTGCTTTTACGGAGAAACTACGTATTACCGAACCGTCAGGAGTTACGATGTCTGCATGGCAGTCGCGCATTGCGCTGACGCGGATTGCGCCGGGAGCGGGAGTCTCTACCATGATTCCGTAGTTGATGTCGGATGTCGGGGTCATCACTCCGCTCCAGTCGCCGAATACGGGTATCTGGCTCGGCAGGTTGGATCCATACATGTAAGCTCCGAAGGGGAGGGTGTCGTCTTCATCTACAAACGCGCTTCCCAGCCAGTCGCGGCCGGCTGCTACGTTGACATTGAGGGAGCGTATACCCTGCTCCTCTACCGGCATGAATGTGCCTACGAACACTATTCCGTCTTTCCAATCCATGCTCATGGAAGTGGGCTCAATGGGATTAAGGGTCGTTTCCACGGCTGCGAAAGTCACCTTGCCGGGAATGCTGTAGCCTTCCACGTATTCCTCACTGTTGGGCATGGAGATGATGTATGGCACGAGGCTACTGATGGAATCGGATGCCTCCCATCCGTCGCCGCCGGCGTGATATAGCCAGAAAGGTTTCTTCTCATCCGCCGGCCCTGTCCATGCGTTGATGGGCACGAGTTCGTCGCCGTTTTCATGGATTATGCCCTCGGGCGCGAAGGGGAGCACGATGCTTTCCCATCCTGCGCATTCTCCTATCCTGGTAGGCATGGAGAATTCCTTGGTAAGCTGTATGGCCTTTACGTCGATAGGCATGTGTGCTCTAAAGGGATATCCGGCCTGGAGGATTATTTGTTCGGCAGAGCCCCGTATTCCTTGTCCGTCTGGATCTGTCGGCACGAATCCGCCGATGTATGGATGCACCACTACGTTTACCGCATCCGCCGGTGCCTTGTCGGCCGCAAACACCCAGAGCAGGATGTTGGGGTTGCCGGCTTCTGTAAGCCTTCCGTTGGGCATGGCTTCGTTTGTGATGCCCCACATCACGGTGGTCAGCCGTTCCATACCCTTGAGCATTCCTTCATTGGCAAACCATAAGGAAAGGGTCTCGATGCGGCTTCCTGCGAAAACGCTGTCGCAAGGATCGGAAGTGGGGAATGTAGGTTGGAGGTCGAGGGTAGTGAGGTTGGGAAGTGACCCTAAGAACTGCAGGTCTTCCTTCTCGATCTCGCCTCCGTTGATCTGGAGGTAGGTATAGTCTTCAAGCCGGTCGCCCCAGGTGCCGAAACCTTCCGAGAGTCGGTGTCCGTTTCGCGCAGCCGCGCGTCGGCCCGTATTGAAATAGTCGATGTCTATGGCGATTGTATCGCTGCGGAATGCATTGTCGGATTTCATGATTGCGGTAAGGTGCGCCATATAGGTCACTTCATACTCGCGTTTGCCGATGCCTCCGTGGCGGTATACTCCGTCCATGAAAAGGCTTGCTTCCGCCCGGTCGGCCTCGGGTTCGTCATCGGCCGGACCGTAATGCACCGCATGTCCGTCATAGTCAAGTTTCGGAGCGCGGTGGAATACGATCGGCATTTCCACCGGCTCAGACCTGAGGGTCTCGTTGTAGTCGGCTATGGCCACGGCATTGAGGCGCAACATGCCCGGGACCACCTCTATTTCAGCGGGGGTACTGAGGCGTTGCTCTTCTCCGTCAATGGTCACTATGACATCATAGCTCAGAGGATGGTCTATGCCGATGATCCTTTCCCGATACATAGGGGTCAGCAGGGGAGCCTCGACGTTTTCTATGCTGTAGGTATATTCTGCCACAGGGGAATCGAAATAGTCGGGATGTACGGTATATGCCTTGATGATACCATGTCCCTCCAGCTCTATCGGACCGGTGTAAAGGTTGGAGTTCTCATCCGGATCGTTGCCGTCTGTGGTAAAATAGGTCGATCCTCCGCTAATTCCGGGAGTGATCGTCAGCCTCTGCTCATCGTCGAGAGAGAAAGTTGGAGCGGGGATCACATAGTCGGCGCGGCGATATACGAAAACGCTTATCTTCGAGTCCGTAAGTCCCTCTTTCCTTGCATAGGCCTTTATGCGGCAGTTCTCTTCCGGTTCGAAAGGCGACGAATAGACCTCACTTTCCTCATTTGGATTTGAGAAGTCGAGTGTATAGTGTATGATGGCGTCGGGAGTGTCGCTTGTAATCGTTATGAGCCGCTTTTCCATGATGAATTTCGGAGCCGATGCGTGATAGGCTGTCACCTGATAGCTCACCACGGGTGAATCCTCCATTCCCTCCTTGTATGCGATAGCCCTTACCAAAAGATTCTTCTCCACATATACAGGCTCTGTATATATCGGGCTGCTTGCATTTGGTGTAGAGCCATCAAGTGTATAATGGATGGTCGATCCGGGAGTCTCGCAGAGGATCTGGACGTGAGTGTCGTCATACATGCCGAAGCGTGGCCAGAGCACCATGTTTTCCGCCATTCCGCTGTCAGGATTGGGAGTTCCTGGCTCGCCGGGACTTGTAGGGTCATAATTATAGGTATAGTTGGCGGTCAGTGTCACATGTCTGTCGGGCATGGTATAGGAGAACTGTGATGTTTCCGCTACGACATTGCCTTCTTCATCCGTCCAGTTTACAAAGTGATAGTAGGTATTGGCACGTGCGCTGACCGTGAAACTCGACCCTGCGAGATGCTCTCCCGCGCCTGACAGCGAGGCTGCTCCTTCAGGATTGGCCCTCAAAGTCAGATTGTGCGGAATGCTGGGAACGCTTGGCTCTGCCGGACTTGTCGGATCATAGGCGAAGTTGGCCACGAGGGTCTGGTCGCCTAATGGCACAGTGAAGTCAAGCGTTGTCGAAGTCCCGATCTCTATGCCGTTTCTTGTCCAGTTGACAAATCTGTAGTTTGAATTTGTTCTTACCGAGAAACGTTGAGTACTGCCGACTTCATATTCTCCCGTATAATTGGCATATAGAGAGCCTCCTTCCGCCGGATTCATCTGAAAACTGATATAGGATACATTCTTGAATTCGGGCGTGGATGGTTCTGCAGGAGATGTCGGATCATATACAAAACGGGCGATAAGGTTGACGTTTTTGGTTGGCATCACATATGTGAAGGATGATGTGGTTGACACGATTGTGCCTTCGTCATCTTCCCAGCCGGTAAAACGGTATCCTGTAGTTGTGGACACACTTACATTGACATTTCTGCCGAATGCATATGTGCCTGCGCCCGACATACTGTATCCCGCATTCGCTGGCACACACCGAGTGGTCAGTGTAAAGTTGACCCCCGGCTCCGGCGGATCCGTCGGATTGTATTGGGCTTTCGCCGTCGTGCTCCAAAGTAGGAGCACGAGCAGCGGAAGCAATGATTTGAGTATCCTCATATATTCATATATTATGGGGGTTGATGGTTTTTACTTAACGATTGTCTTGTAAGACTCTCCGTTTACTTTTACTACGTAGACGCCACCGGCTACCGGAACGTCAACGATGCCGTTTTCGGCCTCGGTATTGGTGATGACGCTGCCGTCGGTAGCGAAAACTGTCACTGCGCTGCCGGCAGGTGCGCTGACGGAGATTGAGCCGGTTCCGCCGATCACCTTAACTGCGTCGGTTGCGTCAACGCCTTCAACCGAGTTTACAGTGGGAGCGAAACGGATTGAGAAACGCTTGTTGTCGATTCCGGTCTTGGAGGCTGTGAAGAAGTAGTCGCCTTCTGTGAGGTCTGCCTCCATTCCGGTCTCTGCGTCGTAGAGCCATGCCTTGCGGTCGGCGCGGCGTGCCGAGATGCGGTAGGTGCGGTCAGCGGCGGGAAGAAGTACGCCGAGGGCTACGTTGCCGTCTTCGTAGGGACGCTCGTTGATGGCCATCGGATGTCCCTCTGAGCCGAGTGTATAGAGCTGTGCCACGTCTGCGTTCATGGTCATGAACTTGGAGGCATCGCGTACTGTCTCGTATGCTAATGAGGCCTGTTCGTTGAGCACTACGCGTGTGTAGTCGTCTGCCTCCTCATTGTCGTCGCAGAAGAGTTCGAGGTTGAGCTTATGGCGGTTTTCATCTACTGTTGCAGGACGCGGAGCGCGTGAGCGGTCGATGGTGGTGTTGACCTGACGGCCTACGAGAGGCATTCCGGTAGAGAGGTCGGCTGTAGATTTCTGTACGAAGAAGGGCTGCATGGGACGGAGCACAAAGGTGTCGTCGCCACGGTCTCCGTCGTTGAGTGAATAGGCCTTATAAGTGCTTCCTGTCCAAACTGTAATGGGGGCCTGCATGTCGATGTAGTAGATGTCGTAGTAGGTGGGGTAGGGGTTTGCTACGAAGTTCCATCCGGCGTTGGCTTCAGTTTCGCATGCATTGTCAGCAAGGTCATAGTTGACTTGGTTGCTTCCGAAGAATTTGTCATGTTCGGAGGTCGAAGCTGCCGGAAGGCGAAGCCAACCGGTTTCTTTAGCCTGGAAGATATATCCTTGTCCACCCTTTAACACTCCATCTGATGGAACGTTCACCCAGTTGCCCGAAGTCGCATTTTGATTTGCACGTCTGGCTCCGTCATAATAACGTATTACCCATGAGTCAGTGGCCGTATAGCTGACTTCTCTCATATTGACGTCCGTTACTGGTGAGAAAAAGAACCATTTGTCTTTAGTCCCGACGTAGAATTCTGTGACAAGTTGATTCGCTTTTAAGGAATTGCTCTGACTGAGTACCGTAGCCGGTGATGTTTCGCTGATTTTGTATGTGAATTCATTGAAGGTCTGCTCGGAGTTGGAATCCAGGGTAAGTACGCTTCCTGTCATCATCTCTACAGACGGATTGCCTCGCATTACAAGAGTATTATTAAGGTTTAGTGTACCGCGTATTGCCCAATAGTCATTGATTGATGCCTCATCTCCTTTTATCGTATTCCTGAAGTTATACCAGTAGGAGTCGGCACGATAAGTGTCAAACGCGAAGTCGGGTACGACTAATGTCACGTTGCTTTTGGTTACACTGCGAAATGGGTCACATTGTTCACTGTAGTAACCAATCTTGATAGTGGGAGGAGTAGCACAGGGAAGAATTACTTTTTCAAGGGCTGTACAAGAGCTGAAGGTATAATTCATATTCCAGCAATGGGAGTTCAGATGTATTTCCTTTAACTGACTTGAATACTCAAAAGCGGCTTCTCCTAATGTAGATACATTTTTAGGTAGAAATAGGTATTCGAGACTGGAATAAGCGAATGCTTCGCTGCCTATGGATTGGAGGGATTCAGGAAGATCTACTGAGGTAAATCCTGTTTTGTAGAATGCGTTTGAATTGATATCCGTCAGATTGCTTGGAATATTTATATCCTTCAATGCGGCACATTGATATGCGGTATAAGAAGGTATTATAGTTAATCCTTCGGAAAGATGTAGTTTTGTCAAGGCCGTGCAGTTGTAAAATAAATACGATCCTATGCTTGTAACTGTATTTGGCATATCAAACTCCATGATTCTCGTTCCTCGGAAAGTATATTCTCCTATTGAAGAGAGCTTAGAGTTTTCCATGAAGGATATGTAAAGCAATGGGGTGTCTCTCCAGACTTCGTTACCGATGGTTTCTACGGATGATGGAATGTTGATCTGATAGAAATTTGTACCATAGAAAGCTTTGTTCCCAATTTTTGTTACTGTTTCCGGTAGCATTACAGTGCTGAGATGCGACCTCCCTTCGCATGCGCTTGCAGGAACTTCTGTTATTCCTGTCTGTGTAAAGTCAATTGCCCGTATTCCGGTAGCAAGCTTCAATTTCGCCCAATCATCTGAATTCATGGCTCCGTTTATCTTCAGGAGTTCCATATTCTGGATGGGCTGTCCTTCCATTACCTGTGTTAGACGTGTTCCTAATTCACCCGGAGTGTTCAATGTGACTTCATACCAATTCTGTTCAAGACGTATTTCACGGAGATGTACGCTATTTGTATAATTCTTATCGGAACTCTCTCCTACGAATTCTACTGTGTGGGTGCCGGGAAGGAGTACTACTGAACCGCTTTTCCATTTATAGTCAGAATTGGTATCCCATACCACTCCGTCTACATAAACACTCGTAGTGTAATAGCTTGAGTTGTTTCCCTTCATCATTTGATATCCAAAAAGGGATGGTTTCTCAATCGTAAATGTTGTTGAGGTCTTTGATGAATATCCTCTTTGAGATCTGACATAGCCATCCTCCGTTACCCACATCTTGTTGAGTTCATTGTCGTTGTCAAAATTAAGTGGGAGGGATCCTTCTTTCAGGCAGGCCGATTCGAGTTCCTTGCATTCCCACACGCGTATGTCTCGGATGCCGCCCCAATAATTGGAATTGTATGAGTTTTTGTAGTTGGAGCTTGATCTTAACTGCACGGTATGGTTTCCTGCCGGTACCAGTACTACAGCTTTGTTGGCGTCGGATGTCCATGAGGAATTTTTTAAGGATTTCCGTTGCTCGCCATCAACGATTAATGAAAGTTCATCCTCATTTGCTCGTTCATATCTCCTATACTTGAAGCTGATTTCTGTAGGATAGGCTGAGGAGTATGTGAAGGTGAGGGTAGATGTGAAGACAAAGTCTGCCTCTGTTTCCGGGGTGCGTATATATGAGCCATCGCTGTCCGAGTCGATATACCACGGATGCTCCGAATCGTTGGTCCACTTGACAGGTACTGAGCCGTCCACAAGGATGGCGGCGTTGATGTCGTCGGAATAGAGTTGCGCGGAGGCTGTGGCGAATCCGCACAGCACTGCGAGCAGCATCGCCAGAAGGCGGAGTCGGTCTGCTTTCTTAAGTAAGTTGTCTGTCATTGTTGATTGTTTTATTTGGTTGTTGTTTTGTTCGTTTTGGTACCGGGCCTACGTTTCACGGTAGACCCGGTTGGAGATATTATCTTACCATCACCTTTCTACCTGCCACTATGTAGAGGTCGCGGGTGAGGCCTTCGAGAGTCTGCGCTTCTCCGGGCTTCAGATGGAGCATGCGGATTGTAACGCCTGTAGCGGTGACTACCGCCACTCTGCGTTCGCGTCCGCTGCATATCCTCAGAATTCCGGGAGCAGGAGTCTCTATCAGCAGACCCGCGTCAACAATCATCGGCATGTCTACCGAACTGGACTCTCCGAACAGCGGAATGACCTTCCTTGCAGGTGCACCGCTTACGTACGCCCCGAAGGGTAGGGTAGTGCTGTCGGGTACGAACTTGCTGCCCGGCTCCAGCCCCCCTTCCGTGGAGTTGACGTTGAGCGTGTGAACCCCCTCCATCGGCATGAAGGTGCCTTCAAACGTCATGCCGTCTACCCAGTAATCCGAAGATGCAAGACTGCTTTCCGGACCAAGATTGACATTATTCGCGCTGAACGTAACCTTTCCGCCGAGGTTGAATTCCTTGACGTAATCAGGATTTTCGGGCATCGAGATTATGTAGGGCACGCAGGCTTTTATATCCCGGGCTGCCTCCCATCCGTCTGATGTGGCTTGGTAGAGCCAGAAGGGCTTCCTACTGTCCTCCTGGCCCTCCCAGGAGGCGAAAGGCAATGCCGGACCATTGACTTCATGAGTGTATTCCGTCGGTGAGAACGGAAGCACTATCGTCTCCCATCCGCGGCAGGTGTCTATCGCGGTGGTCTGCGTGAAGTCGTGGGTCAGCGATACCCGATTTGCGTGGATATTGCGCGCGACATAGTATGGATGGCCGTAATGGAGGGTTATTTCAGACGCGATTCCTTGACGGACTATGTTGAGGTCTGAGCTGTCCGGAACATCCGTGGAGGCTGGAACGTACAGCAGTACGTTGGGGTTCTCAAATCCGTGGGTCAGGTCTTCGCCTACGTTCATGCTTTCGGAGTTCCATACCACAGAACTGAGGAGTGGCGCTCCCGAGAGTATGCTGTCGCCGCATTCGGCCATATCAGCCGGGAGGCTGATGGAGATGAGCCTTGAGTCCCTGAAGGCATTGTCGGGGATATGAGCGTCGGCTACATCCTCGAGGTCGAGGTGGCGCAGTTCGCTCATCGATCGTATGAAGGCGTAGTCGTCGGCGTTGAGTCGCCCTTCTATGCGGAAGTCGGTCACTTTCGTCGGCAATTCACTGTCCCATTCGAACGCTGATGCGAGCAGTCCTTCAGTGGTGGTCTCCGCATGCTCTTCATCGGAATAGTAGTCGATCTTCAGCTGAGTCTCTTCCGAGTTCATGTATCTTTCCTTCACGGCTATGGCGCGGATGGTGCAGATACCTTCTGCGTCGAATTCTCCCTCATACTTTATGCCGTCCGAAGGTTCTGTGCCGTCGGTGGTATAGAGTATTGAGGCGCCGCTTTCAGCAGTCTTGAGGCTGACATAGTGGCCATGGTAGTCAGTAGAGACCCCGGCGCACTGCATTTCTGATACCTCTATCGTGGCCATATCGGAGTCGTTCCAGCCATCGCGTGTAGCTTTGGCGTAGACCGTGCAGTTATTCGTGATTGAGATAGGAGTGGAATATTCTATCCATTCGTCCGTATCCTGGCTGAATGCATGGAATATCTTTGCTACTTCGGTAGCGCATTCGATGGTCAGCATCCTTGATGCTGAGTCGAATCTTCCGTAGGGAGTCGAAACTTTGTAGCTATCTATAATGTACTCAGCTATTGCCGAAGGCTCTATGTCGCTTCCCTCGACCCAAGCCTTGGCCTTTATGGTTGTGTTTCGTTTAAGCGGGAAAGGTTCGGAGTAAACAGTACTTTCTTCGTTAGGTTCTTTGCTGTCGAGGGTATAGCGGATGACGACATCCTCACGTGTGCAGCTGATGGTCACTGTCTCGTCCTCATATGCGATGATAGGCATCGGCACTTGGTTAGGAGTGTCCATGAGATGCAGGGTGAAATTTTGAACTTCCATATCCTCCACGCTGTGGAGCACACCAAAATATTCACCTGCTTCAAGCTTCAGCATAGCCATCCCCTTAACCTGTGAGGACGTAAGAGCCACAAGCTTTTCTTCTTCTCTATAGATGTCAAGGGCGATGGGGATATCAGAGCGGAAATATAGTGAATCACCAAGTGATGTGAATTTTATCGCCTTGAACTCAAGTGCGGAGGGAACCGAGAAGGTATGCTTGGAATTTATCTCCATCGCTATAGCTGTGGTGGAGAAATTATTGGAAATACCTAATTTCCATTTCTGTGGAGCTGCCCAACCAAATTCCGTACGAACTTGCATCGTATAGTCGATGCTATCGTGTGCGGCAAGGTAGACACGGTCGCCATCAAACGAAGGACTGAGATTCCTGATACTCGGGTGGACGCTGTCGGGAATATTAACATCAAAGGTATAGTTATCAACAAACTGATGCTCTACCTCAACATAACCGAAGTCCGTGCCGTTGAGGAAATGACGATAGCCGATAATAGGCTGTCGTTTTTCGGTTTTGTCGAATACCAATAGTTTATGGTAGATCGGACTCCAGTCTCCGTCTCCGTCGCGCGTGCGGAGATTGAAGTAGTGTGCTCCGCCGCTTTTGTCGAATGCGGAGAGGTCTACCTCAAAACTTGTCGGATTGCCTGTGGCGTTGCCTGTCACGCGATTGGCATAGTCGTTGTCGAGCCAGTACTCGTAATGGGTAAATCTGGATGCGTTTGACTCGGAGTAGAAGTATCTTATGAAAGGTGTGCTCCAGACTCCCTCGCCTGTCATGATACGGTAGTTGAATCGGTGGAAACCTGGGTTTACTCCAGTCAAGTCAATGTCGTAGGAATTGACTCCCGAAGAGAGTACCCCGGAGGTTTTCGTGCTGTAGTTGTCATCGATCCAGTATTCATATGCCATAGCGTTTATAACTCCGGTGAGATTGAGGATCATCTTTCGGTAGACACTGCCCCAATTCCCATCTCCATACCCGAGACGGCAGTTGAAGTAATGCGTTCCTTGGGGAATTGAGGACATGTCAATTTCAAGATTGAGTGTAGAGCCGGCTATGGAACCGGTTTGCGTCGCCGATACATCATGGTCAAACCACCACTCATAGCTGTCCGGCGCGGCGGCAAACGTAGCGCTGACAGTCAGGAGCAAGGCTGAAATTAAAGAATATAATTTTCCCATAGGGATTAATCTTTTGGTATTTGTCGAAATTGTAAATGTAGTTGGCACACTCCTGAGTGTGTTAGTGCACGCCCTCCTCTGACTTTTGTTATCTGAGTTTTCCACTAATTTGTACTAATAAATCATAAACTTTGATATAAAATATGTTTCGAATTCCGAGCTATTATATATGGGTATAATTGTACCTATACATTATAGAGCTAAAAAATTCCATATTTAATTCATAGCGAATTACAATTATAGGTTCTTTTTATAGGAAAACTCAGATTTGTTAGTTTATAGTAAGAAGTAACCTTTTACGCTCTTGGACGCGCACTTGCAGGGAGTGATAGAAAGCAGAGTGTGTTTAATACATTATTTGACATTGGATGTGACATTGAGTATCGAGGAAATCAATCAGCCTTGATAGTAATGGATACTTTCAGTTTATTGTTTTCTGCGTCATACACCACTGAGCTGTTGGCTGTATCCACTGTCGGCATGGAAGGATTCTCGGAATAAGGAGATTCTCCCCCCTCAATACCGACCACTGTTTTACCGTCACGCCCATAATATCCGGCCTCAGTTAGATTCAACATGCAGTTCATATTATCGTCGAAGATGGATCCAGTGGGATTGTCGATATAATAGCAATCTTGTTGGTATAATGAAGCATCGGTAGGCTTGAAGTTGAAGAGGGTATTCAGTATAGAGGTATTGGTCTCATGGTAGTTTGGTTCGATTGCGTCTTTCCAACTTAATATACAGGAAAGAGCAGTCAATGGATATTCATTATTAAGGATAATATTACAATTTGTTGCCTCTGTGTCGCTCAGACTAGATGCTGAATTAATTTTAGAGTTCGTCAGAAAGACTTTTCTACCATCAAGGTAACCGGCGCTGAAATTAGCTTCTTCCTCTATATAGCATTTATCATATGTCGTGGTAGTACCTGCGTAGCCTCCTCTATCTAGAGTGTTAATCCAGCATCTGATAATTTTTGCCGGTAGAGTATTATATTGGCTAAGATAAGATAAGAGAGAAGATTTTTCATCATAAAAACTAAGGGTATCCAATCTGACACCGTCAAAAAAAGGCACACCTTCCTTGCATTGATTATTCCAACATCCATCAACTGCGATTCTGATTGTTCCTAAAATATGGGAGTCATATCCATTGCCTATGATGCATAGACGTTTTGAAATCAGTAACTCTCCACCTCTGACAGTAAAATCTCCTTGTGAGAGAAAAATTGTATCATTATTTTCTGCTGTATTGCATGCTGATTCAAATGCAAAGAGATCAGTAAAGAACGAAAGCTCCCCATTATGGGAGAGTGTCACCATAGGGTTCTGTGCCGAAACTGCGAAGAAAGCGCAGGCGGCCACGATCATTGTGATAAATCGTTTCATGTTTTTTTTCGTTTGAATTTTTTTCGTTTGTTTTTTGTTTTAAGTAGCTGTTCAAATTAAATGCATAGTATAATCAAGATGTTTTCAGCTGAAATTCAGCGACAAACAATTATGCATTATGAATTATGCATTATGCATTACCACTTAGCTCATCTTCCAGATTAGAGCCGCGATAGCGGCTATCAGGCCTGCGATGCAGAAGATGACTATCGACTTGTTTCTG
>CAMWMK010000019.1 GCA_947175295.1 uncultured Porphyromonadaceae bacterium
AATTCCGCAGGGTCAAGCTCAAACATAAAATCAGATGGGAATCTCTTAATATTTGTCTTTACAGCTCTTTTTATTGAGCATGACATACAAAAAACTATCCTACGATAAGAATTGGTTGACCGAAGAATGAGGAAAGCATAGCAAGGGTGGAGATCGTGAAGTTATGCTCTCTACTGAGCCAACGGGTAATCTCGCTTTACCTTGAGAATGTATCTGATATTTGTTTTGCTACTCGGCTTATCGCTTGTTTAATGTCGTAGGCAGTGCCGGCAACGCCAAGGGAAGAATAAGCTCCTCGACAAGAAGCCACAGGTCTCCCGGTTTCGTAATCAATGAAATTCACTGTCACGACGGTTTCTTCCTGCTGAACATTAACGCCATATTTAACCAACAGCAGTTTATTACGCTGATTGGTAGACAACTCGTATATCCGTGCATCACTTACGAGTTTTAACCGAGAGTTCTCAACAGCGTCAAACAACAGTATCTCATACTCCATCAACTCTGCCGGAATATGATAGGTATCGTTGTTAATAATTGACGCATATTCATACTTACTCAAATCTATGTTCTGAGACACTACCGTTTTAGATGTAGAACACGAACACAGCAAGCAAAACGATAACAGAATAAATAGTACCTTTTTCATTGATCTATTATTAACGTTTTGTTCTCCACTGGCTCAATGGAGAGAGTTATTATAAAAAGAAGACGTGAGCCAACTATGCTATCCTTTGCATCGGTTTCTGAATTTACTACGTACACCAACTACAAGACAAGCACAACGCTTCTTAGCATACAAAAACACTCTGGGCTGAACAAATGCCAACCCTGATACAAAATTACACAAAAGAGTTGAAATACAAAAATGCCAAACACTGAAAATTCGTAAGCAACAGAAAAAATATCTACAAAGAAGAAGTTCGCTTGTCAAGCTACCGAAATACTGAATCGTCGATATAATCATCCACCATGATGAAACGGCTTGTCGAGGAAGCCTCAATGTTTGCATCAATAAAAATGCATTTGCATACATCTCCAATCCCGGCAATAGGCTCTGTGGCAGTATCCGGTGAAACGACATTCAGACCACGATTCTGAAAATATATCGTGAATATTTCATCATTTATCATTAAATCTTTTGCCAAACGGAGATTTTTTATTAATTTTGCGGAGTATATACACTTTCACACTGAAAACAATTAGTCTAAGGATATGAAGATAAGTCGTTTTTTAGTCCCACTTATGCTCCTTTTCGCTTTGCCGGCCATGGCACTGACTGATGAGCAAGTAATAACCTACATCAAGACCCAGGCCGCCGCCGGGAAGTCGCAAAATGATATAGCAAAGGAACTTCTGGCCCAGGGCGTCACAGCCGACCAGATACAGAGGATCAAGGCTCAATATGAATCTGAGGAAAACACTCAGGCCAACCAGACCACAGGCACTGAGCTCAGCACGCGTCTCCGCAATGAAGTGGAGGAAAGCAAGCAAGACAACCAGGCCATCAGCGACGTCGACAACAAAGCGTCAAACCTCAGCAAGACAATATATGGACATGACATCTTCAGTACCCGAGCCCTTACATTCGAGCCAAACTCCAATATGGCGACCCCGCAGAACTATCGTCTGGGTCCCGGCGACGAGGTGATCATCGACATCTGGGGAGTCAGCGAAGACAATATCCGCCAGACCATCAATCCTGACGGTCGCATCATGATCTCGCAGCTCGGCCCTGTCTACCTGAACGGAATGACCGTAGCAGAAGCCAACAAAAACCTTAAGAACATCTTCGCGAAGAAATATTCCGGCGTAGGCACCGACACCGACATCAACCTCACACTCGGCCAGATCCGCTCGATTCAGATCGACGTCCTCGGCGAGGTACAGACCCCTGGCACCTACCGCATCTCTCCCTTCTCCAACGTATTCCACGCCCTCTACAATGCAGGCGGCATCAACGATATCGGTACGCTGCGTAATATCGAGGTATACCGCAACGGCAAGAAACTCGCCACCATCGACGTCTATGACTTCCTCTTCAAAGGCAAAGACGTAGGCAACATCCGCCTGATGGAAGGCGACGTGATCCGAGTGCCGTCATACAACCAGCTCGTGCACATCGAGGGCAATGTGAAGCGCCCGATGTTCTATGAGCTCAAGCCCAATGAAAACCTTGCCAAACTGATAGAATACGCCGGTGGCTTCACAGGCGACGCATACAGCGACGTAGTGCGCCTCATGCGCCTCAACGGCCTTGAAAAGGAACTCCATACCATTGAGAAAGCCGACTATGCATCCTACGGGCTTAAGGACGGCGACGTCATCTCGGTAGGCGTAGTGACCGATGAGTTCACCAATAAGGTGGAGATCGGCGGCTCCATATACCGCCCCGGAACATACTCCATCACCAACAACATCAAGACCCTCAAGCAACTCATCAACACGGCGGAAGGCCTCACCGACGACGCTTATCTTGACCGCGCATTCATCTACCGCGAGAAGCCCGACCGCTCGCTTGAGGTGATGTCGTTCAACCTCGGCGACGTGATGGACGGCACCATGGCCGACATCGAGCTCCGTAAAAACGATATCATCACCATCCTCAACGTAAACCAGCTTACGGAAAGAGGAGCGTTTACCATTCAGGGCCTCGTGAACTCCCCGGGTACATATCCCTATGCCGAAGGCACTACCCTTGAAGACCTCATCCTCCAGGCAGGTGGCCTCCGCGAAGGCGCCTCCACTGTGCGCGTCGACATCTCACGACGCATCAACGACCCGGAGGCTACCGACGCTTCCGACCAGCTTGCAGAAATCTTCACCGTCAATATCGAAGACGGCCTCGGCCGCGGCAAAGACAGGGAGTTCCTGCTGAAGCCCTACGACATGATCCAGATCAGAAAGAGCCCTGACTACAGCGCACAACAGACCGTAGTGCTCAACGGCGAGCTCCTCTTCCCCGGCAACTATGTACTTGAGTCGAGAAACGAACGTCTGTCAGACGTAGTGAAGCGTGCCGGCGGTCTGCTTGAAAGCGCCTACGTAAAGGGCGCATACCTCCGCCGCCGCCTTACCGAAGACCAGCGAATGGTGAGACAGGAGACAATGAAGCTCGCCTCCTCCCACAACCAGGCAAACGACAGCATCATCATCGACCCATCTTCCATAGCCACCAACTACATCATGGGTATCGACCTCCAGAAGGCGCTCGACAACCCCGGAAGCACCAACGACGTAGTGCTCCAGGCAGGCGACGAGCTGTTCGTACCGGAATTCCAGAGCACCGTAAAGATCACAGGCGATGTGCTCTACCCCAACACTGTGGTGTATGAAAAAGGCAAGAAACTCAAGCACTATATCGAGCAGGCCGGCGGTTATGGCGAGAACGCACGCAAGAAGAACGCCTTCATTGTCTATATGAACGGTACGGTGGCGAAGGCAAAAGGCAACTCCACCATCGAACCGGGATGCCAGATCATCGTGCCTACGAAGCCCGACCGTCCGTTTGACTGGAACAAGATTGTCGGCATGGGTACCACCCTCGGTGCGCTCGCATCGCTTGTATCGTCGATCGTAGTACTCACCAAATAACACTTCCACGATAAACCCATACATTCCAATGGCGAATACAAAAGATCCAAATATGGCTGACGACGAAATAATGCTCCGCACTACCAATCAGCCCAACTTCGACCAATACCGTGACGACGAAGACGACGAGAAGGAAATAGACCTTCTTGAGCTTGCGATGAAGCTCTGGAACCAGAAAAAGAAAATCTGCCTATGGTGTTTCATCGGAGCGATCGTCGGACTCGTGATAGCATTCAGCATTCCGAGGGAATACGACTCCTCAGCTACCCTTGCCCCCGAGATGGGCAACAGCTCCAGCAAGATGAGCGGAAGCCTCGGAGCCATGGCCGCTATGGTGGGACTCTCCGGAACCCAGCAGATGGGCTCGGATGCCGTCAACCCGATGCTCTACCCCGACGTAGTAAGCTCGGTGCCTTTCCTCTACGGACTTTTCGACGTCCAGGTGGAAGACATCAAGGGAGATAAGAAAATGACGGTGCAGGAGTATGTGCAGGATGAGCTTAGGGCTCCATGGTGGTCGGCTATCCTTGGCGCTCCTTTCAAACTGATCGGCCTTCTGCGCTCAAGCGATGACGAAGGCGAAGGCGATGGCGGAGAAGAGACACGCGCCTTCCGCCTGACTAAGGAAGAGTTTGACATCGTAGAGGCGCTATCGAAGAGAATCACTGCATCGGTAGACCAGAAGACCGCCGTCATCACCATCGGCGTGACCATGCAGGACCCGATGGTGACCGCCATGCTGGCAGACACAGTCGTAAACCGTCTACAGGAATTCATCACCGACTACCGCACCAACAAGGCCCGCAAGGACCTCGAATACGCGGAAACGCTCAACGAGGAAGCCAAAACCAACTACTACAAGGCACAGCAGGCATACGCCGACTATCTCGACCGCAACAACGGCCTTATCCTCCACTCGGCTTCGACCACAAGGGAGCGTATGCAGAATGAGGCCACACTGGCATTCAACCTCTACAACCAGACTGCCCAGCAGGTGCAGATGGCCAAGGCGAAAGTGCAGGAAAACACTCCCGTCTACGCCATAGTGTCGCCTCCGACGGTGCCCATCAAGCCCTCCGCTCCCCGCAAGGCACTTATCCTGGTAGGTTTCGTTTTCCTTGCCTTTGTGGCCAGTGCGGCCTGGATCCTCTACGGACAGCCGATGCTCGCCGAAATGAAGAACAAGAAACTTGAATCAAACGACAAGTAATTGAACAGCATAAAGACCATACTCATTTCTCTCGCGGCCATAGCCGCAGGCACTTCCGCCACAAGAGCCGACGAACTGTCGGACCTTGTGGCGGCTGTCGCTGCCGACCTGCAGAAGCAGCAGATGGCCAAAGACGTAGCTCCGTCGCCGCTCTTCGACGCAGGGAAACAACACTACAGACCGAAAGGAAAAGAGAAGAATATCGACTCCAAAACACTCGACGGCATATTCAGCTCAATGAAGCGCGAGGCTTTCCGAAATATGCGCCGCGAATTATTTCAAGAAGACGACGATGCATTCGAAGGCTTAGCAGACGGATACATACCTCCGACATTGGGAAGGGCGGATTTCTACCGCCCGGTGCCAGGCATCATCACCTCACTCTACGGATGGAGGCCTAAATTCCAGCGCATACACCATGGCATCGACCTGAGCCTCCAGATAGGCGACACAGTGAGGGCCGCCTTAAGCGGCACCGTAGAGACCATCGCCTATGACCACGGAGGCTACGGCCACTATGTAGTGATGACGCATCCCGACGGCATGCAGACGCTCTACGGACATCTGCAGTATCCCATCGTAGGGCAAGGACAGTTCCTTTATGCAGGGCAGCCCCTTGGAATAGGAGGCAATACGGGCAACAGCACAGGCCCTCACCTCCACTTCGAAGCCCGCATAGAAGGATCGGCCGTAGACCCGATGCTGCTTTTTGATTTCTACGGCAGGGAGCCGGCATACTACGCTGAAGAGCCGACACCAAAGCCTCAGAAAGGGCCGGTATATTCCCACCAGTCGAAGTCGCTCAAGAAAGAAGCAACGTATATCGTACGCTACGGCGATACTCTTGAAAGCATAGCGAGGCAGGCAGGCATGTCGGTGATGCGGCTATGTCAACTCAACATGCTCCAGCAGTCCGAACCGCTTACAATAGGCCGGATGCTGAATCTGCATTGAGGGTAGTGAGTTGCGAGAATTTAATTCTGAGCTACCGGAAACAGATAGAAGCGGCGATTCGGATCGGGATCCCACATCCATTGGTCGATGACAATATTGTCGTCGACCGCTTTTATTTCCAGAGTATGCTTTCCCGGCTTCAACGAGACAGGAATGCTGCGGACGGCCTGTCCGCGCAATACGTTGCGTTTCCACTGCTCCGAGCGGAAAGGTTCTTTAAGGTTGAACTCAACGGGAGCATCACCGTCGATGCTTACGCTGAAACGCACTTCCTTCCCGTCGATGGCATGAGTGGGGATGACAGCTATCCTTATGACGCCTTCGCCTCCCTGATCGACATTGAAATCGTAGCCTACGCTGCTTCCCTTGCCGAGGGCCACGGCATTCATGCTGTGGCCGAGCATGCCGACAGCCTCCGCCTTTCCCTTCACACGCACATAGGAATCCGCATTAGCCGCTATGACATCTCCGGCTTCCGGAAGCCTGGGGTTGCCTGCATCGGGAGAAGGATAGCGCATCATCTCCTGCTCTGTGAGCATAATCGGTAGCGACGGGGCCGCAAACACCGGAAGATCACGCGGACGCATGTCCATGCTCCCTTTCCATTTCCCGTCAGACACCACGTCATTGTAATACTCCGTAAGTTTCCTTACCTCCTGATATGCCCTTTGGCTCTCAGCACACGCCTGCTTGATACGCTCCTCAAGTGCGAATCGGTCGGCGACGCCATTGCGTCCCGAAGCCAGCGCACGGGCCTCCTGAGCCTTAAGCAGCGAGCGGGCGTGGGCTGCCGAAGCACATACCGGATATATGACAGCGGCGTAGTAAGCGTCATACAGCGAAGGATCGACAAACTTAGTAGCATAGTCCACTACATATGACGCCCTGTCGAATTCCTCTACATAGCGCTGCAGTTCATTGCCAAATTCCTTTGGATTGAATTCAGAAGAGCTTACCGGAGTAAGGCGGCGCTCATAGAGGTTACGGTCTTTCTCCACCTGCGACCATCCCATGAATTCCGGCCTGCGCTCTCCGCAAAGCCTATAGAAGTCGTGCATCACAGGGAAAATCAATTCAGCCGCCTGCTCTCCGAACTGGCGTGTCAGCCACGCCTTATAGTGGCTGCGAAGCGTCGAGGCATCCACACCGTCGATATTCCACGCCATGTCCATGAAGAGTTCGAGGTCATATCCGGCCACTTTCGGATCGTGTACATTGGCTATCCAGAGCTTCCTGACGTTGTTGTCGTAGGCCTGACGCATCTGGTGCCATATAAGGCCCGGCTGCGTAGTGGTCAGCCATAGATAGTCGTGTGGCTGCCCCCAGTAGCTTAGATGATAATAAACCCCTCCCCCACCGGAACGTTTCTGCTCTTCAGCGTCGCTAAGGCGTGTCAGATAGCCATGGTTGTCGTCACACCACATCAGAGTGACATATTCCGGCACTTTGAGTCCCATCTCATAGAGTTCGAGCACTTCCTTGTAGGGGACGAATATCTGGTCCTGCTCCGAGGGATCGCCAACATTCTCAGCCAGCAGGCGCTGCTGGTCGTCGATGACCTGCTGCAGACCCTCGAATTTCTCTTCCGTGGTCTTATATCCCTCCATAGAGCTGTCGTGTATGCCGCGCATGCCTATGGTGAAGATATTGCCTCCTTTAGAGTCTTTCACCTGCTGAAGGCGCTCTTTCCAATAGCGGTGCACCTCGTCGCGGTTGGTCTTATAGTTGAAGCGTCCGCGCTCCGACACATTCCATTCGCCTACGTTGTTGCGCAGCATCGGCTCGCAGTGCGAAGTGCCTATGATGATGCCGCAACTGTCGGCCTGCTCCTTGGCTCCCTCCACGAAGAAGAACGCCGTAGTGCCTTCATGCATGGCTGGCCAGAGGGTATTGCCGCGAAGACGAAGGAGGAGCTCGAAGATCTTCCTATACGTCTTGGCTCCTATCTCAGTCTTTGACGAAGGCTCGAAGTTGAGATGGCTCCAAGGCCGGAGCGACCAGTCTTCGTCGTTGATGAAGATTCCACGCCGTTCTACCGAAGCACCCTGCATGTCGGAATAACCGTCTGCCATCTCAAGCGATTCCTGCTTTGCCGGAGTCACGTCGCCCCACCATATCCAGGGAGAGACACCGGCCTTACGCGACATCTCGAGAAGTCCGTAGGCCGTACCCCGTCCATTCGCGCCGGCTATGTGGATCACTCCGTCTTTTTCCTTGATGGCGAAGCCGTCGGTAAGCGACTTAAGCCGCTTTATGTCGATTCCTGCTGCCTTGGCGCCCTTCAAGTCGGCATCCGAGGCAGTATCCAGCTGATACAGACGGATGCGTGCGGATGAAGCATCGGAAAGAGCTGCAGGCTGCCCTGTCACAGCCGCCATATCGTCGGAAAACATTCCCGCCGCCACAGCGACTACGGGATCGGCGCCCCGGGGAATGGAGAGGGAGACAGGGGAAGAGCCGTCATACCACGTCATGGCGCTCCCCGGTATGGAGAGAGAAGCAAGGGAATAGAGAAGCAGATGTCTAAATTTCATTGATGTAGTCAAGGATAGTGTAATGATTTAATCTATGGGGCAAATCCTCTCATTATCCGATGGAGTCGGAGAGAGTCTCAAGGCATTTCCTTACCTCTTCGTCGGTCTTGAATAGTTTTTCCTTGCATATCTTAAGGAGCTCAAGTGCCCTCGACGTAAGTGACGCCAGGGAATCGATGTCGCAGTCAGGACTCTGCATCTTGGCCGTGATGGCCTCCAGTTCGGCTATCGCCTCCGAATATTTCATTGTCTTTTTATCCATATTGCATTCACTTTATTCAATTTCTGATTTCCGACTTCAAAATTAACGATTAAAATCCAAACAGGCAAATAAGGAGGCACGATAAATCACGCCGAAACAATAAAAAACATCCGGAGGCTATTGACCAAGATGCTACAAAAGCTTCGATTCGAGCTTTCCGCTTATATTTTTTTTAGACTTCGGATAAAGGCAGTTAGAGAAATTTTTAGTACTTTTGCATCATGAAAAAGATAGCAAGCTTTACGATCGACCATCTCACCCTTCAGCCGGGTGTATATGTAAGCCGGAAAGACACCACTCCCTCCGGCGATGTGATCACGACATTCGACATCAGGATGACCGCTCCCAACAGGCAGCCGGCCCTCTCAATATCAGCACTTCACGCCATGGAGCATCTGGCGGCCACATTCCTCCGAAATCATCAGCAGTGGGGCGACCGCATAGTGTATTGGGGCCCTATGGGCTGCTGCACCGGCAACTACCTCCTGCTCAACGGCGATCTCGACAGCAACGACATACTGCCGCTTCTTAAGGAGACATTCGAATTCATAGCCGAATTCGACGGAGAAGTGCCGGGAGCCACCCCTAAAGACTGCGGCAACTACCTGCTCATGAACCTCCCTGAAGCCCGCATGGCCGCGCGCGACTACCTCGCGATTTTAAACGACAGTGAGTTACAGACCGAATATCCCTGAGAAAGTATCTTATTTCATAATACATAATTCAAAATTTCCAATGGCACACCTATCCCAGCGTGGCTTCGAGATGCCCGCTTCCCCCATACGACGCCTCGCTCCTTTGGCCAACGACGCCATAAAGCGCGGCATAAAGGTATACAGGCTGAACATCGGACAGCCCGACCTTCCTACTCCTCCACAAGCCTTCGAAGCACTCCACAACATCGACCGCGATGTGCTCGAATACAGTCCTTCCGATGGTCTGCCCTCTCTTCGGGCCAAGCTTAAGGAATATTACCACAGATTCAACATAGATGTGGACGTAGACGACATCATCGTGACTTCAGGCGGATCCGAAGCGGTACTCTTCTCGTTTATGGCCTGTCTTGATCCGGGCGACGAAATCATCGTCCCTGAGCCGGCATATGCCAACTATATGGCTTTCGCCATCTCGGCAGGAGCCAAGATAGTCTCCATCCCTTCATCGATCGACAAGGGCTTCGCACTTCCACCCATCGAGGAGTTTGAAAAGCTCATCACTCCCCGCACGAAAGGAATACTTATCTGCAACCCCAACAATCCTACAGGCTACCTATATACCATAAAGGAGATGATGCAGATCCGCGACCTCGTTAAGAAATACGATCTCTTCCTTTTCTCCGACGAGGTATACCGAGAGTTCTGCTACACGGGTGCCCCCTACGTATCGGCTTTCCATCTGCCGGGCATAGAGGAAAACGTAGTGCTCATCGACTCCGTATCCAAGCGCTACAACGAATGCGGCATTCGAATCGGCGCGCTCATCACTAAAAACAAGGAACTGCGCGCCAACGTCATGAAGTTCTGCCAGGCGCGTCTCAGCCCCCCGCTTATCGGACAGATCATAGCCGAGGCTTCCGTCGACGCCGACCGCGAATATATGCTCGATGTATATAACGAATATGTGGCGCGCCGCAATTTCCTCGTCGACGGCATCAATAAGATTCCTGGGTGCTATTCTCCTATCCCCATGGGAGCGTTCTATACGGTGGCGAGTCTGCCTGTAGACGACGCCGACAAGTTCTGCGAATGGTGTCTGAAGGAATTCTCCTACGAGGGACAGACCATCTTCATGGCTCCGGCTTCAGGCTTCTATACCACTCCGGGCGCTGGACGCAACGAAGTGCGCCTTGCCTACGTGCTTAACCGCGAAGAGCTCGGCAAAGCCCTCATCGTATTGGAAAAAGCACTTGAAGCGTATAATAGTTGAGCGTTTTACGTTGGACGTTGGACGTTTTACGTTGGACGTTTTACGAGAGACGTTTTACGTTGGAAGTGGGACGTTTTATGTGGGAGGTTGGAAGTCGTGAGAGGCAAAAAAAAATTGATTGTCATCACGACAACCAATCTTCTGTTAACCTTAAAATCTAATACCATGAAAAACTCGATGCAAAATTAGTGATAATTTCCGAAATGATGTTATAAAACATAAAAAATCTCTCCCTATTTAACGTTTTTTAACGAAAAATGAGAAGAATCGACATAAAAAGGGGGTTGGCAATCATATTTCTGACCGCTATTATCTCTACTGCGGTAATATTCATCCTGGCTTACCGCCATCTTAAAAAGGAGACGCAGGAAGAGTTGACAGCGGAATCGGAGATCATCGTCAATGACTGGAGCGACCGACTCACCAATGAGCTCTCCGATGCTCCGGGCTTAGACAAGATGGACCGCGAGATCGAGCGCTTCATCGGAAGATGGAACATAAAGGGGCTGTCGCTTGCCGTGACCCGCAACGACTCTCTGCTCTATGCCAAAGGCTACGGCATGGCCGACGTAGAGGAGGGACGCCCGATGACACCGCAAAACATAATGAGGCTGGCATCGGCATCGAAACTCGTCACGGCGATAACCATAATGCGTCTGGCCGAGGAGGGGAAGCTCTCCCTTGGCTCAAAGGTGTTCGGTCCGGAAGGAATACTCAACGACTCGGCGTATACGGCCGCCATAAAAGACCCGCGCCTCTTCGACGTCACGGTAGACCATCTGCTGCAGCATAAGGGAGGTTTCGGACTGGGTGCCGGCGATCCGATGTTCAACACAAAAGACATAATAAAGGCCAAGCAGCTATCCGGTCCTCCTACGAATGAGGAACTGACCGAGATAGTGCTCGGGCGCAGGATAGCCTTCACCCCGGGACAGGGTTTCCGCTACTCCAACTTCGGATATATGCTTCTTTCTCTCGTAATAGAAAGAGTGACGGGGCGCGACTACTGGGAGTTCGTCACCGATGAAGTGCTGCATCCGGCCGGATGCTACCGCTTCCGGCCGGCAACGAACTACTATGCCGACCGCAGCGAAGACGAGGTGCATTACTACGGACCGGACAACGACCCCGTGGAGGAATGGAACGGCAGCGGACGCATGGTGGAGCGCGTATACGGCGGAAGCAATGTCAACGGGCTCGTAGGAGCCGGCGGCTGGTGCGCCTCGGCCTCTGATCTGGCGCGTCTCGTAGCCGCTACCGACAAGTATCCCCACGTAAGCAACATCATCAGCAACGAGTCGATCGACACCCTTACGGCCTTCGCTAAAAACGACCATATATCACGAGGCTGGAGCGAGATAGACGAGCACGGCAAATGGCGCCGTACAGGTACGCTCTCCTCCACCCACACGCTCATCGAACGCTTCCCCAACGGGGAGTGCTGGGTGATGATCACCAACTCCGGAGTATGGACAGGCCATACCTTCTCGCGGGAAATGACCAAACTCATCAGCAATCTGCGCGCCCGCTACGACAACGCGTTTCCACGACGCGACCTCTGGGGGTCTTGATGGTTTTACAGCATAATAAAATAAACCCCTAAGCAAGCGCGTTGTAAGTATATGCGAAAAATCAGTCAAATATTGCTCTTGCTCATAGCCGCCTTTCTTACGGCGGCCCTTCCTTCATGCAAGTCGGTGAAGCTCTCCGATGCCGACGACACCATGGCCCGCGGCGAATACTTCGCCGCCTCCAACATGTATCGCAAGATCTACAACCGACTGACGAAACCTGATGAGCGCCCGCTTCGCGGAGAAGTGGCGCTGAAACTCGCCTCCTGCTATCAGCGGCTCAACCGCCCGGCCAACGCTTCGGCGGCATATCAGAACGCGCTCCGCTACGGACAGACCGACTCCACGATCTATCTGCGTCTCGGCCAGATGCTTCAGGCTCAGGGAAAGTATCCGCAGGCTATCACGGAATATGAGAAATACCTCGAATGGCGCCCCGACGATCCGGTGGCGCGCGCCGGAGTAAGGGGATGCAACATCGCCATCGCCTCAAAGGAGGCTCCTAAGAGCCGCTACATCGTGAAGCAGCCGAAACTCTTCAATTCGCGGCGCGCCGATTTCGCTCCGATGTATTTCGACAAGAACTACGACATCCTCTACTACACCACCACCAACGAGAAAGCCACCGGCGACAACAAGTCGGAGATCACCGGCATGAAGAAGGGCGACATCTGGATGGCGAAGAAAAACGAAAAAGGGGAATGGCAACGTCCGGAGCCCGTAGAAGGGGAACTTAACACTGACGCCGACGAGGGCATAATATCCTTCTCTCCGGACGGGCAGACGATGTATCTCACCGTAGCGAAACGCTCGGAGACCTCCAGCACATCGGTGGAGATACACACCTCTCGCCGAAGCGAGGCCTCATGGAGCGCGCCGCAGAAATTCGAGATACTCAACGACACGGTGACCGCCGTAGGGCATCCCGCAGTATCTCCCGATGGCCGCTACCTCTACTTCACATCCGACATGCCGGGCGGATACGGCGGCCTCGACATATGGCGCATCAACCTTCAGGAACGCGGAGGAAGCCTCGAGAACCTCGGTCCGCAGATCAATACCCAGGGCAACGAATCGTTTCCCTACCTTCGCACCGACTCCACCCTCTACTTCTCGAGCGACGGGCACTCCGGCTACGGCGGACTCGACATATTCAAGGCTCAGCTCAACTCTACGGGCGACCGCTGGAGCGTAGACAACATGGGGCTTCCGCTCAACTCTACGGGCGATGACTTCGGCATCACTTTCGGCCCCGGAGAGTCGGGATTCTTCAGTTCCAACCGCGGCGACGCCCGAGGCTACGACCATATCTACTCCTTCCTTCTTCCCGACCTCAAGATAAGCATCGCCGGATGGGTAGTGGACAAGGACGACGAACCGGTGCCCAACGCCATCATCCGCATCGTGGGCAACGACGGATCGAACCAGAAGGAAGTGGCCCGCGACGACGGAAGCTTCAAGTTTAACCTTCAGCGCGGCGTAAAATATGTGATGATGGCCGGAGCGAAAGGCTACCTCAACCAAAAGGTGGAATTTGAGAGCGATACAGCCGAGGAAGACGCAGAATACGGCATCGACTTCATACTGGCATCCATATCGAAACCGAGCGTAGTGGAAAACATCTTCTACGATTTCGACAAGGCCACCCTGCGTCCGGAATCGAGGGAAGCCCTCGACGAACTCGCCGTGATGCTGGAAGACAACCCCAACGTATCCATAGAGATGAGCGCGCATACCGACCGCAAGGGAAGCGAGGAATACAACATATCGCTTTCCGAACGCCGCGCCAAGAGCGTGGTGGACTACCTTGTGGAAAAAGGCATCAATCCATCGCGCCTTACCTGGGTGGGCTACGGCAAGACACGCCCGAAGACCGTCACCAAACGCATCAACAAGGAATTCCCCCAGTTTGAGGAGGGAACCGAACTGACTCCTGAATTCATAGAGACTCTTTCCGAAGAAGACCAGGAGGCAGCCGACCAGATCAACCGCCGCACAGAATTCCAAGTGACGGCCATCGATACCGATTACGAGCTCACACTATAAGGGTTAGGAGTAAAAACTTAAATCTAATTTGCCTATGTCGGATTTTTTTTGTAAATTTGCACAAACTATTGTCATATGCAAACAGAGAAGCAAGTTATAGTAGACGGACTCACTTTCGTGCCTTATCTCACACGCGAAGAGATAGCGGCGCAGGTGGAGCGAGTGGCAGCGGAAATCGCCAAGGACTATGAAGGGAAAGCCCCCATTTTCCTATGCGTACTGACCGGCGCGTTCGTCTTCGCCTCCGACCTCATCCGCGCCACCGGCATCAACGACGCCAAGATCTCCTTCATAAGATACAAATCTTACGAAGGCACATCCTCTACCGGCACAGTGAAACAGATCATCGGGCTTACCGACGACATCGAAGGCCGCGACGTGATAATCATCGAAGACATCGTAGACACAGGCCTAACGGCTTGCCGCATGATAGAAGACCTCAAGAAGAAGAATCCCGCTTCGGTGAAATTCGCCACGCTGCTCTACAAACCGGTGAGCAGCCAGACCGGCTTCACGCCCGACTATGTGGCCTTCACGATTCCCCCGAAATTCATAATCGGATATGGTCTCGACCTTGACGGAAAAGCACGCAACATACCCGACATATACGTCATAAAGGAAGACTAAACCCTTAAACTCCTAAACTAAAACACAACGAAAACCATGTTGAATCTGGTATTATTCGGTGCCCCCGGCAGCGGTAAGGGTACTCAGAGCGAAAAGATAATCGACCGCTACGGTCTCCACCACATCTCCACCGGCGAAGTGCTGCGCAAGCAGATAAAGGAAGGTACGGAACTCGGCAAGATCGCCGACTCCTACATCAGCAAAGGACATCTTATCCCCGACGACCTCATGATCGACATACTCCGCCAGGAACTCAAAGGACTCCCCAAGGAGTGCAAGGGAGTGATATTCGACGGTTTCCCCCGCACCATCCCGCAGGCCGAAGAGCTTGAAAACCTCCTCGCGGAGATCGGATCAGACCTCACCGGAGTGGTAGGACTTGAAGTGCCGGAAGAAGAACTCGTAGCCCGCATGCTCAAGCGCGGCAAGGAGACAGGACGAGCCGACGACAACATCGACACTATCCTCAACCGCCTGAAGGTATACCACAATCAGACCGAACCCCTCAAGGAGCACTATCAGGGCAAGGGAGCCTATATGCATATCGACGGGCTCGGCGATGTGGACTCGATTTTCGGCTCCATCTCAGACAAAATCGACGAGCGCATAAAGGGCTGACCGCGCTTCAACCCAAGGACCTTAAAATCACAAGGGTCCTCAACGACCTCACAGTCCTCACAAAAAAAGACTAATGGAACAAGAAGAAATACAACAGAAAGAATACGCGGCAGACAACATCCAGGTGCTCGAAGGCCTTGAGGCCGTGCGCAAGCGCCCCGCGATGTATATCGGAGACATCTCCGGCCGCGGCCTTCACCATCTCGTCTACGAGGTGGTAGACAACTCGATCGACGAGGCCCTCGCGGGCTTCGCGTCAGACATCAAGGTGACCATCCTCGAAGACAACTCCATACGCGTCGACGACAACGGCCGAGGCATTCCCGTAGACATGCACGAGAAGATGCACAAGCCGGCCCTTGAAGTCGTGCTCACGGTGCTCCATGCCGGCGGTAAGTTCGACAAGGGATCCTACAAAGTATCGGGTGGTCTGCACGGTGTAGGCGTGAGCTGCGTCAACGCCCTCTCCGACTATCTCCGCGCTGAAATCCACCGCGACGGAAAGGTGCATATGCAGGAATACGCCTACGGCAAACCTACGTGCGACCTCCAGGTGATCGGCGAGACCGACCACACCGGCACCACCATCATATTCCATCCGGACGCAAGCATCTTCACCGAGACCATCTACGACTACGAGACACTCGCCAACCGCCTCCGCGACCTCGCTTACCTCAACGCCGGCATCACGCTGACGCTGACCGACGAACGCTTCCGCGACGAGAACGGAAATCCCCGCACAGAGCGTTTCCACAGCGATGAAGGCCTCAAGCAGTTCGTGCGCTACATCGACCAGGGTAAGGAGCGCCTGATCGACGACATCATCGACCTTAAGACCGAGCGCAACGGAGTGCCCGTAGAAGTGGCCATGACCTACAACACCTCCTACAACGAGAACATATACTCCTACGTCAACAACATCAACACGATCGAGGGAGGCACGCACCTGACCGGTTTCCGCCGCGGCCTGACCACGACCCTGAAGAAGTATGCCGAAGACAACAACCTTCTCGACAAACTCAACAAGGCCAAGATAGAGCTCTCGAAAGAGGACTTCCGCGACGGACTTACGGCAGTGGTGTCGGTAAAAGTGGCCGAACCCCAGTTTGAGGGCCAGACCAAGACGAAGCTCGGCAACAACGACGTGATGGGAGTGGTGCAGACAGCCGTCAGCGAAGCTCTCCGCAACTATCTTGAGGAGCATCCGAAGGAAGCGCGCGCCATCGTAGACAAGGTGATACTCGCCGCTACAGCCCGCCAGGCAGCCTACAACGCCCGCATGAAGGTGCAGCGCAAGACTCCGCTCGGAGGAGCCGGCCTCCCCGGCAAGCTCGCCGACTGCAAGAGCCGCGACGCCGCGGAGTGTGAGATATTCCTCGTCGAGGGTGATTCGGCAGGCGGAAGCGCCAAACAGGGCCGAAACCCCAATTACCAGGCCATACTCCCGCTCCGAGGCAAGATCCTCAATGTGGAGAAGGCCATGGAGCACAAGGTGTTCGAATCGGAGGAAATCGTCAATATGTTCAAGGCCCTCGGCGTGACCATCGGCACGGAAGAGGACTCGAAGGAACCCAACGTATCCAAGCTGCGCTACCACAAGATCATCATCATGACCGATGCCGACGTCGACGGCGCCCACATCGCCACCCTGCTGATGACATTCTTCTTCCGCCGCATACGCCCTATCATCGACAACGGCTACCTCTATATCGCCACTCCCCCGCTCTACAAATGCTCAGTAAAGGGAAAGAAAGGCATAGTGGAATATGCCTGGAACGACCAGCAGGTGCAGACATTCGTAGACAGATACTGCGGCGGCGACCGCAACAAGTTCGTACTGCAGCGTTATAAAGGTCTCGGTGAGATGAATCCCGAGCAGCTTTGGGAAACCACAATGGATCCGGAAAACCGAATGCTGAAGCGCGTCACACTGACCGATGCAGCCAGCGCCGACCATACATTCGCCGTCCTTATGGGCGAGGAAGTGGGTCCGCGCCGTGAATTCATCGAGGAGCACGCCACATACGCCAATATCGACACTTAATCTAAACGTAATAATAACCCATGGCAAGGGGGCTGATTCGTGAGAATCGGTCCCCTTAAACTTAATCCTGAAATCAGATGAAACCTGCATCGAAAGGACACATATAGTTTTTTTTAACAAATTGAGACATCAATAAATTTGTGTAACTCACTTTTTTTTACTAACTTTGCAGTCAAAACGATGCAGGGTCCTTTTAGAAGCTGACAATCAGCCGACAAAGGGGACTCATATTTTTTAACCCCTTGAGAAAACAAAAAAACATTACAGCAAACCATCCGGACTATGGTCCGGAATACTTAAACGACCATGGCTACTTACCTCACAAAAGAAGGATATGACAAGAAAATGGCTGAGCTTGCCGAACTTGAGGCACAGCGTCCGGCCATCAAGAACGCCATCGCGGAGGCCCGCGACAAAGGCGACCTCTCTGAGAACGCAGAATACGATGCCGCAAAGGAGGCTCAGGGAATGCTTGAGATGAAGATCGCAAAGATAAAGGAGCTAATCGCGTCATCCCGAATCATCGACGACAGCAAGATCACTACCGATGAAGTAGGCCTACTCAACAAGGTGACGATCAAGAACACCAAGAACGGCATGCAGATGACCTACACCATCGTGACGGAAAACGAGGCAAACCTCGCCGAGAAGAAGATCGCATCCTCCACCCCCATCGCAAAGGCCCTCATGGGCCATAAGATCGGCGACAAGGTGAAGGTGGACGCGCCTGTAGGCGTACTCGAGTTTGAAATCCTTAACATCGAACTCTGACCATGACCATCTTCTCAAGAATCGTAGCAGGCGAGATCCCTTCCTACAAAGTGGCTGAAGACGACCGCTACTACGCGTTTCTCGACATCAATCCCCTGCAGTGGGGCCATACGCTCGTAATCCCGAAGCAGGAGACCGACTACATCTTCGATCTTGACGACGAGACCCTCGCAGGCCTTCAGGTATTCGCCAAGAGAGTGGCAAAAGCCATTCAGAAAGCCATCCCCTGCCGAAAGGTAGGCCAGGCGGTACTCGGACTCGAAGTTCCCCACGCCCACATCCATCTCGTACCGCTCAAGACAGAGGGCGACATGGATTTCCATAAGAAGATCGAGAATCCCGATCCCGCAGAGATGGCCCACATAGCCGCCGCCATAGCGGAAAACTTCGAATAAACCTTAAGTCTTGAGTCTTAAGACTTGAGATACGAAAATTTTGAAGGTCCTCCTAAGCAATGGGAGGACCTTTTTCGTTATAATAGGTATATGACCTTATTATAAACCTATTATGGAAATACTCAACTTCATCAAGATCTACGAAAAGAGCTTCGCCGAAAACTGGGATCTGCCGGCCCTTACCGACTATACGAAAGGGGATACGATCACCTACGGACAGCTCGCCTTCAACATAGCTCTGGCTCATACATTCTATAAATCCATCGGCATCAAGCCGGGCGATAAGATAGCGCTCTGCGGGAAAGACTGCTCAGATTGGGTGCAGGTATATATGGGCGTCGTCACCTACGGAGCAGTCGTAGTGCCCATCCTGTCGGAATTCAACCCCATCGATATAGGCCACATAGTGACCCATAGCGGCGCTTCCGTGCTGATCGTACAGGAATCGATATGGGAACACATGGATCCGGATTCCCTGACCAAAGTCAAGGCCGTGTTCTCACTGAAAGACCACGAAGTGCTCTATGAAGCCGACGGCGCGGAAATAAAGCGTCATTTCAGGCTGACCCGCCGGCGCTTCAACCGTGCCCACCCCGAGGGATTCGGGCCGGCCGACATCAGATATGCCGACCGCGACAATTCCGAGCTCGCGGAAATCAACTACACTTCAGGCACCACCGGATTCTCCAAAGGCGTAATGCTTACCGGCGAGAACCTCGCCGGCAATGTATGCTTCGGAATAGACAGCAAGCTGCACTACCGCTCCAGCCGGGCACTCAACTTCCTGCCTCTCGCCCATGCCTATGCGTGCGCCTTCGATATGCTCACCCCTCTTGCCGTAGGAAGCCATGTGACCATCCTCGACAAGACTCCTTCACCACGTATCCTGCTGAAGGCCCTCGGAGAAGTCAAACCAAACCTCATCATCTGCGTTCCGCTCATCCTCGAGAAGATCTATAAGACACAGATACTCCCTATGATCTCCAAGGGTCCTATAAGATGGACCCTCGCCGTCCCGCTGCTCGACACCCTCGTCTATTCCAAGATACGCCGCAAGCTGATAGAGGCGTTCGGCGGAGAGTTTGAGGAAGTGATTGTAGGGGGAGCGGCGCTCAACCATGAGGTGGAGGAGTTCCTTTACAAGATAAAGTTCCCCTTTACGGTAGGCTACGGCATGACGGAATGCGGACCGCTGATCTCCTACACGCCATGGCGAGAATTCATCCCAGGCAGCGCGGGACGCACGCTGCCTACCATGGAAAGCATGGTGATGAGCAAGGATCCGGAAAACATCCCGGGCGAAGTGTGCGTGAGGGGCACCAACGTAATGAAGGGCTATTACCGCAACAAGGAAGCTACTGAAGCCGTGCTCGACAGGAAAGGATGGCTTAAGACCGGCGACATGGGAACGCGCACCCCTGACGGCACCCTGTTCCTGCGCGGACGCAACAAGACGATGCTCCTCTCCGCCTCCGGACAGAACATCTATCCGGAAGAAATCGAGGCCAAGCTCAACAACATGCCTTTCGTAGCGGAGTCTCTCGTAGTGGAACGCGACGGTAAGCTCGTGGCACTCGTCTATCCCGACTATCCGGCACTCGACAAATTCGACCTGACGAGCACCGACATCACTGAAAAGATGGAGGAAACAAGAAAGGAGCTCAACCGATTGGTGGCTCCTTATGAACAGATCAGCAAGATACAGCTGATCCCAAATGAATTCGAAAAGACTCCGAAACGCTCTATAAAGCGCTTCCTATACTCTTAGTCGCGGCGGAAGATGTCGCGGGTGTAGACCTTGTCGGCCACGTCGTCGAGCACCGCGTCGTAGCGGTTGGCGATGATGGCCTGCGACATCTCCTTGAACTTATCAAGATCATTTACGACGGTGCTGCCGAAGAAGGTGGCGCCGTCTTCAAGTGTAGGCTCGTAGATCACCACCTGCGCGCCTTTCGCCTTGATGCGCTTCATGACTCCCTGGATGCTCGACTGGCGGAAATTGTCGGAATTCGATTTCATCGTAAGGCGGTAGACTCCGATCACCGGAGTCTCGCGCTTAGCGCCCTGATCCGCATGTCTCGAATGTCTGGAGTAGTGGGGATAGTGGTTGTTGGTGGTATAGTCATACCATCCGGCAAGCTTCAATACCTGATCGGCGATGAAGTCCTTGCGCGTGCGGTTGCTCTCCACGATGGCCGACATCATGTTCTGTGGCACTTCGGCATAGTTGGCCAGAAGCTGCTTGGTGTCTTTCGGAAGGCAGTAGCCGCCGTAGCCGAACGAGGGGTTGTTGTAGTGTGAGCCGATACGGGGATCGAGCCCTACACCCTCGATGATGGCCTGGGAGTCGAGACCCTTGACCTCCGCATAGGTGTCGAGTTCATTGAAGTAGCTGACACGGAGAGCCAGATACGTATTGGCGAAAAGCTTTACGGCCTCCGCCTCCTTCATGCCCATATACAGAACGGGAATATCCTTCTTCAAGGCTCCCTGCTCAAGGAGGGCCACAAAAGTGCGTGCAGCCTCTTCCATGGCCTTCATGTCGGTGACTTTCAGTATGGCGTCGTTCTCATGTGCGTAGCGGGGATTTTCAATCACTTTAGGCACTCCCGCTATGATGCGCGAAGGATAGAGGTTGTCATAGAGGGCCTTTGACTCGCGGAGGAACTCCGGGAAGAACATAAGGTTGAACTTCTCAGCGCCGGCATTAGCGTATTTCTGATAGAGTGATCGGCAGTAGCCTACCGGGATAGTAGACTTTATCACCATCACCGCGTCGGGATTGACGGAAAGCACGAGGTCGATTACGTCTTCTATGCAATGTGTGTCGAAGAAGTTGGTCACGGGGTCGTAGTTGGTAGGTGCGGCTATCACCACGAAATCCGCATTGCGGTATGCCTCTGCGCCGTCGAGCGTCGCTGTGAGGTCAAGATCCTTCTCAGCGAGGTATTTCTCTATGTATTCGTCCTGAATAGGGGATATGCCCTTGTTGATGAGGTCGACCTTCTCTGGAATGACGTCGACAGCCGTCACATGGTTGTGCTGGGCAAGAAGCGTTGCCAGCGAAAGGCCGACATAGCCTGTGCCCGCTACAGCGATATTGTATTTCTTCATATTCCGTAATACTGAAAAAGTAATATTTTAACAATTATATAACGTCATTTGCCCCTGAAAATTGATTTTACGGGATTTTTTTTGAAATTTTCATTAATTTTATTTGTGGATTCAAAAAAAATCATTAACTTTGCAAGTGTGTTTTTCATAGTATTAAATTAAGATTAAGGTTTCGGTCTAATTCTTTGTGAAAAGAGTTAGATCTTTTTTTTATAAGTAGCCCAATCCCAAAGACCACTGAAATGAAGGAAAAGATCACAGGAATAGTACTTGGCACCGTTCGCCACAGCGACCGGCACAACGTCACGGGCATCTACACCCGCGAGCGCGGACGCATGGCACTGCTTACCCCCGCCGGAGCTTCACGCCAAAGCCGGCAGACAGCGGCTTGCTTCCAACCCCTAAGCGTAGTGGAAGCGCACGTCAACATATCTCCATCACGCGACCTTCTCGTGCCTACAGCGACGACACGGGTCGAAGTATGGCGCACGATCTACTACGAGCCCTTGAAAATGACCATAGCAATGTTTCTCTCCGAATTTCTCAACCGTCTTCTGAGGGACTCTCCGGCCGAACCTACGCTATGGGACTTCATACTGCAGTCAATACGCCTTCTCGACACTACAGACGACGACACGTCTACCGCTAACTTCCACATCACATTCCTCATCGGACTTATGCGTATGACCGGCATTTTCCCCGACCTGAGCGGATATGACGAAGGAATGGAATTCGATATGAAGTCAGGGCGCATGGTCCTCCCCTTCTCCATTCAAGGCGGTGTGCGCGGACTCCGGATAGACGCAAGGCAATCGGCGTTTCTGCCGAAGCTGGCACGACTCAACTATGCCAACAGCTTCCGATTCCGCTTCAACGGAAAAGAACGCTCCGAAATACTCCACCACATCCTGCGCTACTACGGATGTCACTTCCCGGGATGCGACAACATAAAATCGCTGGATATCCTGAAGGAAGTGTTCAGCTGTTAGGGATGGAGACATAAAAAAAAGGAATAATTGTCTCACGACAACTATCCTCTAACCTTAAATCTAATACCATGAAAAACACGATGCAAAGATAATACATTATCGCGCGCTTGTCAAGTATTAAGGGCAAAAAAAATCCTGCCCTTAAACTTAATTAACTTTGTCATAGAGTTATTAAGCAGTCGAGTCGGCAGGTCGTTTGGTTTTAAGATATCTTCACAACCTAAAGACCCACCCACTCAAAAGCACCTTACCGGACTATCGGAGGATCAGCATGGCATCGCCGTAGGCGCCAAACATATAGCCTTCCTTCACGGCAGACTCATAGGCCTTCATGATGAGGTCGTAGCCTCCGAAGGCAGCCACCATCATGAGCAGGGTGCTGTAGGGCAGATGGAAGTTGGAGACCATGGAGTCGCATACCGTAAAGTCGTAGGGAGGGAATACGAATTTATTTGTCCATCCCTCGAAAGGCATCAGATGGCCGTTCATGCACTCGGCAGTCACAAGAGCGCGCATAGTGGATGTGCCGACCGCACAGACACGCGAACCGCGGTCTTTGGCGGCGTTGACCATTTCCACCACTTCATCCTCCACAAACATCTCCTCGGAGTCCATGCGGTGCTTCGTAAGGTCTTCCACGTCAATGTCGCGGAAATTACCGCGTCCGCAGTGAAGAGTGATGAATCCACGCTCCACACCCTTTATCTCCAGACGCTTCATGAGCTCACGGCTGAAATGAAGTCCGGCAGCCGGAGCCATCACGGCCCCTTCCTTAGTGGCGAATATGTTCTGATAGCGGTCTACATCGTCGGGCTCCGCATCGCGCGTGATATAGTCAGGCAGCGGAGTGTCGCCGAGGGCATAGAGAGCTTCCTTGAATTCATCGTGAGGGCCATCATAGAGAAACCTCAGCGTGCGTCCACGCGAAGTGGTGTTGTCGATCACCTCAGCCACCATCGAATCGTCTTCTCCGAAATAAAGCTTGTTGCCGATCCTTATCTTTCTGGCGGGCTCCACGAGCACATCCCAGTATTTGTTGGCCTCGTTGAGCTCGCGGAGAAGGAATACCTCTATCTTGGCATTGGTCTTCTCCTTATTGCCGAAAAGGCGCGCCGGGAACACACGGGTATCATTGAATACCATTACGTCCTGATCCTCAAAGAAATTGAGGATGTCTTTGAATATGCAGTGCTTGATGCTTCCGTCGCGCACATCCACCACCATAAGGCGGCATTCATCTCTATTTTCCGATGGATGCATAGCTATCTGTGCATCGGGGAGCTTGAATTTAAATTGTGAGAGTTTCATTTATTGTGTCTGTTCTTTAGTCTTTAATTGAAAATCGTCGGGATAGGTCACTTCGCAATTGGAGATCTCCTCCACCGCACGGTCTACCGAAAGACAGTCTTCAATCCTCACGTCGCCCACACGGGTGCGGCAGAGCGCTGTGAGGTGAGCTCCTGATCCGAGTGCTTTTCCTATATCGCGTGTAAGAGCCCGGATGTAGGTCCCCTTGGAGCAAACGATCCTGAGTCTGAGTTCAGGAAGCTCCGACGGCAGCATCTCCAGCTCCTCAATGACGAGGGGCTTTGCCTTCAGCTCCACTTCCGCTCCTTTCCTCGCATACTTATAGGCTCTCTTGCCGTCTACCTTCACGGCACTGTAGACAGGAGGCACCTGCATGATATGGCCGGTAAATTGCGGAAGCACTTCCCTGACCATCTCCTCCGTGATATGTTCGTAAGGATAAGTAGCGTCTATTTCCGTCTCCAGATCGAAGCTCGGGGTTGTAGCTCCAAGGCGTATAGTGGCTATATACTCTTTTGTGCCGTTCTGCAGGCGTTCGATCTCTCGGGTGGCGCGTCCTGTACATATTATGAGCACTCCAGTAGCGAGAGGATCAAGGGTGCCGGCATGGCCCACCTTAAATTTCTTCACGTTGAGCCTGCGCTGGACGGCACCCCTTAAACGCTTCACGGCGTCAAACGATGTCCATCCCAGAGGCTTGTCGATACCAATAATTTCTCCAGATATGAAATCCATCTGATTATTTAATTATTTACCAAACGATACAAAGGATTCCGACTATGAGGCAATATACGGCAAACCAAACAAGTTTGCCCTTCTTGACAAGATTGAGCATCCATTTGCATGCCAGGCAGCCTACTACAAACGCGGATATGAAGCCTATGACAAGACACGATGTAGGCACGGCCACCTGTCCGGCAGCTTCCCCTGCCACGATATCCTTCACGCTCAGAAGCGCCTCGCCGAGGATCGGGATTATGACCATAAGGAATGAAAAAGAGGCTACCTTATCGCGTCGGTCGCCGATAAGGATACCGGTGGCGATGGTGGTGCCGCTTCTGCTGAGGCCCGGAAGCACAGCTACGGCCTGGGCCACGCCGATCGTGATGGCATCGGCAAATGTAATGTCACGTCCACGGTTGGCGGCTATCATCTTCCCGTCGAGCAGACGGTCGCTGAAATGGGCGAAAGTCAGCAGGCACGCGGTAGCGAGAAGGCAGATGCCCACTATCGTCAGGTTGCCTGTAAAGAGGCCCTCTACGAGATCCTTGAAGCAGAAACCTACAATCGCAATGGGAATGCAGCTGACAAGGATCTTGATCACATACCAGAAATCATCATCGCGGCTGAAGGTGAAGAAACTCTTGCAAAGGTTGCGGAAAAGAGGCCAGAGTATGACTATCGTGCTGCACACAGTAGCGGCATGGAGAATGACGTCAAACTGAAGGGCGTCGTCGCCTGCAAGCTTAAGGCCGAGTATTTCACGGAAGATCACGAGGTGACCGCTGGAGGAGATGGGGAGATATTCGGCAAGGCCTTGGACTATGCCGAGGATGAGGGCGTCTAACCAATCCATTTTAATTTAACAGATAACTATGATTTTTTGAATTGTGAATTTTTTAATCGGAAATCGATGAGCTGAAATCTCGCTCAGGCCTTCTGCGAGGGCTTGATCAGGATGGCGAAGGCCATCAGCAGGAAACCGAGGAAGGTCACGAAAGGCCCTACCACGATACGTCGCGTAGAGAATATGTCGGGATTGAAACCACCCTCTACCGAACTGCCCTGACCGGCCATCAGAATGAAACCTATCACTATCAGTGCCAGGCAGCCAGCCATGGCTATGTAGTTGCTGCGGCCGAAGGCACGCTGGCTCTCCTCCACTTTCTTTATGTCTCCCTGCTGGGGAGCTGGCATCTTTATCTTCATTTCTTAATTGGGAATTGGGATTTTTTGATTTAACTGCATATCACTTGAAGAGCTCACCGTAGTCCTGACGCAGATGGCGGGTAGTAGCCAGAAGGGCCGCCAACGCGCAGATCAGCGCTCCTCCGGCCATCAACGAGCCATCTATCACTCCCATCCATGGCCAACCTATCAGAACAGTCAGTTCCGGCATGCCAAAGCTGGCGCAAAGCGCGAGAAATGCGCTCAATACTCCTCCGGCTACAAGCCCCGAAATAACTCCTACCATAGCGTTGGCCATGATGAACGGCCTACGTATGAATCCGTCGGTAGCGCCGACCAGCTGCATGGTATGTATAGTGAATCTTCTGGAATATATCGAAAGGCGTACAGTATTGTTGATCAGCACAAACGATATGATGAGCATTATCGCCGCAAGCACTGTGAAGCCGAGCGTAAGGCGCCGGAGATTTGAATTCATCGTCTCTATGAGCCTGCTGTCGGGAGTGCCGACTTCAGCCACTCCGGCTACAGCCGAGACGCTTTTCCTTACCGCCTCCATTCCCTTTACAGTGGAATATTCGGCCGACACCGTAAACGACACCTCCGGGGAAAGAGGATTGACGCCGAATACGTGTTCCAGGTCTTCTCCTGTAGCCTCCTTCCAGTTGTCGAGCGCCTCCTGGCGCGTGATAAGCTTTGCGTTCTGGGCAAACCTTGTCTTTTCAATAGCCTCGCATATGGCTTTGGCCCTCTCATCGCTGACATCGTCGGCCATCACTACGCTCACTTCTATCCTCTCCATCATGCGGCGCGATTCGGAAGTAGCCGCAATCCATATCATGGCTATAAGGCCCAGAGTCAGAAGCGCGAGCGTGACGCTCACTCCGGTAGTGGTGTGGGCTGCCCAATTGGATATCTTTACCTCTTTCTGTGGTTTCATTATTCAGATATATCCTTAATGTCCGACCCGCGGACTTGGATACGAGTGCAAAGATAATACATTTTTACCCTAAAGTCAAGTGAAATAGACGAAAAAGTTGTGTTATGCCCGTTTTGCGACGTATGTTGAAGAGTTTGATACGAAAAAAAGGACTCGTATCGCTACGAATCCTTTTTTTCCGTTATTCCTCGAAATCCTTCGCGAAATAACGTATGTCCTAATCCTAATTTAACTATTAATCCATAACTTTACTAATGCAACAATAATTGTCAATGAAACGATTAATTGGTCTTTACTGTATGAATGTCTTTTGAATTGCAAAATTAATAAATTTTTCATAAATTTCCGTATGAATTTGTTAACAAGGGTAAATTTATTATAAAATTAACACCTTTAGAACATTTTCATTTCGGCAAATATTACTAATTTAAATTTTGCAGGCTCATTTAAGGTTAAAGGTTAAGGGGTTAAGGATTTGCTTCAAAGCTCCTTCATCCATCCGGGCAGGCAGGAATCGGGCGCCGTACGGTCGAGAATCTCCAGAACTACGGATGCCTTGCCGTGGTCGAGGGCATAAAGGTCAGTATCGACGCTATCCGGCTCGTCGTTGACAAGATGACCCGCAAGCATGAAGAACGGCCTTCCCATCGGATCTTCATATCGCTTATACTCCTCGCTCCAGTGAGCGGAGCATTCACGGCAGAGAGCGAGCGGAGCATGAGCGACTCCCGCCGGTACATTGACATTGATGAAGGTGCCCTTGGGGATTCCCTCGTCAAGGATACGCGGCACAAGAGTATCCACGGCATGACGCACTGCGGAGAAGTCGGCATCCGGATCATGGGTAGTAAGTGAGAATCCGATGGCTGGCACACCCCACGAACATCCTTCCTGCACCGCTCCCATCGTGCCGCTGTAGACAACATTGACCGAAGCATTGCTTCCATGGTTGATGCCCGCCACCACAAGGTCGGGCTTACGGCCATCGAGCACCGAATAGCATGATATCTTCACGCAGTCTACAGGAGTGCCGTTGCAACTGAAAAGCCTCGTACCTTCCACCGGACTTTTTTCCTCCCTGACGCGCAGGGGCGCGTCAAACGTAAGAGCCATCGACTGCCCGCTGCGTCCCTGGTCGGGACAGACAGCCACCACCTCTCCGTAGGGAGCGAGCATCGCCATGAGATCCCTTACGCCTTTGGCCATGTAGCCGTCGTCGTTGCTCACAAGTATAAGCTTTTTCATAACTGAGTATTGAGAATTTTAATTTATGATTTTGATTTCGACCATGGCAGATAGCGGTCTGCCACTATGCATCGGTCCGCTCCCGGAAGAGCGGAGAGTATATCGCGCTCCGGAAAGGCCGTATATTCCTTCTTCATCCTCCTGAAGTCGGAATGGGCCCTGAGTATGGCCCCGGCGTTTTTGAAGTCGAGTTTAGCCGCATACATAAAGAATGCGAGCGTATCCATAAGGCGACGCTTTATCAGCACCCTTTTGCCCTTCTTTTCCGGAAGGTTTTTATGAAGGAGGAGAAGGTTGTTGCGGAAATTCAGATATGTCTTCTTAGGATTGCCCTGGGCAAGCGAAGCGCCTCCGAGATGATATACCGAAGAGTCGGGCACCACACACACGCGGTAGCCGAGATTATGCATGCGGCAGCAGAGGTCAATCTCCTCCATATGGGCGAAGAAAAGCTCGTCGAGTCCGCCAGCCTCCATATATACCTTTCTTCTGACCATCAACGCGGCTCCCGATGCCCAGGCTATGTCGGCAGGAGCGGAATCATATTGATGCTCGTCGCGCTCTATCCGGTCAAACAGCCTACCGCGGCAATACGGATACCCGTATCTGTCGAGAAGTCCTCCGGCCGCCCCGGCGTATTCAAACATAGCCTTATTCCGGTAGGAAAGTATCTTGGGCTGGCATGCCCCCACATCGGGATTATCCTTCATGAACTCAAGAAGCGGCCGCCACCATCCGGGGGGTGTCTCCACATCGGAATTAAGGAGCAGCACAAACTCCGACTCCACCTCCGCGACGGCACGGTTGTAGCCACCCGAGAATCCAAGGTTCTCATCAAAGGAAAGCACCTTGACATCCGGAAACTCTGCATGCATCACTTCCAGAGAGCCGTCGGTAGACCCGTTGTCGGCCACAACGACCTCCACCTCCTCCCCTTGCGTATTGGCCACTACCGAGGGGAGAAACTCACGTAGGAGTCTCTCGCCGTTCCAATTGAGTATTATCACAGACAGAATTTTTCGTGAGTCCATACGGCAAAGGGTTAGATGTCAGTGGTAGCGGAGAGGGTCTCGGTGTCTACGAAGCCTTCCAGCCGCGCCGAAGATATCGTATTGTAGAGAGAAGCGGAGGCGGAAGCTCGGACCCGAAGGTAATTGTCGGTATGGCCATACATCAGGCCTTCCTCATCTGCGTCGGGATGCTCCCAGAGCACCGGACGCACCGTGCCGAAGAACCGGCGGGAGAAATCGCGCAGCTTCACATCGCTCAGCTTCGTGAGCATAGCCACACGGCGGTGCTTCTCCTCCTGGCTTACATTATGGTCGATGCCGAGCGCTTTCGTGCCCGGACGTTCTGAATACGGAAACACGTGATATCGGCTGACCGGAAGCGACTCGGCATAGCTGAAGCTTTTCTCCCACTCCCCTTCCGTCTCGCCACGGGCTCCGGCAATGATGTCGACTCCGATGAAGGCGTCGGGCATAAGGGAGCGTATCATCTGCACGCGGTCGGTAAAGAGGTCGGTGCGGTAGCGGCGGTTCATCAGGCGCAGCACCTCGTCAGAGCCCGATTGGAGCGGGATGTGGAAGCTCGGCATGAACGCACGGCTGCCGTCGGCGATCCATCTTACGATCTCCTCTGTCAGCAGATTTGGCTCGATGCTCGATATGCGGTAGCGCTCTATTCCCTCTACCGCGTCGAGACGCTTCAACAGCTCCAGAAAGTCCTCACCAGTGTCTTTTCCGAAGCAACCCACGTTGACACCCGTCAGTACGATCTCCTTACCTCCGGCTTCGGCTGCATTCTCGGCTTCAGCCACAAGATCGGCTATCCGGCCCGAGCGGCTCCGGCCGCGGGCGAAGGGAATGGTGCAGTATGTGCAGAAATAGTCGCATCCGTCCTGCACCTTCAGCCAGTAGCGCGTGCGGTCGCCGCGTTCGCATGCCCCGTGAAACTCACGGATATCAAGGTAGTCGTGTACGGCCACGCGGCTGCGGCGGTCGGCTTCCCACTGTCGAAGGAAATCGGATATACGGAGTTTCTCGTCGTTGCCGAGCACGATGTCCACGCCCTCGATCGCAGCCACTTCCTGCGGCTTCAGCTGTGCGTAGCATCCCGTCACCACAAGTGTGGCATCGGGCCATCGGTTGCGCAGACGACGGATGAGGGAGCGCCCTTTCTTGTCGGCTACTTCCGTCACGGAGCAGGTGTTGACCACCACTATGTCGGGTATTTCTCCGCCCTGTGCCTTGATGATGCCCCGGCGTGCGAGCTGCATGCCGATGGCGGAGGTCTCTGAAAAATTCAGTTTGCATCCAAGAGTATGGTAGGATGCGCGAAGTATGTTGGTGTCGTCGGTCATAACGTCATTTTCTAAATACAAACCATCTCGTCATGTCGAAGCGAGGAAGGGCCGCGAGCTGGACATCGGCCTGCCTGTCTTCCATGGTCTCCATGGCGTTGCCTACCTTTATGCCCTTTGCTTCCAGGGCGGTGCGTACGGTGCGCAGCGCTATCTGAGGAGTGTTGTTGTCTTTAGAGAGATGGCAGAGGAATATATGGTTGAGGCCGGGATTGATGATCTCAGACAGGAATGCGGCAGTCTGGCGGTTGTCGAGATGTCCGTTTCCTCCCGCGATGCGGGCCTTAAGGTATTCAGGATATCTTCCCATCCTCAGCATCTGGGCATCATAGTTAGACTCGATCACGAGATATGTGGCCCGGCTCATATAGTGCCTGGCCCTGTCGGTGATCTCCCCGAGATCTGTAGCGATCACGAAGCGCCGGGAATCGAACTCTATCGAGAATCCCATATTGTCGCTGCCGTCGTGGGGAACTTCGAAGGCAGTGATCTCAAAGTCGAGCATCTTGAAAGGAATCTCCTTGAAGACAGGCACATGGTATTCCTTTATGCGCTTCGATATGGAATGCTTCCGGAGCATGCCGTTGAGCACGCGGTTGGTGCAGAAAAGCTTGAGATGCCGGTGGTTGCGCAGAAGCGCATACACATATTTGACATGATCGGCATGGTCATGGGTCAGAAGCACGCCTTTGACGTGGCTCATACGTATGCCGTTTGACTCCAGTCCGCGTTCTATTTCCTCGGCACGTATGCCTACATCGACAAGCAGGCCTCCTTCCGCACTGCCCACATAACAGCAGTTGCCGCTCGATCCGCTTCCGAATGAACAGAAATAAAGGGGTTTGGGCACATTGACCGAAGACTCCTGGCCGGAAGTCTCGTCGTCCGGATCGCTCCACTCCTCAAACGGAAGTCCGGGATGTTCGAAATATATCTTCTTGCTCATTTTTTCTCGTATCTCCGGCGATCGCCTCCTTTAGCGCCGGCATAGAGGAGAAAGATAGCCGGACGTTTGTCGTAATCATATTTCCGTTTTTTCCAATCGGAAGCGCGGAGCGCTACAGTCTCCTCCTTCTCCGGATCTGTTATGTCGCAGGCCACACACACCATCGTGGATGCCGACAGCGAGTCGGCCAAAAGAGCCACCATACGGTTGTTGCGATAGGGTGTCTCGATGAAGATCTGTGTCATCTGCCTCGACGCGGACTCTGACTCCAGACGCTTCAGGGCCTTTCTGCGCTCAGCCGCGTCGATGGGCAGATAGCCATGGAATGCGAATCCCTGGCCGTTGAAGCCCGATGCCATCAGCGACATCAAAATGGAGCTGGGCCCGACAAGCGGCACAACCTTCAGACCCTCCCTCTGGGCGATCTCCACGGGATGGCTGCCGGGATCGGCTACAGCCGGACATCCGGCCTCGCTCATCACTCCTACAGGCTCGCCGGAGCGTAACGGATCAAGCATGGCGCTGACTTCGTCGGGGCCGGTATGGCGGTCGAGCACGGAAAAGGTGCAGTCTGCGATCGGAAACGCCGGATCCACGTGCCGGAGATACCTCCGGGCGGTGCGGAGATTCTCGACTATGAAATGGCGCAACTGACCTAATATTTCAAGATTTCCCGCCGGAATGACATCCGAAACGGGGGCGCCGCTGATAGGAACGGGCACAAGATAAAGGGCCGATTGAATTTTCATACTACAAAATTAACAAAATTCTCCGTTTTTTTGCTAATTTTGCAGAGAAATGAATGAAGATAATTTTTTACCGGAGGGTTTCAAGGCCCTCATAAGCTCAGAAATAGGCCAGGATCGGGCCGAAATCCTGTTTTCCGCGCTCTGCGGACAGCCGGAAACCTCAGTGCGCATCAACCGCCGCAAACGACCGGAACAGCCATTATATCCCGGCCAGACACGGGTGCCTTGGTGCGCATCAGGGCATTACCTGCCGGAGCGTCCGTCGTTTACCCACAATCCACTGCTTCATGCAGGGGCTTTCTATGTGCAGGACGCCTCATCGATGGCTTACGAAGACATCGTCTCCTCTCTGATCGGAGACTCTCCGATAGCCGCCTGCGACCTCTGCGCGGCTCCCGGAGGAAAGACCACCGCAATTCTCAACGCGCTTCCTGACGGAAGCGTGATGCTCGCCAATGAATTCACTCCCTCAAGGGCAAACATACTGAAGGAAAACCTCTGCAAATACGGATATCCGGATCTGATAGTGACCAACACAGACACCTCGAGGCTCTCAGCCATGAAGGGACGCTTCGACCTTGTGGCCGTAGACGCCCCGTGTTCGGGAGAGGGTATGATGCGAAAGGAGGAGACAGCACGAAGCCAATGGAGCGAGGGACTGATAAGGCAATGCTCGGCACTACAGCGGGAGATAATCGGAAACGCCATCGAAATGCTCGCTCCCGGAGGATACCTCATCTTCTCCACATGCACCTTCAACACCATAGAAGACGAGGACAACGCCGCATGGATAGCCGATACATTCGGTCTCGAACCGATCGACACCGGACTGGCAGGGAAATACGGCATCCAGCCTCAGGCCAAAGGGGAAATCCCTTGCCTGCGCTTCATGCCGGGATTCACCCGCGGAGAAGGATTGTTCCTGGCAGTATTCCGCCGCAGTGGAGACACTTCCGGATGCAGGAACAACTTAAAACCGAAAAAGAAGGGAACCAAAGAAAGAAGGGAAAAGACCGACCAGCGCATCATGTCGGCGGCTAAGTCTTGGATAAAGGATGACTTCGACATCATCTCCCATGAGGGCAGCCTTCTGGCCGTCAGCGGAGCTACAGCTTCCCTTCTCGACGCCATTCCGAAGGGAGTGAGGATAATCTCGGCCGGAACGGAGATAGGAGAAATAAAAGGCAAAGACCTCATCCCGGCCCATGCGCTCGCTATGTCGACGGCTATGGCCGATACATTCCCGAAGGTGGAACTCTCCAGAGAAGACGCCCTGCAATATCTCGCCAAGGAAAGCATCCAGCTGCCCGAAGGGACACCGAGGGGCTACGTCGCCGCCACCTATCAGGGATTTACATTAGGCTTCCTTAAGAACTTAGGCAACCGCTCCAACAACCTCTACCCTTCCGAATACCGCATACGCGACAAAAAATTCAATCACTGACCATCAACACACAATACTCCATACTTATCCAGCCTATGCTCGAAATTAAGAACATATACAAGTCTTTCGGCAACCTTCAGGTATTGAAAGACATCTCACTCTCTATCGGGAAGGGTGAGATAGTGGCGATAGTGGGTCCATCCGGAGCCGGCAAGACCACCTTGCTACAGATAGCCGGCACCCTCGCGAAGCCCGACAGCGGAAGCGTACTCTTCAACGGCACCGAACTCATAGGCATGAAGGATAGGAAGCTATCCGCCTTCCGGAACTCAAACATGGGATTTGTATTCCAGTTCCATCAACTGCTGCCCGAATTCACAGCGCAGGAAAACGTAGCGCTTCCCGCACTGATCGCCGGAGAGTCCAAGAAGAAAGCCATGGAAAAGGGCGCCGATCTTCTGACCCAGTTGGGACTCGCCGACCGCATGCTCCATAAGCCCTCGGCTATGAGCGGAGGCGAACGGCAGCGCACAGCCATAGCCCGCGCGCTAATCAATGATCCGGAAATCATTTTCGCCGACGAACCCACAGGCAGCCTCGACTCGGCAAACCGACAGGAGATACAGAACATATTCGTCGACCTCCGCGACCGCCTGGGCCAGACCGTAGTTATGGTCACCCACGACTCCTCACTCGCCGCGATAGCCGACAGGGTGATAGAAATGGCCGACGGCAAAGTGTTGCCTCCGGCTCCCTCACTCCCTGAAGTAGACGCGCTTGACGCGGGGAGAGACTGAAGTCAGAATCTCATAGGGGATTGTGTCGAGCAGATCAGACAGGCGGTAGACGGATGCCGACGGCCCGAATATCTCCACCACGTCGCCTTCCCGGCAGTCGATATCGGTGACATCGATCATGCAGGCGTCCATACATATGTTGCCTATGGTAGGCGCATCCTTACCGTTGACCTTCACCGTGATGTTGCCACGTCCGAAATGGCGGTTCATTCCGTCGGCATAGCCGATGGGAATCGTAGCGATGCGTGAGTCACGCTCCAATACGGAGCGGCGGGCATAGCCGATGCTCTCCCCTTTCTTCCACCGGCGGATGGCGATGATGACGGTGCGCAGGGTGCTGACTACCGACAGCGGAGGCTCCACCTCCGGCGGAAGCGTATTGACTCCATAGAGTCCGATTCCGAGGCGCGCCATATCGTAGTGATATTGCGGGAAACGGAGTATTCCGGCCGAATTGAGCACATGGCGCAGGAATGGACGCGGCGACTCTGCAAGCATATAGCCCGTAAAGCGGTCGAAGCGGTCAAGCTGGAGCAATGTGTATTCATCCATATCCATGCAGTCAGCCGTAGCGAGATGGCTGAAGGCCGATGCGATGCGCACTACATCGGTGGAATTGAGCACACGCATCACTTCCTCAAGTTCTTCCTCCACAAACCCCATGCGGTGCATGCCGGTGTCGAGCTTAATATGCACCGGATAGTCCTTCACTCCGTATTTCTCAGCAGACTTCACCACGTCGAGCAGCATGGGCATGGAGTAGATCTCCGGCTCCAGACGGTTTGCAAACATCTGACGGTAGTTGACCACTTTCGGATTCATCACCATAATGGGCATAGTTATGCCACGCCGACGCAGGTCGATGCCCTCGTCGAGCACGGCGACCGCAAGATATGCAGCTCCGCAGTCCTGCATCGTGCGGGCTATCTCATAGCTGCCCGCTCCATAGCCTGAGGCTTTCACCATGGCTACCAGTCCGGTTCCCGACGGAAGTTTCGACCGGAAGAAGTTGTAGTTGCGCACTACGGCGTCAAGGTTGACCTCAAGCACCGTCTCATGGGTACGGGCTTCCAGCAACTGGGCGATACGTCCGAATCCGAATTCGGGCGCGCCCTTGATAAGTATCGTCTCATCGCAGAAATCCGAAGTGCTGAGAGAGGCCAGCAGATGGTCGGTGGAATCGAAGAATTCCGATTCCTCCACTACCGAGGCAAGCATATCCGCCCCTTCCTTCATCCCCGGGCCCACCCCGATCAGGCGTTTCACTCCCGATGCGCGCAGCATGTCGGCCATGGAGAGGATAGCTTCCTCCGACGACCCGGCCTCGTGAAGGAGATCGCTCACTATAAGCGTCTCCTTACTGCCCGGCGCAAGCCTGCGCTTCATGAAGTCGAGCGCCGGAGCGAGCGACGACTGATCGGAAGTATATGAATCATGGATCACAAGGCAGTCGTTGACCCCTTCGCTGACGTTGAGGCGCGTCCCTATCCGGTGAAGTTTCCGAAGCGATTCGTAGATATCAGCCGGAGGAATTCCGAGCGTACGCGCCACTGCGATGGCGTGGCCGGCGTCTTCACGCTCCCATTCATTTCCCTCCCTATCTCCGAAATAGGGGCCGAAAATCTCTTTCGGCAGTTCGCTCCTGTGCCATCCGACCATCCTCTTGCCGCCACACTGCCTCCTTACCTCAGCGTCGACCTCAGCGTCGTCAGCACAATAGATCACGAGCTTCACCGACTCTGCGGCAGCAAGAGAGACCTTCTCTCGGATCTTCTCTGCGCGGGATGCGAACCCCTGCGCATGGGCATCGCCTACATTGGTGATCACCACAGTGTCCGGCGCGATGCATGCCGCCAGCGACTCCATCTCTCCCGTCTTAGAGATGCCTGCCTCTATCAGCGCGACGTCACTGCCGGGGCGCACCCCCCATAAGCTAAGAGGCACTCCGATCTGGGAGTTGTAGCTGCGCGGCGAGCGGCTTACGTCGAGCGTCGGTGAGAGTATCTGGAAAAGCCACTCCTTGAGGGTGGTCTTGCCGCGGGAGCCCGTTATAGCCACTACGGTCTTCGCATTACTCCTGCCAAGAGCCCCTACGGCCTGCAGGGCCTTCAATGTGTCAGGCACCTTAATCCAGCCGGCATCCGGCATAGTGACGGAGGCGCTATCAGGAATCGCCTCGACTGCAAACGCGCGCACTCCACGGCTGTAAAGTTCACTTATATAGCGGTGCCCGTCGTTGGTCGGGCTACGCAAAGCAAAAAAAAGCGACTTCGCGGGGTCGGTAAGGCTCCGCGAGTCGGTAAGAAGAAGTTCTATTTCGCGGTCCGGGCCAATCAGTGCTGCCCCTGTAAGGTCCGCGATATTTGTGAGAGTAGTTTTCATTCAGTTTTATTCCATCAGTAACGACGCAACGAATATTACGACGATGAGAATCGGAGTGACCCATTTCAGCAGGAACATCACCGGACCCGCCAATCTATTGCGAAGCGTGCCGCCGTTGGTAAGCTGGTCTTTCATAAGTCCCTTAGGCGCGAACCATCCGAGATAGACCGACATTATGAAGGCTCCGAGCGGCATGAGTATATTCGCAGTCAGGGCGTCGCACCCACTGAACAGCGTGTAGCCGAAGATGGTCCAGTCGGAGAGCACTCCGTTGCTGAGCGACGACAAAGCGCTTAACGCCACAAGCGGGCCCAGCACAAGGAGAGTAGCCGGGATACGCTTCATCTTGAAGTGATTGCTGAAAAACGCTATGGCCACCTCCGCTATGGATATGCTGCTCGTAATGGCCGCCACGGAGAGAAGTATGAAGAAGAGCGACGACCACAGCTGCGGACACCACATCTTATTGAATATCTCAGGAAACGTCACGAAGACAAGAGCGGAACCTCCAAACGATTCACCTTCCAGGCCAAACGACATGACACCCGGGAAGATGATCATGCCGACGAGTATGGCCACAGCCATGTCGAGAAGCGACACGGTAAAGGCTGTGCGGGTGAGGTTGGTGTCTTTGCGGAAGTAGCTGCCGTAGGTGATGAGAGTGCCCATGCCGAGGCTAAGCGAGAAGAACGCCTGGCCGAGAGCGCTGATGCACACCGCGGGGGTGATCTTCGAGAAGTCGGGCTTGAAGAAGTAGGCCAGACCCTCCGATGCCTTCGGAAGGCTCATGGCTGTGATGCAGAGTACGATGAGGATGAGGAAGAGAAGGGGCATGAGGATATTGCTCGCCCTCTCTATGCCTTTCTGCACACCCATGCAGAGCACCGCGCCGCATATGGCTATCGTGATCCAGGTCCATATCATCGGAGGCCATACGCCGGCTACATATTCCTGCATACGGTCGGCAAACTGCAGGTTGCTGCCCTCCTCCACCCCAGGAATCGGGGTAAAGAGTTCTCCGCTCAACGACTGGAACAGGTATTCAAGGGTCCAGCCTGACACCACCATATAGAAAGTCAGGATAAGATAGGCGCATAGAATCCCGAAGAATCCGGATATCCACCAAGGTTTTCCCGGACTGAGACGGCGATAGCTGTCGATGGCGTCGCTTCTGCCTGCTCGGCCTATAGCGAACTCTCCAAGCATCACGGGGATGCCGAAAAGGACGACGCACACGATATATACAAGGAGGAACGCCGCGCCACCGTGGGTCTGCGTCTCGGCCGGGAAACGCCATATGTTTCCCAGACCGACCGCACTGCCCACCGTGGCGGCTATGAGTCCTATTTTACTGCTGAATTCTGAGTTGTTTGCCATAGATTATTTCAGATTAAGTATTGATAGTTATTTCTTCGTTATGTTTCTTGTGAGTCTCATCACTCCGCCGGATCGGCGAGTGTAGCGTCGGGCACAGGCTCAGGCATATCGCCGGTGGCGGCTTCGAGCTTCTTCATCTGGGAGAAGATGAAGGCTGCCGAGAGCAGACAGAGCACGATGAGAATGGTCCAGATGGTCCATACAGGTATCTTGCCCCAGAGGAGCATCGGGATCGACACAAGGTAGTTGCCGACTGCCGTGGCAGCAAACCATCCACCCATCATAGCGCCCTTCAGCTTCGGAGGAGCCACCTTGCTGACGAAGGAGATACCCATCGGAGAGAGAAGGAGCTCGGCGAAGGTAAGGAGAAGATAGGTAGAGATAAGCCAGTTGGTAGATACGTCGCCGTTGGTGCCTACGAGGGAAAGCGAACCGAACACCATCACGAGGTATGCTATGCCGGCCACTATCATGCCGTAGCCGATCTTGCGGGGAGCGGAAGGCTCCTTCTTCTTGGCGTTGAGCCAGCCGAAGAGGGCGAGGGAGAAGGGAGTGAGCGCCACCACGAAGAAAGGATTGAACTGCTGGTAGGCGGCAGGGTCGATATTGGTGAGGGTAGCGGGCATACCGGTGTAGAGCCAGATCACGATGCCTGCGCAGACTGCGAGGATGATGCCGCTGATGGCTTTGCCTTTGGAAGTCTTCGACTGGATAAGGCCGAAGAGTGCGTAGACTCCTGCTGCGATGGCGGCGAGGGCTCCGAGGTTGAAGCCGATGCGTGTCCAGGAAGAAGACTCGGGAGCCGTACAGCTCTTGGCGAACTCGGTAAGGGTCTGACCGTTCTGGTGGAACACCATCCAGAAGAAGATCACCACAGCGAATACGAGGAAGAGGGCCACGACACGCTGCTTGGTCTGCTCGGGAGTGAGCTCGGGACCGTTGTTGACGGCTGCCTGCTGCTTTCCTCCGGCTGCCTGCTTGGGCGCGTCGGTGATGATGTGCCTGTAGGTCTTGCGGCCAAGGGTATAGATGAGGAAGCTCACGATAAGCGACGCGCATGCGAGGGAGAACGCATAGGTGCATCCGGTGGAGAAAGCCTCGATGTAGCCGTTGGCAAACTCCATTATTCCACCGAAGGGAGCGGAGCACTCTCCTGCGAAGTTCTGGAGATATCCGGTAAGCCATCCGGCGAGGTCGCCACCTTCGGCCATGCCGTTCTTCATGGCAAAGTCGGTCATGTTCTTAAGGGTATCGGCACTTACAGCCGACATATCGGAGAAGCCGTTGGTTTTAATACACCAGTTGCTGACCGTAGCCGCCATAGGATTGTTGGTAAGATAGCCGGCATTGTTGAGCGCCATGTTCTTAAGAGCGATAGCCGCGCCGGGAGCGAACATGGAGCCGAGGTTGATGGCCATGTAGAAGAGGGAGAAAGCGGAGTCGCGCTTGTCGCTGTACTGAGGGCTGTTGTAGAGGTCGCCTACCATTACCTGGAGGTTACCCTTGAAGAGTCCGGTGCCTGTGGCAATAAGCAGCAGGGCCGCCAGCAGAATCATGAATGATGTGTTGGAGCGCACGGGAGTGGGCGCCGACATGAGTGCATAGCCCACAAACATCACCGCAATACCTGCGAGGACACATTTGTTGAAGCTCCAGCGGTCGGCGAGCCATCCGCCGAATACTGGCATGAAATACACGAGGGCCAGGAAGATTGAGAATATCTGGCCGGTCCAGGTGGCGTCAAAGCCGAATTTTGCCTGGAGGAAGAATAGGAAGATGGCGAGCATCGTGTAGTAGCCGAAGCGTTCGCCCGTGTTCGCGAGAGCGAGCACGTAGAGTCCTGCCGGTTGGTTCTTGAACATGGTTGATGTTGGGATTATTGTGGAAAATTGAATTATCGTTTTCTGATCTCCATCTATGATGAATCATGATAGGTCATGATTCATCACGCAGCATCATGGCTCAGCGCAATTATGCTTCATGAATCAATTTGAAGGCCGTAGCATAGTTGCGTATCTGCTTTGTCATGGCCACAAGGCCGTTGCTGCGTGTGGGAGACAGATGCTCGGAGAGCCCTATGCGGTCGATGAAGTATAGGTCGGCGCCGAGTATCTCGTCGGGGGTGCGGTCGTTGAGCACGCGCATCAGCAGCGCGACTATTCCCTTCACTATCATCGCGTCGGAATCCGCCTCGAAGTGGATCCTGCGGTCGTCGGCCTGCTTGGCGTCGATCCAGACCCGGCTCTGGCAACCTTCGATGAGGTTGGTAGGGGTCTTCATTTCTTCTGGAATCGGAGGGAGGGTGTTGCCTAAGTCTATTATATAGGCGTAGCGGTCAAGCCAGTCGTCCATACCGGCCATTTCGTCGATTATCTCGTCTTGAACTTCGTTGATGGTCATATCACTGTATTTCTAAATTATATTCCATCCCCATCCTACGAAATGCAAATTTAGCAATAAAATTCCTAATCCGCAAATATAAGCCTTTAATCTTGTATAATCTTACTTAAAAAGCGTCAAATCATGTATGGTGGGGCGACGGAATCGCGGGGACGGCTTACTGATTGCGTTGTTTTCCGGTTTTGGTAGCGACTACAATCGCTCCGTTGGCCCCCCTCGCTCCATATTGAGAAGCTTCCTTTATCACCTCGACATGGTCTACATCGTAGAGGCTGAGGTATTCAAGCGATGAGACTGCTACTCCGTCCACTATGTAAAGAGGTTCGCTGGAGAGTGTGAGGGAATGCGTGCCCCTTATGTTGACTTGCCGTCCACTCTCTCCGTTTGTGACGGTAAGTCCGGGCACGATACCTTTGAGCGCGCTTATCACGTCGCGGGCTCCGGTGCTACGGAGACGGTCGCCGCTGATGCCGGAACTTACTCCGGTAAATTCCCTGCGTTTCACATATCCATATCCGGTATTGGCGATTTCATCGTCGTTTTCGGCCCGGGCACCGCTTCCGGCAAGGACGATCCGAATGCCCCTGCATCCATCGACCGGGACCCTTACCTGTTCCTTTTTCGACAGCACGAGCGTCAGCGTGTCGTCAGGCAGGACATCGGTAAGGCCAAAGCGGCCCTTCTTATCCGTAGTAGCGAATCGCTTCGGGTCTTTGACATATATCCTGACTCCCTTCTTCGGCTTCATCTCCCTATCGAGCACAAGCCCATTGAACGGCACCTCAGCAAAAGCCGACGCCGCCATCCACAGCATTACAATAGCTGTAAAAGTATTCTTCAGTATCTTCATGGTCTCTATTTCTATACACCCGGCTCAATAGCCTGATATGCAAAATTAAGAATAAAATCCGATATTTCAAAATCTGACAAAAAAATACCACGGAGAAGCCGAAACTCTCTCCGTGGTAGAAGACATTTATTTCTTTTTGGGCTGGATGTTGAGGCGATACTGCACGGAAAACAATACATAGCGCGGCAGGGCGTTGCTGTAGCTCACCGTGCGTCCTGAAGCGGATACGGCGTAGTTTACATTGGAGAGCTGATGCAGCATGTCGAAACCATCCACCATGAAGACCCAATGCTTGTTTCGGACGGGACTCCATGTCAGACGCATATTCCATATTGCGTCGCTCGTATCCAGTTCCTTCACTCCGTAGCCCCTTCTGGTATAAACGGTGAAGTCCGTGCTGACTCCGAAGCCATAGGGAAGCTTGAATATACCGGTCACACCCGCATTGAAATGATTGGCGTCGATTGTCGAGAAGTCCTCGCGCGTCGATGTGGTGTGCCTGTTGGTATAGCCGCCTCTGAGCTGAAGCATCTGCCTTCCGAGCTGCCAGGAAAGAGTCAGCTTTTCGTTGAAACTGGTATTTCCCACTTTCGACAGATTAGGCCGGTCAAGATCCACTCCTATCATATCGCCGTAATTATATCGGTTGATGTCGGTGATGGATGATATCGTGAACTGGTCTTTGGATCCGAACTGATACCTTAGCGTGTTTGACAGTCCATAGTTGGAGTTGCCCCCGGTGTTATATGTCTTGAAGTGGCGCACACCGGTAGCCGTATCGTAGACATATCCTTTGGTCAGGGCATTGTCGGTGACGCTGAAGTTAAGCTGCACTGTGTTGTTGAGTTTCAATACAGTCGGAGTATAATCCCATTTCAGGGTATGCCCGACGGTGTATTGGGTCTTAAGGTGTGGATTTCCGGTGTAGATGTTTAGAGGGTCCGCATCGTTGACGACATCTATGAGGTCTACCGGGTCCGGGGTCTTCGGCGTCACGAGCAGATTGTAGGCTATCACATTTCTGAAACTCCTTCCACGGCCGTTGGATTCCTTTCTTCCGAACAAGAAATCGAAACTGGCATCCCACGATCCCGTAGTGAATAGAAAATCGGTCCGTCTTACATCATAGGCCTTTCCATTGCGTATGTAATCGAAATGGGTGTGCTTGAATCCTATCTGCGGGCCTAAGGTCATTATGAAAAGAGACTTATCAGAAGATTTGGAATATTGGATCGTAGGCGTAAGGGTATGCTGATTGTCGAGCGATCGTGATGTGTAGCTGTTGGCGGGATCGAAGGAATCAAGATAGTCGGCGGGAAGCGTACCGTATACGCCCATGTCGGCCAGCCTGTCGAGGGCATACATGTAGGAGTCCTTTACTTTGTCCCAGAACATATATTCATAATTGAGAGTCATCATCACCTTGCCTATACGGAATCGGTAGGTCAGGTTATGGTTGTAGCGCAAGGTGTGGTTGGGAGTATTGTCGAAATACTGTCTTTTCCTGTAGGACGGATTTGGGTCGGCTCCATAGTTGATGACGTAGTCCTTCCATCGCTCCTCCTTGGCTCCGGAATATGAGAAGCCTACTTCAAGCAAGAGATGATCGGACGTGCGCGGTATCTTCCACTCGAAATGCGGGAAAGCCTGGACAGTGTAGTTCATTGCCGAACCATCCGTCTTGGTGATGCTCCGGTTTATGACGGAGTTCAGATTGACCGGACTTCCGTCGGAATACATCGCCTCCAATGCCTTCATGGTGATGTCGTTCTGTTCTGAATCAAAAACGGCGGAGACTCCGGCAATTGAGTTTTTTCTGTCGCGGTATCTTCCTTTGACCACCATCCCTAACCGGTATCTCTCCTTGAATAGACTCAGGAAGTGGTCGGTATCAATCCTTGTGTCGCGGTTGTCATCGGTATCGAATGAATTGTCGTATGTGTTCCCTCCGGTCAGGAAGTTGGTCCGAGCTGTCGTGGTATGGTTACGGTAACGTGTCTCCCTGAAAACAAATTTTCCGTTTGCCATGCGGTCCCTCTCCGCACTCTGATAATCATAATTGAGGGCTCCGAGCTTATATTCCTTGGTGCCTGAGGGCATCATTTCGGGTTGCCAGTTGTCGTTCTTGCCTGGTTCGCGGTTGTCATTGAGGTTGTTGATGTTTCCTATCAGGGCTATGGTCGTGGTAGGATTGAACCATGATGCGAAGAGTCGGCCCGTATATCTGTCTTTCGTACCTATACCGCCCTGTGCGTTTATTAGCCACCCCATGTTGTATTCCTTCTTGAGCTTGATATCCATAGTGAGGTGTTTGGGCTCGGTGCCGTCGTTGCGCCATTTCTCCTCATCTGTCTGCCCTTTATAGACCTCTATGTTCTTTACGGTGTAGGCTCCGATGTTCTCAAGCATCAGCTGGTTGTCACCGTTAAGAAACTGTTTGCCGTCGAGCAGAAGTGTCTCCACGAACTCTCCGTTCACTTTTATCTGGCCGCTCTCGTTCAGCTCAACCCCAGGGAGCTGGGCAATCAGGGCATCGAGCATCGATCCCTCCGCAAGCTGGAATGCATCCGCATTGAAGACCACGGTATCCCCTTTGTTGTAGAATTTGATTTTAGATGTGGTGACTGTCACCTCGTCGAGCATCCGGGGAGCCCGCTTAAGATAGACTGTAGGAACCTTTCTGCCTTCCTCCCGTTTTCCTATCTTCCTGACATCATATACCACAGTATTGGGTGTATATCCTTCGCAAACGACATCAAAGACATAGGTAGAATCCTTGCGCTCTACAGGTATGGCGAAGCTGGCCAAAGGAAACTCCTCTCCGTTCTTATACACATAGCCGCCCACTCTTATGGTATCTGTCTTGGTGCCTTCCTTATTACTGATCAATACCATAGCTTTAATGAGGTCTGTCTTTCCGATGGCTTCCTTTACTTCTCCATACAGATAGAAATCCTTCACCTGTGAGCGGCAGGTAAGGACCGACAGCATTGAGACAATGGCGATAAAAGTTAGTTTACGCATCATGATGTTATGTTTGTTTTAAGGTTGTTTTAAAAATATACTTCTATGAGGAAAGACGTAGAAGCAGCCTAATGGATTTATCCTCCTCAGAGGAATTCATTTTTTCTTAAGTTTTATGTCCCACAATCCGCCAGGAAACTCCTCACTCGGAGGGAAGGTCTCTGACGACTCAATATCACTCAAATCTATGACCATGTTTTCCTTCAGAAGTTTGCCATCCACTCTTACAGTCTGTAAGTCATTGGCGTCGCAATCCTTGTCAGACGGACCCAACATAAGCTTTGCGCCGCTGTTCTTACTTAGCTGTATGAACGGAGCTCCTTGAATAGAAGAGGCGGCTTCTGCGGCCTCTTCACTCTGCAGCCTGAACTTGACCGGTAACGTATACCCTGAGGCAACCGGTTTGCCATCCTTTGTAGCGGGAGTCCAATCAGGCATTGATCTCACAACCCTCACAGCTTCCTCATCAAGATCCGGCCATGCACTCTTCTCTATTTTGACATCCGAAATGGAACCATCAGACTGAACCGTAAAGCCCACTACGGTTTTCCCGGTACGGTCTTCATCATGCGCCGACTGAGGATAACGTACATTCATTGAAAGATACCGTATCAACGCGTCGGTTCCGCCCGGAAATTCGGCTTCGGTATCAGGATCCGGAAGGGAGTGGTCGGGTGAAAGTCTCAACGAGGCTGTCTCAAGGCTTTTCAGACCGGAAGCCAAAGCCGGGATATTCACTACCGTCAGAGCCACTGCCGGAGCTATGGCAAGGGCGGCTATACGCATACGGCGCAGTCCGCCGCTTCTTTCTTTCTGCATCATTGCGATTCTATTTTTGAGTTTACTATGGTTTAGGTTATTGGCAAGTATATGAAAACGGTTACCCACTGTTTTTCTGATCAGAAGCATCTGATATTCCTTCGGATCGATGCCTCCGTCGATAACGGCGGCGTCCGCCTGATACTCATGGATAAGCTTCAGCTCATCACGCATAAGCCACGACGCGGGATCATACCAAAGCACCACGCATACCATCTGCGCCAACAAGAGATCAAGATAATGGCGGCATCGGATATGGGCGAGTTCATGCGCCGTCACGGCTTCACACACTGTCTCATAGTCATAGGCATTCATCACTATGAGACTTCCGAAACTGAAGGGAGCCGTTGTCTTGTCAGGCATCACCACAAGGGTATGGCCGTCTTTCCGTAGGAATTCTCCCTTACTAATATGCAGCATAAGCCTTGCTACGGAATAGAAAGTCTTCAGCAATACCACGCTTGCCCCAATCAGATATATCCACAAAATGATGTCTGGAAGTAGGGTTCGCTCCTCTTCAATGCCGTTTGCAAGAATCATGGAGGGTACATTCAATTCTCCAGTAGGGAACACCATCGTCATGTCGGAAGAAGTTTTGTCCCAATTGCTATTAAAAATGGGACATGCGGCAAACGCCACGGCATAGCATCCGAGCAGGATGGCGCGATTGAGCGCTATCTGTTTCTCTCCCGAGATGAAAAGCCTGTAAAGCAGATAGAATGCCAGAAGGAAGATGCCCGAATACAGGGTATAGGCGAAAAAGGTTCCCATGGCGGTCACTTCTTGTTGCGGCGTTCCACCATATCGATTATCTCCCGCAGTTCTTCTACGGAGATCTT
>CAMWMK010000020.1 GCA_947175295.1 uncultured Porphyromonadaceae bacterium
AGGTGATTCTTGAATGCACCGAGCACAAGGCAAGCGGAATGCCCGGTATGAGCCGCTACATCACTACCAAAAACCGCAAGAACACTCCGGGTCGTATGGAGCTCAAGAAATACAACCCGATCCTGAAGAAAATGACCATCCACAAAGAAATCAAATAAGCACTCTGACCCATGGCAAAGAAAACCGTCGCGTCTCTTCAGAAGGGTGAAGGACGTACTTACTCCAAAGTCATCAAAATGGAGAAATCCCCCAAGACAGGCGCTTATGTCTTCAAAGAAGAGATGGTGCCCAACGATGCAGTTCAGGCTGCGCTCAAATAAGACTTTCTGCATGCAAATGCATCCATACCTACGGATGGTGTCTGCCCAAGCGGACACCATCTCGCTTTTTTATGCACCTAATCTGATTTTTATCTACGCTTTTATTGGCTGCTTTACTTTTTTTTGCTATATTTGTAATTGAATTTCACTGACACCGTTTAGAAAACAAAATGAACAAATACGGATTTCTTAGAGTGGCGGCCGCTTTTCCCGAAGTAGCCCTTGCAGATCCCGGAGTCAACTCCGTCAGGATCTCCGATATGATAGTGAGCCTTTCGAAGAAGGGCGCCAGACTCATCGTCTTCCCCGAACTCTGCCTGACAGGATATACATGCGGCGACCTTTTCAACCAGCCGACTCTTCTGAATGCGGCAATGCGCCAGCTCGGATTCCTCCAACAGGTAACCAAGGAAACGCACGTCACCGCCGTAGTCGGACTCCCCGTAAGGTATAGGGGGCGTCTTTACAACTGCGCCGCAGTGATCCAATACGGCGAGATACTCGGAATCGTGGCCAAATGCTATCTGCCGAACTACGATGAATTTTATGAAAAGAGGTGGTTCTCGTCGGGTCTTGAGCTCCAGCTGCCTGCCGGAAAGGAATACAATACCATAGACATCGACGGCCACGCCATACCCTTCGGAATCAACATGCTTTTCCGGATCGAGAGCGCGAAGTTTGGAGTTGAGATCTGCGAAGACATGTGGGTGCCTAATCCTCCCAGCACAGCCATGAGTGTGGCCGGAGCCGACATCATAGCCAATCTAAGCGCCACCAACGAAGTAATCGATAAGCACGCTTTCCTCATTTCACTGATAAAGGAGCGTTCATCGCGTTGCAAATGCGGATATGTTTACGCTTCAGCCGGATCAGGAGAATCAAGTTCCGACCTCGTATTCTCAGGCAATGCCATAATCGCGGAAGACGGACAGATACTCCGCAAGTCTGAGAGATTCCGCCGCGGAGAAGGCTTCAGCATAGCCGACATAGATGTGGAAAAGCTCCGCAATACGCGTCAACGCCAGTCAAGTTTCGGACAGAACGACATAGTACTCCCTACTTTCGGCACGGAGGACTTCGCCGTCACACAGGCGGAACCTGTCAACCTGATGCGCGACATCAATCCCTATCCATTCCTTTCAAGCGATAAAGTGAAGTTTGACGAACAATGCGAGGAAATCATCACCATTCAGGCGTGGGGACTTGAACAGCGCCTTCTTGCCACCAATTGCCATTCACTCGTCATCGGCGTGTCGGGAGGCCTCGACTCCACGCTTGCCCTCTTGGTAGCAGTCAAGGCCTTTGACAATCTCGGATTTGACCGAAAAGGAATAATCGGAGTGACCATGCCCGGCTTCGGAACGTCAGACCGCACCCATTCCAACGCCGTAGAACTGATGGAGCAGATGGGAATCACGCATATCGAAATCAACATTTCCGAAGCCGTCAAGCTCCACTTCAAAGACATCGGCCACGACATCAATACGCACGATGCCACTTATGAAAACGCCCAGGCACGCGAACGCACCCAGATCCTGATGGATCTCGCCAATAAATACGGAGGTATGGTGCTCGGCACCGGCGACCTCTCCGAGCTCGCACTCGGATGGTGCACCTACAACGGCGACCATATGTCGATGTACAGTGTCAACGCTTCCGTACCCAAGACTTTGATACGTCCTCTCGTGCGCCGCATCGCGCAGGATTATGACTCCCATACAAGGCATATCCTTGAGGATATCGTCAGCACCCCTATCAGCCCTGAACTGGTACCGACCGACAATCAAGGCAACATCGCCCAGAAGACGGAAGACCTTGTAGGGCCATATGACCTGCATGACTTCTTCATCTATCATCTTGTGAAGGAAGGATTTCCACCGACCAAGATCTTCATGCTTGCCTGCAAGGCCTTCGCGGAGGGTCCGTATAGCGACGGACGCCCTACTTTCAGCAGGGAGACCATAAAAAAATGGCTTACAGTATTCCTCAGAAGATTCTTCAACCAGCAGTTCAAACGCTCCTGCATGCCCGACGGACCGAAAGCCGGCCCCATATCGTTCTCTCCACGGGGCGACTGGAGAATGCCTTCCGACGCGATTTCGCGCCTATGGCTTTCTGAAGCGGAAGCGATACAAGTATAAACCATGACGGGGAGTCATCACGACTTCCTTTCAAATCAAGCATATATGGACCATATAAACCAAGACCTCCGCTACGACGAAGCTGACCTCAAAGAGGCGGTAAAAGTCATGAAGGAGGGCGGAATCATACTCTACCCCACCGACACGGTATGGGGAATCGGCTGCGACGCCGCCAATGAAGAGGCCGTCAGGAAAATCTATGAACTCAAGAAGCGCGAAGACTCCAAGTCGATGCTTGTGCTGGTAGGCTCTGAAGGGATGCTTCAGCGCACAGTGAAGGATGTGCCTGAAATAGCATGGCAGCTGATAGAAGCAGCCGTAAATCCGATGACGATCATATACGACCACCCCATAGGAGTGGCAGAATCGCTTAAAGCAGAAGACGGGAGCCTCGGAATCAGGATAACATCTGAAAAGTTCAGCCGCATGCTGTGCGAAAGGATGAGGGGGCCGATAGTGTCGACCTCAGCCAATGTCAGCGGCAAACCCACGCCCATGACCTTCGCAGAGATCTCATCCGAGATCAAAAACGGAGTAGACTACGTATGCCGCTTCCGCCAGAAGGAAAAGGCATCGTCAAAACCAAGCAATATCATCAAGATAACGCGCGAGAACATAGTCAAAGTGATAAGATGATCGGGAAAATGGCATCAGTGAGGCTGGAGCGATGGAAGCTCGTGTTGACGGACTGGATCTCCGCCAACCTCTCCTTCATGCTTTTCAACGTGCTTCGCTTCTATGAGTCCGAATGGACCTCCAACACCCTTGATGACGCATTCCGGTTTATGCTCAACCCTAAGATCTGCATAGAGCAGGCCGCTGTCCCGTTAGGGCTCGTGATCCTATACTGGCTTTCCGGATTCTACAACAATCCATTCGGGAAATCAAGATTCAACGAACTGCTCAATACCGCAATCATATCGGCCGTCAGCACCATCTTCCTGCATCTGGCACTCCTTACGAACGACCAGATGAGCGACGTCATCTCAAACCTGCTGCAGATCATACTTATCTTCATCATACTTTTCACGTTTACGCTTGCCGGACGCCTGCTGATGATCAACAATCAGATACGCCATTTCAAAAACAGGGACTGGAAATACTCCGCCGTCATCGTAGGCAACTCTTCGAAGGCACACGCCCTGGCAAAAAAAATGAAGGAAAGCAAGGCCGTGATCAGCAATTCAATCGAGGGATTCTTCCGCATTCCGGGAGAGGACGACAGCGGACATCCGGCCCATGACATAAAAGACCTCGATGCCTTCTGCAGGGAAAACAACATCGACCAAATCATTCTCGCACCGCAGAAGTCGGATGAGGAGCATGTGCTGACTCTACTCTATAAATTATTTCCGATCGGCAAACCCATAAAACTGTCGCCTGACACGCTCAACTTCATGACGGCCTCAATCAAACTGGAAGACATCTATGGATTTCCACTTGTAGACCTCACCCATTCCAGCATGTCGGAGTCGGAAAAAAACATAAAGAGAACCCTTGACATAATTGCCAGCGGCATCACCCTGATAGCCTTAAGCCCCCTTTTCCTATTTCTCGCGATAAGAGTGAAACTCGACTCAAAGGGACCGGTGTTCTACCGACAGGAGCGCATCGGCCTGAAGGAAAGGCCTTTCGACATAATCAAGTTCAGAACCATGCGTACGGATGCAGAAGCCGACGGACCGCAATTAAGCAGCGACGACGATCCCAGAGTCACCAAGTCGGGAAAAATCATGCGGAAATACAGGCTCGACGAACTGCCGCAGTTCTGGAATGTGCTCAAAGGCGAAATGAGCATCGTAGGTCCGCGGCCCGAAAGACGCTTCTTCATCAACAAGATCATAGAGCGGGCCCCCTACTACACCCTGCTCTATCAGACCCGGCCCGGAATCACATCCTGGGGAATGGTACAGTATGGATATGCGTCACACGTAGACGAGATGATAGAGCGATCGAAATACGATCTTCTCTATATATCGAATATGTCGATACTGTTAGACCTTAAAATAATGCTCTATACGGTCCTTACCATCCTTGAAGGGAGAGGAAAATAGAGAATCATTTTTTTCATCATTCAATCAAACACAATTCAAATTGGCCTATAAAGAGACTCATAACAGATTTACGGAATGGTGGGCTGAAGTAGTGCAATGGCGCGAAAAGCACATCAAGGAACGTAATTTCGTCATCCTGCTCGCCCTCGTGGTGGGAGTGATATGCGGATTCGCAGCCCAGCTGCTGAAATTCCTGATCCACACCATCGCCCATCTTCTGACATCGCATTTCAGCGAGACGACAGGCAACTGGCTCAATCTCGTATATCCGGTAGTGGGCATCATCATCGTCACCCTCTTCATCCGCTATGTTGTAAAAGACAACGTCAGCCATGGAGTGACGAAAGTGCTTTACGCCATCTCAAGGCGAAAATCAAGGCTGAAAAAGAAGCATTGCTACGCGTCGCTTGTAGGATCGGCCATCACGATCGGATTCGGCGGATCGGTAGGTGCCGAGGGTCCGATCGTATACACAGGGGCCGCCATCGGCTCCAACATAGGACAGGCCTTCCGTCTGTCGCCCCGCATCCTGATGCTGCTCGTAGGCTGCGGCGCGGCCGCCGGCATAGCTGGCATCTTCCGGGCCCCTATCGCCGGAATGCTCTTCACCCTGGAAGTGCTGATGATCGACCTTACGGGCACCACAGTCATGCCTCTCCTGATAGCATCCATATCGGGAGCCACAGTGGCATATGTGCTTGAAGGCTATGGAGCGGAGTTCTTCTTCTCTCAAAGCGAACCATACCATACCAACAGAATACCCTGGACCATCCTGCTTGGAATACTATGCGGATTCGTAAGCCTTTACTTCACGCGCGCGATGTTCATGCTCGAAAAATGGTTTGGCACCTTCAGCAGCAGATGGATGAAAATCTGTGTAGGAGGAATTTCCTTAGCCGGACTCATATACGTGTTTCCTCCGCTCTATGGCGAAGGCTACGACGCCATAAACACCTTGCTCGACGGCAACACACAGGGAATCCTCGACGGCACGATCTTCTATGGCGACCGAATCAATCCCTGGTCGATCACCCTCTTCGTGGCATGCCTTATCCTGACCAAGGTATTCGCCACTACTGCCACCAACGCGGCCGGAGGAGTAGGAGGCACATTCGCACCCTCTCTCTTCGTGGGTGCCATGACAGGCTTCCTTTTCGCCTATGCAATCAACCTCATGGACTTCGGTATCGAACTCAGCCAAAAGAACTTCACCTTAATGGGTATGGCCGGAGTGATGAGCGGAGTGATGCACGCGCCGCTCATGGCCATCTTCCTAACGGCGGAGATGACCGGAGGCTACAACCTCTTCCTTCCCCTGCTCATAGTCTCAACCCTTTCATATATGACCATCCTGGCCTTTGAGCCCTACAGCATATATACGATGCGACTTGCCGAGAAAGGCGACCTCATAACACATGAAAAAGACCGCACGGTGCTTACCCTCCTCAAGATCGACAACGTGATAGAGCGTGATTTCATAGAGGTGCATCCCGAGATGAGCCTCAAGCAGATGGTGGAGGTGATCTCACAGTGCAACAGAAACCTCTACCCCGTCACCGACTCGAACGGAATGCTCAAGGGCATCGTGCTGCTCGACGACATACGCAATATCATGTTCCGGCCCGACCTCTACAGGAAGATGCACGTAAGCCGATTCATGGCCATGCCCCCGGCAAGGATAGAGGTGACCGACAGCATGGACAAGGTGATGAACACATTCGATAAGACCGGAGCCTGGAACCTTCCTGTGGTAGACAACGGCAAGTATGTGGGCTTCGTGTCGAAATCAAAGATATTCAATTCCTATCGTAGGGTGCTGAAGCACTATTCAGACGATTGAACGAGCAAAGCACTTAATCTCCAAAGGCATAGGATGGGCAGACAATAAAACACAAAACAATCAGTATGGAAAAAAAAGACCTTAGGATAGTATTTTTCGGAACTCCCGAATTCGCAGTCGAAAGCCTGAACGCGCTCATACAAAACAATTTCAATGTGGTAGGAGCAGTCACGATGCCCGACAAGATCGCGGGCCGGGGGCATAAGCTATATCAAAGCGACGTAAAACGATATGCTACGGAGCACGGTATTTTCCTTCTACAGCCTGAGAAGCTGAAATCGGAAGATTTCCTCAGTTCCCTCAGATCTCTTGAGGCCGACCTCTTCATCGTAATAGCCTTCCGTATGCTTCCGCGCGAAGTATGGCAGATGCCTCGCCTCGGCACCTTCAACCTCCACGCTTCACTCCTGCCTAAATACAGAGGAGCCGCTCCGATCAACCGCGCCGTGATGAACGGCGATACGGAGACCGGAGTGACGACATTCTTCCTAAAGCATGAAATCGACACCGGCGACATGATAATGCAACGCAAGATCGAGATCAAGCCGGAAGACAATGTAGGAGATGTCCACGACAAGCTGATGCATCTCGGCGCGGAGATGGTAGTGGAGACAGTCAATGCCATCATCGACGGCACTCTGACCACCACTCCACAACCCTCAGGGGAATTCACTCCGGCCCCCAAGATCTTCAAGGAGGACTGCCGACTCGACTGGACACGCACAGCCGGGGAGATACACAATCACGTAAGAGGACTGAGCCCCTACCCTGCCGCATGGAGCGTACTCGTAGAGGAATCAGGCCGGCCGATGGAGTGCAAGATATTCGAAACCGCCCTTACTGAAGACCCATGCGCCGGCGTGGAATGCGGCAGCCTGAGGAAAGCCGGGAAAAGACTCTTCGCGGCTTGCTCAGACAGATGGCTTGAAATCAAATCAATCCAACCGGCAGGAAAAAAGAGGATGGCAACCGAAGCATTCCTGCTTGGCTACCATCCTTCACATATGCAATAAGGCCTAAAGAACGCTTACCGTTGTAATCGGCAGCCATCTGAAACCAGGCTGTCGATTACAACTTAATCTTTGAAGCTATGGCCTCGATGGTCATGATCTCCTCGGCCGAGAAAGCCTTTGACTCCACAGCCTTCATGGAGTCTGCGAGCTGGGCGACACTGCTGCATCCGACGATCACCGATGTCACTCCTTCATGGGCCAATACCCAGGAAAGGGCCATCTGCGCCAAAGTCTGGCCCCTCTGAGCCGCGATGTCGTTGAGGGCGCTTACGTTGGCCACCAGTTCGTCGCTTATCTGTGAGGTCTTCAGAAAACGCTGCTGCATCGCGCGGGAATCGGCAGGAATGCCGTGAAGATAACGACCCGTCAGAATTCCCTGAGCCAACGGGGAGAAGGCTATGAACCCGCATCCGTTTTCGCGAACGCAATCCAAAGTGCCATCCTCTTCCACACGGCGATCGATCAGATTCAAGCGGTCTTGGAAAAGCAGGCACGGAGTGTCACGCTGCCTCAGATATTCGAATGCAAAGCGCGAAGCCTCCACAGGCCAGCGCGAGATGCCTACATAAAGGGCCTTGCCCATCCTGACTATGTCTACGAGTGCCTGAAGCGTTTCCTCAAGAGGAGTTTCAGGATCGTAGCGATGACTGTAGAAGACATCGAAATAATCCAGTTTGGTGCGTCGCAGGCTCTGATCGAGCGATGCCATCAGATATTTCCTCGACCCCCAGTTGCCGTAAGGACCGGGCCACATGTCATAGCCGGCCTTAGAGGCGACAAACATCTCGTCACGATAGGGACGGAATGACTTGTCGAAGACAAATCCGAAGGTCTCTTCAGCGGTGCCGTAGCCCGGGCCGTAATTGTTCGCGAGGTCAAAAGAGGTGATGCCATGGTCGAAAGCAAACCTCATGATGTCTTTACTGCGCTCAAGCGGTGAAGTCTCACCGAAATTATGCCAGAATCCGAGCGACAGCTCCGATAGCAGGATGCCGCTTCGTCCGGACCTCCTGTATTCCATCCCGGCCTCATAACGATTGGCTTCAGCCTTATATATCTCTTCTATCATATCACTACATTTTTGGTTTCTTACCAGTTATGATTTGTTTGATTTTCCTGACCATTCCTCCCGGTATCATACGCATGAATCCGTGTCCAAGCGAGAATGCCCCCCTGCGCGTCTGATAGCTGATGGCGTGAGGCGCGGTGTGGAAGTAGGTAAGCAGGGTCTCAAGCATCCCGGCCGCATACATCCCGCTTTCCCTTGACGCAGGATGATCGGAAGGAATATCGGCCCGCTTGGTAATCACGCCTACGATGCGCCCCTCCCCGGTGACAGACACCTCCACATCGGCATATCCCGAAAGGACATCGCCCACATCGATACGCTCCTCCTTATTCCAGATGACGAGGCGACCCTCCTGACAATCCACATTATACTGATGGAATCCGATATAGGCTTCATGCTCGGCCTCATTCGGCTTATGATTGAGATAGAGCACACCGCCTTCATGCAGACACATAAGCGCCTGCCAGACCACCATCATAGGCCTTACGCTATGGTCGAGCGCATTGCGTATATGAATAAACGAGACTGAATCCCTCGGGAAAAGCAGGCTAAGCGTCTCCCCCATTCCAAACGTAATACGCGGATAAGGGAGGGAATAATCGTCGAGAATCCTATTATAGTGAGGTGCGAGGGGATCGACATATGTCACCTCCCGCTTCCGGCCTCCTATTATGTCGCTGAACATATAGCTCAACGCACACCCGACATCTGCAATGACCGGATCTTCCCTATTCAATCCATCGATAAAGGCAGCTACGTCAAAATTGTCGAGACTGCACTCCCTTCCATATTGCGACCAGCTTAGAAGATCATTCCTTGAGCCCTTATTCCTATAATAGCTCCTCCAGAACGCCACTTCATAAGGAATGCCGGAGACCCAACGGCTACTCAGATCAAAGTCGAAGCGAGGAACCGCATCACAAGCCTCCCGACTTTCCGGGGCAAGCGACTTAACCATGTCTTTTGATTTTTTCATAACGCAAATTTAATAAATTCCAGCCATATATACCTCATAAAACTTTGATTATTGAAAAAAAAATTACCATCGCCCAACCACCGCCCACTATAAGGACAAACTTCAACTGCTTTTAATAAATAATTTTAAGGAAATATTTCATCAATTCATTTTTTTTTTGTAATTTTGCATACTCAATCAGGTAAAAATCAGAACGCAGGCTATGCCTTGTAATAATCACTTATCGAAACAATTACAGGTTAGGTCGAATTTGGCATAAGATAATGTTAAAGAAAAGTACGCTGGAACATATCATAAGCAATGACATGTCGGAGATGTGGAATGCGCTTCTTCCCGAAGAAAAACGCATAGTCACCGACAACTTCACCATATCAAAGTTTAAGAAGAACCAGATCATCTATTCCGAAACCGAACAGCCCGAATATCTCTGGTGTCTCTTAAAGGGAAAGGTAAAAATGTATAAGGCCGGCATCGGCGACCGGGTGCAGATACTGCGCCTTTACTGTCCCGTACAGTATTTCGGCTATAGGGCCTATTTCGCCCAAGAGCCATATCTCTCTTCGGTAGCTGCCGTAGAGGAGTCGGTGCTCGGCAGAGTGCCCATGCAGATAGTGGAGCGTCTTATAAGGGGAAACATCAACCTTGCGATGTTTTTCATCCATGAACTTTCCCGCAATCTCGGAGGCTCAGACACCAAGATAGTCAACCTCACACAGAAGCATATACGCGGGCGCCTTGCCGACGCACTTCTTCTGCTTCGCGACAACTATGGTCTTGAAGACGACGGAGCCACCCTCCGCATCTATATGAGCCGTGAAGACCTCGCCAGCCTCAGCAATATGACCACAGCCAACGCCATCCGCACACTGGCTACCTTCGTCTCTGAGAAACTCATCCTCGTAGACGGAAGAAAAATCAAACTCATCAATGAGGAGATGCTGCAGAAAATATCCAAAAACGGATAAAATGACTGCAGACCGCTATTGACTGACATTTTCAATCCATATAAGAAAGGGCCGGAACCGCTTGAGAGCTGTTCCGGCCTTATAATCATAATCCGAAGCCATTTTCATGACTCAATCAGAATGCAGGGCGTTACGAAGGGCCAACCGGTCGATCTTACCTTTTGACGTGCGGGGCAACGACGGAACAATGACGACATCCTTCGGAGCCTTGACGCCTAAATCCAAAATCTTGCGATACTGACGGAGCCTGACACCGACAGCATCCCGCAGCAATTCATCGTCGATCAAGTCTCCCTGCGACTCAATCACGAGAACAAGCTTCTCACCCCATTTTTTATCTGGCACCGAAGACAGGCAGTATTCAAAAGCGATGAAGGGACCGAGCCTGCTCTCGAGGTCTTCCGGATGGATTTTGATTCCACCGCTGATGACCGCATGGTCGGCGCGTCCGAGAATGCGAAACTCATTCTCGCCTGTGAGCACAGCGATGTCGGTAGTGACGAGTTTCTCTCCGTCAGGCATGGCAATGACGAGGCAGCCATCTTCAGTCAGGTCTACTGAAATACCGTCAAGAGTCTTGAACGAAGACTCCTCGCACTCCACTTTCCTCAGGGCTATGTGGGATGCGGTCTCTGTCATTCCGTATGACTCCCATACGGAATAAGGAGACAAGGCTATGCGCCTCCTCATGAGTGAAGGAATAGCCGATCCTCCGAGAAGTATATTCCTGATGCCAGACCATACTTCAGGCGATTCAAGGACCCAATCCATCTGAGCCGGAACCATCGACAGCAGGTCGATGGATTCTTCATACGGTATGCCGTCAAGCGGATGGGAAGATGGAGTTTCCGAAGTAAGGCTGCATCCGGCCTCGTCGGCCCTTACTGTCATCATCATCGACGCTATATACATGAAATCAAGACATGTATGAAGCCGACTGCCGGCGTCTATACCGAAAAAGGCATTTGTGCGCCTTGCGCTCCGGCGCATATATTCCTTCGGGAGCCTGATCTCCTTGGGCTTGCCGGTAGATCCCGACGTATGGCAGACTACGTAGTCGCTGCCGTCTTTCCATATTGCTTCAAATTCCTGCTGAGTCATGTCAATACCTCCAATCAAGTGATGCAAAGACTTCATCGCCTATCCGGGCTGACGCATCATAGCTCAGCCTATCGGACACAAGACGAAGCGGACATTCGAAATTATTTGTAAACAGGGCGCCGGTGCCGAGGCCCTGCGGCATATCCGTCTTAAGAGTGGCGGTCCACTGTGCAAGAGCGTTCAGACCTACGTTTGACTCCAAAGCTGAAGTCACCCACCATCCGATGCCCCGCTCCTCAGCAAGACCTATCCATTCCTCAGCACCTGAAAAACCTCCGCATAGGGAAGGCTTCAGGATAATGAAGGCCGGCATGACCTCATCAAGCAGGGTCTCCTTGGCTTTGCGGCCATAGACTCCGATCAGCGACTCGTCAAGGGCAATCTTCACCGGCGACACCTGGCAGAGGAATGCCATCAGTTCCGGCGAGCCAGGCCTTATCGGCTGCTCTATGCTGTGGACTCCAAGATCGGCAAGCCGCTTGAGGCGCGGAAGCGCGTTGTCCATAGTAAAAGCGCCGTTGGCGTCAACCCTCAGCTGCAGGCATGAGTCGGAATATCTCTTTCTGATATATTCCAGCATCTCCACTTCCTTATGCCAGTCGATCGCACCGATCTTCAGCTTGATACAGCGGAAGCCTTGACTTACCTTTTCATCAATCCTCGCCATCATCTCATCGAAACCTCCCATCCAGACAAGTCCATTAATCTCAATGGATCCTATACCGCGGGTAAATTCCGACGGGAAATAGACATGACGACAGCCTCCGGCGAAATCACGCAAAGCCTGCTCAAGACCGAAAAGGATGCTGCTATGGCGAGAAAGATCGGTCTCCTTGCCAAGAGCCATGTTGGCGAGCAGTTCTATCAGTTTGTAGCCATAGTTGCCGTCAGCCTCAGGAGAAAGCCCGGGAAATACGGAACACTCCCCTATTCCGAACCGCGACGGATCCGCCTCATCAAACACCTTGATGAAGAAAGTGGGCTTTTCAGTCATTACGCCACGGCTCGTCCCTGCCGGCTGCTTGAAATCAAGTATATATGGAGCGTAGGCGAGCCTCATGGGAACATCGGATATTGGTCGAAGTCAGGGTCGCGCTTCTCAAGGAAAGCGTTCTTGCCTTCCTGGGCTTCATCCATCATATAATACATGAGGGTGGCGTCGCCGGCAAATTCCATCATGCCGCGCTGCCCGTCAAGCTCGGCATTGAGCGCCCTTTTGATCATTCTTATCGCAAAGGGGGAACGCTTCATGATGGTACGGCACCATTCCACGGTGGTCTCCTCAAGCTTCTCAAACGGCACCACACAGTTGACCATTCCCATTTCAAGCGCCTCCTGAGCGGTATACTGCTTGCAGAGAAACCATATCTCCCTGGCTTTCTTCTGCCCTACGCAGCGTGCGAGGTAGGAGCTGCCGAAACCCGCGTCGAAGCTTCCGACCTTAGGCCCGGTCTGACCGAACCTCGCGTTTTCGGAAGCGATAGAGAGATCGCAAAGCACCTGAAGCACATTTCCTCCTCCTATCGAGTAACCATTGACCATTGCAATGACGGGCTTTGGAATGCTACGGATGGCATGGTGCATCTCAAGCACATTCAGGCGCGGAGTGCCGTCGTCGTCGACATATCCGCCGATGCCCTTCACATTCTGGTCGCCGCCTGAGCAGAACGCCTTGTCGCCCGCTCCCGTAAGGACCACGACACGGATGTCGCTTCTCTCGCGGCAGATACGCATGGCGTCAAGCATCTCGAAGTTGGTCTTCGGTCGAAAAGCATTGTAGACCTTGGGCCTGTTGATTGTAATCTTCGCTATCCCCTCGAATTCTTCAAAGAGGATATCCTCGTATTCCTTAATTGTCTTCCAGTCAAACATATTCTATAAAAATTGTGCAATGTTAATTAGTTGAACGCTTATTGAAATAGCGGGTAAGGACCTCTGCGCTTTCCTTAGGAGGAGTGCTGACTACAAGCAGCCTTGGGAAATCGGATCTCTCAGCCAGCCATTGCATTCCGGAACGGAGCTGATCCATGTCGGCGACAGTCATGGTGTCAATGCCGTAGGCTTCCGCTATGTCTGCGATCTGAGGAAGATCGTTGACGCAGAAATAGCGTTCAAGCTTCTCTTCCGGAATCCCGGAAGTGGATTTGATGAAGCGGAAAATGCCGCCTCCCGAATTCTCCAACACCACGATCCTCATATCGTAAGGCATATCCCCAAGAGCGGAAGCTCCGGAGTCATAGAGCCATGATATATCGCCCGATATCAGGCAGGTCGTCCCCTTATAGGCCCATGCGCCCCCGACAGCAGTGGATGTGCTTCCGTCTATCCCCGATACGCCACGATTGCAATATTCGGCATGGCTTGAATGCGGTATAAGCTGCGAATACCTCACTGCGGTACCGTTGGATACGAATATATTATCGAAACGTCCGTTAGTGAGCACATAGTCGAGAGCCTTCAGGTCAGACCAAGGAGAGCGGTCGATATATTCTCTGGAGAGAGACAGCGAGCGCTTCCTAAGTTCGAGCCATCGAGCGGCATATCCGGCTTCGGCATCCCTCCGCATCTTCCGCATCGCCCCGCACAACTGGCGAAGAAACGGAGCGGCGGCAACGTCTATCCTATGGGTAAGGGCCTTGAAGCAATCGCAGAAATAATTGGAATGCCCTATGCTCCAATGAAAACGCGGAGGATAATCGCGCAGGTATTGCTTCAGCATCCTCGATACGAGCGCACCCCCCATGGAAATGACCAGATCAGGACGCATCTCACGCTTCTGCTCCTCTGTCATGTCGCACAATACGGAATCCACCATAGTCGACAGCGGCTGAGGATCATGAAGGTTGGCAAGAGTCTCAGCCATCACGGTTACGTTGGGATAGGAAGCAAACATACGGACAGCCCTGTCGAGCCTATGGTCAGGGGCAAGGAATCCGGCCACCAACAATATCTTAGCACCGGCCGCCATATCGGCCAACTGCCTGACCGCTTCCTGAGGCAGGGACTCAGCCTGGGAAGCCAGCATCACCGTCCTTTCCGACATAAGAGCGGAATCCATCTCCTCCAAGCCGCCCAAAGGCTCGGAAAGCTGGACATTGATATGGACCGGTCCCGGTTTTCCGTCCAAGGCCTTCAACATGGCCTCATTGACAGTCCTGTTGACAGTCCACATCACTTCCTCAGTGTATTCACGGGCGCTCCCTTCAGGAATGGCGCGCACATCGTAGCTGCCCTTTACGAAATGATCAAGCACTCCATATTGGCGGATGGTCTGCGAGTCGTCCTGGTCAATCCATTCCCTCGGCCTATCGGCAGACACCACAATCAAGGGTATGCCCGAATAATACGCTTCCGCTACCGCCGGCGCATAGTCGAGCACAGCGGTGCCTGACGTACAGATCAGCGCCACGGGCCTCTTCTCGACCAAAGCACATCCGTAAGCCTGGAATGCAGCGCTACGCTCATCTACCACAACGCGTTTGGCCAGCTCCCGGCAGGCATCGGCAGCAAGGAGCAGGGGCGTGTTGCGCGAGCCGGGACTGCAATAGGCAGTACGCACGCCATGAGCGAACATAAGTTCTATTATCTGACGGCAATATACGTTGGATGTATTGATGACCATAATGATTTACCAAAGATGCAGAAAGGAGCGACGCATCAGTCGCCGCTCCCAATATCCTGATTTATTCAGTGTCTCGTTCAGATAGCCGACCTGACGATGCCACGATTGGAATTCTCTACGAAATCCACGATTTCATCACGGAATTTCGAGGGAGGACACACCTCGCGAATCATCTTGACAGCATTGGTGACATTAAGATCGCTGAGATAGAGGATCCTGTAGATCTCCTGTATCTGCTGGATCTCCTCCGGCTTGAAGCCACGGCGCTGAAGACCGATGGAGTTGAGGCCGACGAAAGAGATCGGTTCACGGGCAGCCTTGATGAAAGGAGGAATATCCTTATTGACAAGAGCTCCACCCTGAAGCATGATGTTTCTTCCTATATGGCAGAACTGATGGATAAGGCTTCCGCCACCGATCACCGCGCAATCGTCGACGATCACCTCTCCTGCAAGCTGGGCGGCATTGGAGATAATCACCTGATTGCCGATCACACAGTCGTGGGCTATATGGACATAGGCCATAAGCAGACAGTTGCTGCCCACTACAGTCTTTCCTTTAGACGCTGTGCCCCGGTGTACGGTGACGCATTCACGAAGCACAGTTCCGTCGCCTACATATGCATAAGTCTCCTCGCCGCGGAACTTAAGGTCTTGCGGGATAGCGGCCACCGTAACGCCGGGGAAGATCTTGACTCCGGCGCCAATACGGGCACCGGGATATATGTTGACGTTGCAGTCTATCTCGCAGTTATCACCGATCTCCACATCTTCGTGGATAGTGGTGAAATTGCCGATCTTTACATTGTTTCCGATCTTAGCATTGGGATGTATGCAGTTCATCTGACCCATAAGCTTACTTATTCTTTATGATTTGAGCCATGAATTCAGCTTCGCAGACAATCTTCTCCCCTACGAAAGCGTAACCCTTCACCACAGCGCATCCTCTGCGGATCTCCGTCATGAGCGAGACGTTGAGAAGCAGAGTATTGCCCGGCACCACTTTCTGACGGAACTTGACATTGTCTATCTTAAGGAAATAAGTGGAATACTTCTCCGGCTCCTCAAGGAAATTGAGCACAAGCACACCGGCTGCCTGAGCCATAGCCTCCACCTGAAGCACACCGGGCATCACCGGCTCTTCCGGGAAATGGCCCTGGAAGAAGGGCTCGTTGACAGTGACGTTCTTGACGGCCACACAATGCTTGCGGTCAAGTTCGATCACCTTGTCGATCAGAAGGAACGGATAGCGGTGGGGAAGGAGCTTCTTTATTCCGTTGACGTCGATAAGCGGAGTGAGGTTGGGATTATAGATAGGGCTTTGGATTTCGGTATGCTTCACTTCCTTGCGGAGCATTCGGGCGAACTTGTTGTTGACGGTATGTCCGGGACGGATAGCCACTACCCTGCCCTTCAGCGGACGGCCGATGAGCGCTATGTCGCCGATGACATCCATAAGCTTGTGGCGTGCGGGCTCATTGTCCCACTTCAACGGCTTCGGATTGATGTAGCCGAGCTTATCTACGGTCATATGCTCCACCTTGACAGCATCGCATATTTCATTTATCTTTTCCTGAGACACCGGCTGGTCGTAGATCACTATGCTGTTCTGAAGGTCGCCGCCCTTGATGAGGCCATGCTGGAGGAGCTGCTCAATTTCGCGTACAAACACGAAAGTGCGGGCGCTGCCCACTTCCTGACGGAAATCAGCGAGATCGTCGAGCACAGCAAACTGATTGGGGAGGATAGGCGAATTATATTCCACCATCACCTCAACGCTGAATCCCTCGTCGGGATATATGGTGATCGTAGCGCCGTTCTCGTCCTTATACTGTATCTTCTCCTTTATGATATAGTAGTCTTTATCCGCATTGAGTTCCTCGAGTCCGACTTGTTCGATCATATCGGTGTAGACAGTAGCGCTTCCGTCAAGTATGGGGAGCTCCGGTCCGTCCACCTCGATAAGGCAGTTGTCTATCCCGTAAGCGTAGAGAGCGGACATAGCGTGCTCAATGGTGCTGACGCGCGCCTCTCCTTTTCCTATGACAGTGCCGCGAGTAGTGTCGACCACATTCTCCGCAAGCGCGTCGACTACGGGCTGCCCTTCAAGATCCACCCTCTTGAACTTCACGCCGAAGTTTGCGGGAGCCGGATTGAAGACGGCAGTCAGCTGCCGGCCTGAATGAAGGCCTTTACCTTCCACCTTTATCGGGGCTTTTAAAGTAAGCTGATTCATATGCTATTTACGTTTAATTTCTTTTTTATCTTCTTATGGATTTAAGATATATGTATGGTTTCGACGAATCGGGCCGCATTATTTCTTGCGGTTCAATTCATCGAAAAGGTCTTTCAGTCTGTTGATGTAGACGGCGTTTCGGGCAAACTTGTGGATGTCAACAGCAGGGTATCCCATAAGCCTCTGTCCGTTGCCTACATTTCCCGGGATACCGGACTGAGCGCCGAATTCATTTCCGTCGCCGACATTGATGTGGCCTGCGAAGCCTACCTGACCGCCTACGCGGTTGCAGTCGCCGATCTTGGTGCTTCCGGCTACCCCCACCTGAGCGGCGAAGACATTGTCGCGTCCTATCTCAACGTTGTGGGCCACCATAATGAGATTGTCGAGTTTGGTGCCCTTCCCGATCTTAGTGGCTCCGAAAGTAGCACGGTCTACCGTAGTGTTTGCTCCGATCTCGACATTGTCTTCGAGAATCACGATGCCGGTCTGGGGGAGTTTGTCGTATCCACCCTGAGGATTTGGAGCAAATCCGAACCCGTCGCCACCGATGACGACGCCGCTATGAAGGATGCATCCGGCTCCGATGCGGCAACCTGCATAGACCTTCACGCCGGCATAGAGGATACAGCCCTCACCCACTTCGACGCCATCACCTATATATGTCTGGGGATATATCTGGGAGCCTTTGCCGATGACCGCACCTTTACCTATATAAGAGAACGCACCGACATAGGCATCCTCCGGGATGTCCACGCCATCGGCTATGAAACAAGGATTCTCGATACCGCGCTTAGCCGGCACGGAAGCCTGGATGGCCCGCAGCAGCTCCGCCAAGGTCGCATAGGGATCGTCTACCCTGAGGAGGGTCACTCCGTTTGGGTTGGGATGGTCAAAAGCTGTAGATACCAAAACAGCCGACGCTTTGGTCGACTCAATGAAATGTGCGTATTTGGGGTTCGCGATGAAAGTAAGCTGACCGGGACCGGCCTCTTCAATCTTCGCGAATCCATTTAGAACAATATCGGGGTCGCCATCAACGACTCCCTTAATCAGCGAGGCCAGGGCCCCTGTAGTCATTTCCATATAGGTTTCAGTCGAGGAGAAGCTCTAATGAAAACATAAAAACAGACTTCATTTGCAGAAGAGTCTGCAAATATTTTGCAAATATCGTAAAAAAATCTGACATAGCAATAAATAAAGTATAAAAAAAGCATCCCCGACCCGTTTTTATTTATTTTTCACAATATTCTTAAGAATAGTTTTCGTCGTTTAAAAAATAATTGTTAATTTTGCACATAATTGTGTATGCCCTCCATAACAGGGACGGGAGCGCAACAGAGAAAACAAAACGAACAACTAACCAATAAATCAAAAACGCAATGGAAATTTCCCACATCGAACACATCGGCATCGCCGTTCCCAACCTGGCAGAAGCCATCAAGTACTACGAAGACGTACTCGGCCTTAAGTGCTACAAGCAGGAAGTGGTAGAGGATCAGAAAGTGACAACCGCCTTCTTCAAGGTAGGCGACACAAAGATCGAGCTCCTCGAAGCCACCAGCCCCGACAGCACCATCGCCAAATTCATCGAGAAGAATGGCGGCAAGGGCGGCATGCACCATATGGCATTCGCAGTAGAGAGCGGCGTAGCCGAAGCTCTCGCAGAGTGTGAGGAGAAGGGAATCCGCACTATCGACAAAGCTCCCCGCAAAGGCGCCGACGGCCTGCAGATCGCTTTCCTCCACCCGAAATGCACGGAAGCCGTGCTCACCGAGCTTTGCGAAGATCCCTCAAAGAAATAATCATTCAAGCATCTGAATAATGACCACTCAAGAACAAAAGATTCAAGAGCTCATCGACAAGCGTGCCAAAGCACGCCTCGGCGGTGGCGAGAAGGCTATAGCCAAGCAGCATGAACGCGGCAAATACACAGCGCGCGAAAGAATCGACCAGCTCCTCGACGAAGGCAGCTTTGAAGAACTCGACATGTTCGTGACCCACCGAAGCACCAACTTCGGCATGGAGAAGAAGCAGTATCTCGGCGACGGCGTCGTGACAGGCTTCGGCACCATCGAGGGTCGTCTCGTATACGTATTCGCACAGGACTTCACCGTGCTCGGCGGCTCCCTTTCCGAGACCATGGCACAGAAGATCTGCAAGGTGATGGACCTCGCCATGAAGATGGGCGCACCCGTAATCGGCCTCAACGACTCAGGCGGCGCACGCATCCAGGAAGGCATCAACGCGCTTGCCGGCTATTCAGAGATCTTCCAGCGCAACATCCTCGCGTCGGGCGTGATTCCTCAGATCAGCGCCATCCTCGGTCCTTGCGCAGGCGGCGCGGTGTACTCCCCCGCCCTCACAGACTTCACCATCATGGTGAAGGGCATCTCCTACATGTTCCTCACCGGTCCGTCGGTAGTCAAGACAGTGACAGGCGAAGACGTAACGCAGGAGCAGCTCGGCGGCGCGTCGGTACACGCATCCAAGTCGGGCGTGACCCACTTCGCATGTGAAGACGGCGAGGAAGCCCTCAGCCTGATCCGCAAGCTCATCAGCTATATCCCCCAGAACAACATGGAGGAGACCCCGCTCGCAGCCTGCACCGACCCGATCGACCGCCTCGAAGACAAGCTCAACAACATAGTGCCCGACAATCCGAAGAAGTCGTATGACATGTATGAGGTGATCGGCGCCATCATCGACAACGGCGAATTCCTCGAAGTGCAGCGCGACTACGCACGCAACATCATCACGGGCTTCGCCCGCTTCAACGGCCAGAGCGTAGGCGTAGTCGCCAACCAGCCTAAGGTGCTCGCCGGCGTGCTCGACTGCAACGCATCGCGCAAGGCTGCACGCTTCGTGCGCTTCTGCGACGCCTTCAACATTCCTCTGGTGACACTCGTAGACGTACCGGGCTTCCTCCCCGGCACAGGCCAGGAATACAACGCCGTAATCCTCCACGGAGCGAAACTTCTGTATGCTTACGGAGAGGCTACGGTGCCTAAGGTGACAGTTACGCTCCGCAAGAGCTACGGCGGCAGCCACATCGTGATGAGCTGCAAGCAGCTGCGCGGCGACATGAACTACGCATGGCCGACAGCGGAAATCGCCGTAATGGGAGCCGAAGGCGCAGTAGGCGTGCTCTATGCCAAGGAAGCCAAGGAACACGAAGACCCCGCAGCGTTCAAGAAGGAGAAGGAGAAGGAATATACCGATCTCTTCGCCAACCCCTACAACGCGGCTAAGTACGGCTACATCGACGACGTCATCGAACCGCGCAACACGCGCTTCCGCGTGATCCGCGCCCTTCAGATGCTCGCCACCAAGAAGCAGAGCAATCCGCCTAAAAAGCACGGCAACATACCTCTATAATATAAGAAACTATGCTTAAGAAATATATCGCATTAGGAATTCTCAGCCTGAGCCTGACGTGCGGATATGCCCAGACAGAACTCGGACCGGACCAGATCGACGCACCGGTGGAATATGTCGAGCCCAACGGACAGGAAGACGCAGTGGCTCTTGCGGTGCCCTCGGAAGAGACCAATACCGTAGAGATCAGCCAGACGGCCCGCAGGATGCGTCAGCTTGAGAAGGCCGAGAATCTTAAGGAAAACGATTCATTCGGAGGTTCCCTGACGATTATCTCCATGTGTATCGTGATCTTCGCCCTCATTCTTCTGAGCCTTCTTTTCCAGTGCTTCGGCAAGATTTCGCAGCATTTCATCAACCGAAGGAAACACGAGACTGCAGCCAAGGTAGGCAAGGACATCGAAGACTACCATCCCGACATCACCGACGGGCAGACCATAGCCGCCATCGGCATGGCCCTCGCCGAGCACTTCGGACAGGGACACGACATCGAAGACACCATCCTCACCATCCATCAGATCAAGAAGTCATACTCTCCGTGGAACTCCAAGATCTATAACCTGCGTGCCCAGCCTGAGCTCCGCCGCAACATCCACAAATAACCAACACCAATGAAAGAATACAAATATAAGATCAACGGCACCAAATTCACCGTTGAAGTGGGCGATGTCGACGACAACCACGTAGAGGTGGTAGTCAATGGCTCACACTACACAGTAGAACTCGAAAAGGACTCAAAGGCAGCCGCCAAGATCAACACAAGCGTGCGTCCGGCAGCCGCCCCCAAGACCGCTACAGGCGAGAAAGTGATCTCCAAGCCGACAGTGGCAGGAGCCGCAGGCGCTGTCAAGGCACCGCTGCCCGGCACCATCATGAGCTTCAAGGTGAAGGAAGGCGACACAGTCAACGCCGGCGACACAGTATGCGTACTCGAAGCCATGAAGATGGAAAACGATGTCAAGACCTCAAAGGGAGGTACGGTACAGAAGATCCTCGTAGGCGTAGGCGACTCCGTGCTTGAAGGCAACGACATCATGATCATCGGTTAATTCCCACTATAGAAAAGCAATTACGATATGATACTTGCACAGACATTCTGGGAATTCCTTTCCGAAAACATCTCCACCTTCTGGAACTTCACGGGTTTCGCCAACTGCCAGTATGAAAACCTGATCATGCTCGCCGTAGGCTGCTTCTTCGTGTGGCTTGCCATCAAGAAGAACTTCGAACCCCTTCTGCTCGTTCCGATCGGGTTCGGCATGCTTATCGGCAACATTCCCTTCCAGCCCGGTATGGAGATCGGCATCTATGAGCCGGGCTCCGTACTCAATATCCTCTACAATGGCGTAGAGAGAGGATGGTATCCTCCGTTGATCTTCCTCGGCATCGGCGCGATGACCGACTTCTCGGCCCTTCTCGCCAACCCGAAACTGATGATCATCGGCGCATGCGCGCAGTTCGGTATCTTCGGAGCCTATATGCTTGCGCTTCTCATCGGCATGGATCCCCTTTCGGCAGGCTGCGTCGCCATCATCGGCGGTGCCGACGGCCCGACAGCGATCTTCACCACATCGAAGCTGAATCCGGCGCTCTTAGGCGCGGTAGCGGTGTCGGCTTATTCCTACATGGCCCTCATCCCGCTCATCCAGCCCCCGTTGATGCGCCTCTTCACCAACGACAAGGAGCGTAAGATCAAGATGAAACCGGCCCGTGTCGTTTCGCAGGACGAGAAGATCATCTTCCCGATCGTAGGCCTTATGCTGACCTGCTTCATCGTGCCTTCCGGTCTTCCCCTTCTCGGCATGCTCTTCTTCGGCAACCTTCTCCGTGAGAGCGGCGTGACCACCCGCCTTGCCAAGACCGCCAGCAACGCGATGACCGATATCGTGACCATCCTTCTTGGCCTTACCGTAGGCGCCTCCACGCAGGCCGACCTCTTCCTGACCAAGGAGACACTTTTCATCTTCGCGCTTGGCTTCATCGCATTCATCATCGCATCTTCCGCGGGCGTGCTTTCCGTGAAGGTCTTCAACCTCTTCCTCTCGGAAGGCAAGAAGATCAACCCGCTCATCGGCAACGCCGGCGTGTCGGCAGTACCGATGGCAGCACGTATCTCCAACAACCTCGGTCTTGAATACGATCCCTCCAACTATCTGCTGATGCACGCTATGGGCCCGAACGTAGCCGGCGTGATCGGCAGTGCGGTTGCGGCAGGTGTGCTTCTCGCATTCCTCGGCTAATCCGAAGCGTAGACTAAACATTATCAACATAAACGGTGTTACTACCAAAAGTAACACCGTTTTTTATATCGAAATTCCATGAAGAAAACAATCCCCGCCATGACGTTGAGCCTGCTTCTGCTGACAGGATGCAGCGTAGCGCAAAACCTCGATATGGCGCGCCTTGCCCAGGGAGGCGCCAAGATAGCCCAATCGATGAATGTATCGAACGATCAGATACAGCAATACGTGAAAAGCTATGTCGCCCAGTCGGACGCACAGAACAAAGTATGCGGAGCCAACGACCCGTATACCAAACGGCTTATGACCATTGTCAGCGGAATCACCGAAGTAGACGGAGTGCCGTTGAACTTCAAGGTCTACAAGACCAACGACATCAACGCCTTCGCGTGTGCCGACGGTTCCATCAGGGTCTACAGCGGCCTGATGGACGTGATGAGCGACGACGAGGTGCTCGGAGTAATCGGCCACGAAATAGGACACGTAGCACATCAAGATACGAAGAACGCTTTCAAGAACGCGCTTCAGACGGCAGCCCTGATGGATGTGATAGCATCCACGGGATCTACGGCCGCGACCCTGACAGACTCCCAGTTTGGAGCGATGGCGCAGAACTTAGCCTCCGCCAAGTATTCCAAAAGCCAGGAGAGCAATGCCGACGACTACGGATATGCGTTCCTGAAGAAAAACGGCAAGAATCCGGCAGCCATGGTGAAGGCCTTCCAGAAACTTAAGCAGATGGAGGAATCATCCGGAAGCACCCAGACAGCAGGTATGGCCCAGCTCTTCTCCACCCATCCCGACATCAACAAGCGCATCTCCCGCATGCAGGCGAAATGCAAGGCCGACGGATACAGCTACTGATTTTTAACATCTACATCCCGTTAGCTATACGGTATCAAAAAAATATGCCTTGTCAAGGGCATATTTTTTTATATAAATATTGGATATAACAGATAAAAGTATTAAATTCGCAGTCTAAAAACAGAATAATAACCATGGTATATAGATTTAAACTTGTAAGCGACGAAGCCACCAACTTCGCGCGCGAGATAGAGATCGACTCAGACTCGACATTCCTTCATCTGCGCAACGCCATACTTGACAGCGTAGACTATTCAAAAGATGAACTTGATTCCTTCTTTCTATGTGATGAAGACTGGCAGCGCCAGGAGGAGATCACGCTTGAAGATATGGGAAGCAGTTCGGACCGCGATATATGGCTTATGGAAGACACCCCTGTCGGCGAACTGGTAGAGGATGAGGGCCAGAAGCTTGTCTTCGTATTCGATTATCTCACGGAACGCTCCTTCTTCATGGAGCTTAAGGAAATCATCCCCGGCCGCTCGCTGGCTGATCCGGTATGCACGTTGAAGAAGGGAAAAGCACCGGTGCAGAAGGTGGATATGGACGAATTCGACGCCCAGATCGATGCAGTGGCCATGAAGCAGGCTGCCGACGTGCTTGATGAGGACTTCTATAGCGGAGGCTACAACCCTGAGGATCTTGATGGGCTGTATGACGATTCAAACCTTAATTAAACATATGGGTTAAGCGTCGCAGACACTTTGCGATAAAGGCAACCGCCCCGGCTTCCGATGGAAGCCGGGGCGGAATGGTTATTATATAAATATCAAGGTTTCAGTAGGTCAACGGGCGAATATGCGCTGGAAAATATTCTGTCGCTCTTCGCAGGGGCGCATGTGGACGCGCATATCGTCGGAGTCCTTTCCGAGGAAGAGAATATGGTTTCGGAATACGAATGCCACCTGACGGTCGAATTCAAGGATTCCATTAAGGCCACGGAGCAGGAACCTGCGGAACGGGCTGAACTCCTCCTGGTCTTCGAATATGACCTCATTGCCATTCAACCGGATATGATGGTATGGAGCCAGCATTTCGATGAAGTGGTCGATGTGAAGATCCTCCGGATTCTTCGCAGCCTTATTGTATTTCTTATAGATCTCCTTGATTACGCGATCTGTTATCATATGGTGTATGTTTTTATCGTATTCGTACTGTCAGTTAAAATCTCAAATTGAATAGGTGGTCGAGGAGTAGAGGGTAGGTGGTCGAGGAGTTGTTTGATAGAATAACGAATCGGTTTTAGGAATGGTTCATATAAGAGTGTTTATTTAACACTTTTGTTTTAGAAAATACATAAGAATGAATCAAATTGAGAGATTGAGATAATTTCTGACATTAGCAAGCGACACGAAATGTCAGGATAAGGTGGAATGCGGCCGGATGTGTAGTATTTTTGTAATCAGCATTGCTGATTTATAAAGAATACACAAAATGGCGTCAATAAAAGTAAAATACCGGCCTTCTTCCCTCGCAGATCGCGAAGGAAGGGTTTATTACCAGGTGATCCACAACAGAAAGACCAGGCATATACTTACCGACTACCATCTCTTCCCGTCGGAATGGGATGAGGATAGATCCGATATAAGAATCCCTTATGAAAGCGGACGCGCACCCCATCTCACATCGCTGCGGGGGAGTATTAAGCGTGACATCGAACGCTTTGCCCGTATTATCCGACAGCTGGAAGACACGACAGCGGCCTATACCACCGAATCCATCATAGAGGCCTTCAACAACAGCATATCCGATAAGACCTTGCTCAACGAAATGGAGAAAGCGGTAGGGCGTCTGACCCGGAATGGTAAGACACGTACTTCCCAGACCTATGCGACAACCTTACGGAGCTTCAGGAGCTACCGCCAGGATAAAGACATTCTTCTGGATTGTATGAGTTCGGAAGTAATGGAAGGGTATCAGGCATGGCTTCAGCAGAATGGAGTGGCCAAAAACACGATTTCCTTTTATCTGCGAATACTTCGAGCCGTCTATAACAGAGCTGTCGAGGAAGGACTGACGGAAAACCGCTATCCCTTCCGGCATGTCTATACCGGAGTAGATAAGACCGTCAAGCGTTCGCTGCCTCTCACCATGATAAAGAAGATAAAGAACCTCGACCTGTCGATGAAGCCGGAGTTGGATTATGCCCGCGATATGTTTATCCTAAGTTTCATGCTTCGGGGCATGAGTTTCATCGATATGTCTTATCTCAAGAAAACCGACCTATGCAATGGGCATATCACCTATCGCCGCCGTAAGACACATCAGCAGCTTACCATAGCATGGACAGCGGAAATGCAACGAATATTGGAAAAATATCCGGAGAACAGGTCAGACTACCTTCTACCTATAATACGCAAGCCGGGCACCAACGAACGTTATGTCTTCAAGAATGTCGGGGAGCGAATCAACCGACGTCTTAAGATAATAGCGGACATGGTAGGGATAGAGATTCCCCTCAGCATGTATGTAGCACGCCATTCGTGGGCATCCATAGCGAAGACAAAGGGAGTGCCGCTGAGTGTCATAAGCGAAGGCCTGGGCCACGAGAAGGAATCCACAACCCGCATCTATCTTTCGACACTTGACTCCAGCGTAATAGACAAAGCCAACGATATGATTTTGAAATTGCTGTAGAGCGGGCCGTGACTTAAAGCCTTATTTATCCCTACCTCGGGGCGCCTCTTGGCGGCTCGAGGAATGACTGCATATACATATATGTATAGTCATTCTCCTTTGTGCAAGCTATACGCAACTTAGGCCGACATCCTTATGCAGGCCCTCTCCTACCCCATGATTAATAAGCCAATATGTTTTAACCGAATACGCATCTCTTGCCAAGAGATACCTATTTTATGTATTTAGTTGAATATTAATAATTTATAAGGATGCATGCCTATGAAATTTAAAACATCTTAAAACATTCGGTGAAAAATGTATGATTTTTATTTGGAAAATTTTTATAAATCAAATATTTTGTGTAACTTTGTGACAAAATAGGTATCTCTTGGCAAGAGATACCTATTGAAGGCGTCAAATTAGACTTGTTTTTATTCATTCGATAATGGCATAACACGATGATAATTTGAGCTGAGATGATTCGTCTGTAAATGTGACTGACGATCGCGAAGCGTACAAAATAAAATAAAACAGAAAACAAACATATGACTTCATTCACCTTAGGCAGGGATTATGATATCCCATTTTCCATTGACGGGAAACATACTTCTGTCAGCCATAATCATGCTTCCATAGAAATCGACGGTAACAACTGGACACTCATTGACAATGATTCAACCAACGGAACCTTTATAGAGGACAATGGTATCTTCCGTCAATGTAAAAAAATTAGAATTTCACCCAACACGTGGATAAGGCTTGGAGAGCAAGGTCACCGCGGGTTTTACTTCAAGGCCCGTAGGGTCCTTCATCCCAATGACTATAGGGAGGATTTTGAAGAGCTATATGAAACCTATCAAGAACTGGATGAATCCAAAAGACAATTGGAATCACACAGACGGGCTGTTAAGTTCATCACACCACTTCTGATGTGTCTCGGTCTGTTATTATCCTTTCTACCTGGCATCAAAGACAACGGACTTGCTGTCAGAGCTTCATTCATGCTTCCCGGTTTTGTATCACCCTTCATCCAGGACATTATGCTCAATAAACTGGAAAAGAGAATAAAAAAACTACAAGGGGAATTGATATGCCCTAAATGCCGCCGCTCATTAGGAAAAGACGATATAATCAATAGAGAACATTCATTCTGTCACGCACACTAACATGAAACGTATCTTAACAATTATGATGATGGTTTTCTTAGCAGTCATCGCGATCAACGCCCGCACATTCGTGTTGTGCTTGGGAGTATCAAACTATCAGGACAGTGAACTTAACTTATCTCAGACCACAAAAGATGCCAAGCAGTTTAAAGCTGTAATGGGAAACCATACCGGAGACATCTCGATTCTTACCAGCAGCTATGCCAACAAAGCCAATATCCTTGAAAAACTGAAGGCTCTTTGTAATCGTGCTCAGAAAGGAGATAAGATTGTATTATTCTTCAGCGGCCATGGCTATCCTGGCGGTATATTGGCTTACGATAAAACCATTACATATCAGGAAATCAATGATATGCTGGTGAGATCCGAGGCCTCTGCCAAGATTTGTTTTGTCGATGCATGTCATGCCGGGAGCGTCAGTCAGGTAAGGGATCAGTCAAAGACTTATAAGGCACCGACTACAGGCAATATCATCTACATGATGTCAAGCCGTGCTGACGAATATTCAGCCGAACATCCATGGATGGGACATGGATTCTTCACCCAGTCTCTATTAAAGGGATTGAGGGGTAAAGCGGACGCTAACGGAGACAGAAAACTGACAATAATGGAACTGTTCAACTACGTCTACAACGACGTTCAGCAGACAACATCCAAAATGAAGACGAGTCAACATCCTCAACTTATTGGAGTCAAAGAAATGGCTGAAACAGTAATCGCAGAATGGAAATAACACCAATAGAGACCACTGGCTAATCATCCGAAACAAGGACTTTCATCATCTAACCCCTATAGTCTCAAATCGTATCCCGTAAAATACTTGGGATATGCAATTCAAGATATTAATTTTGCGAAAGAAAACCATTCAACCGAAACACTTATGGGTACAGTAAGATTCAACAACACAACTGGAAACGGCACTCAGAAAACGTGGACGCGTGCAAGCATAGCCGCTGCCGTTGCAGCCGGAGCAATAACCACCGAAGCCGCTAATCTTCTCTATAGCCAATTGGCTTCAGATAGTTATCCCGACCCTGCGCCTGAGCCTGTCCCGGATCCTGAGCCTATAGTGGAATCAGTGCCAACACCGAATCCGGCTCCGGACACCGATCCCACGCCTGCTCCAGAACCGGTACAAACACATCAAACCCCACATACCGAGCAACCGGAACGCATGTCTACTCCTGAACCCACTCCTCAACCGGAACCGGACCCTGTTCCTGAACCTATACCGGATCCAGAGCCATTTCCCGAACCGAATCCTGAGCCGGATCCTTACACCGGAGAATGGGTAGATGTAGTGGATGTCATCGTGACGGAGATCGACCCTCTTGACATAGATATGGAGGACATCTTCTTTGTCGAAGACATTGGCGTCATCTATACAGAGGATGGCTCTGAACTGAATGTGGCTGTTATCAGTGATGGACTTGGAACCACTAACATGTTTATCGATGTGGATGGCGATCAGGTCTATGATTTAGTAGCCACTGAAGACGGCGAAATAGATCAGATTCCTATTGATCTTGATGTCAGCGACATGGAATTAATCTACGCGCAACAACACAGCTACGACGGCTATATCGAGCCAAATGACTTTGACATAGCGATGAATGAGGAAAACAGCGATATCCAAAGTGATATATCATTATCTTGATAAAACAGGTTAGTCATGGAAAACAAGACAAGACGTTTGGTGGTTTGCGATCAATGCGGAGTGAAGTATGCCTTCACTGTTCCTCAGAAAGATGGAGCCTATATGATAGAATGTCCGCGCTGCCACAAGGAGATAAAATTCAAAGTCATCAACAGTAAATAAAAGACTATACACTTATGGGCACTATACCTTTTAATGCTGATGCGACCCTCAATGAAGGCACTCAGGATAAGAAAAAATTCGAAATCAACGATAAGGCGAAAGCTGCCATGGCAGCCGGAGGTGTCGGTGTTGCCGCTGGCGCCGGAGTGAAAGCTGCTGTGGATGCCTTGAACAATGAAACAGATGAGGATTCCTATTCGGAACCTGAGAAACAAGATATACATGCTGATTCCACAGCTCAGACCGTAACCTTGACCGAATCCACGGAATCCACGGAAAGCATATCGACAGCTGAAGTCAATCCTGATGAAGTCATGCTTGAAGAACCGGTCTTGGAAACCACGGTTGTAGAACAGGTGGCTGACAATTCCGTATCTAATGCAGAAGATTCTGTCTACCATCCATTTGCCAACAATGACGTATTAGAGGATGTAGTGTACGATGGTGTCATGTCTGTGGATGATCTATATGCGCAAGGAGATGAGTCTGACATTGAGTTAGATGTCAATCCTGTAGACCTTATCTGTGGTGAACCTGATTATGTAATAGACGAGACTATTGAAACCATCGAAGATATCAATTATCATCCTGATGATAATTACGCATGGGAATCGGAGGCTAATTATGACACAGATATTCAGACAGACTTAATGGCTTAAGCAATGGATGAGGTAAATAAATTGTCTCTGAGATGCCCTACTTGCGGAAAAGATTTCAAATGTAAGTCTCCCAACGCACCCGGTGACTATTCAGTAGCATGCCCGAATCAGGAATGTAAGGCCAAGGTGAGTTTCCGTTTCCCGATTGAGGGGAAGTCCCAACAGACAAAAAAGAACACCGAAGTCAGGTTAGGTTTACTCGACGATGGATCCTATCGGTTCCTCTGTAAAAACGATACATGTCAGAAATCTGTACTCGTTCCGGCCAAAATGGTCAAGTCCGGGCATAACAAAGCGATTTGTCCTAACTGTAAGACGCCACACGAGTTCGATGTGGAACCAAAGGAATCGGATTTACTCAAGTGTCAGATAGCAGGATGTGGTGGTCTTCTGTTGAAGCCGGATCGTGGCGACGGGATATACAGTTCTGTATGTGATAAATGTAAACAGGAATATTCAATCATCATACAAGGGGACAAAGTTGTCAAAGTCGCCATGAAGACATCTGTCTCTGTAGCTCCTAAGCGACAGACCCCAATGAAGCTTGTGTCCGGAACATTTATATCGAAGAAGGAATACTCGCTCACAAAGGGTTCTCATTACATAGGCCGACAGGATGAGCAGAAGGTTTCTGACTTCTCCATCAGGGATAAGTACGCCTCCAGCCGGTCTGTTAGGATAGATGTGAATGAAAACGGAGGTAGAATCGTGTATCGGATGACAGTAGAACGGGCCATGAATCCTGTATATCACAATAACAGTGAACTCACTGTAGGTGATATCGTATATCTGACATATGGAGACACCATAAAGCTGGGTAAAACTCTAATCAAAGTACAAAAAGCAACCTCATGATAATAGAATTAGATTCTGTCTATTCTTTCCATCAATTGGGAGGAAGGGACAATCAGGAAGATTCAAGATATCCTGATTCAGACACTATCGCTATAGACTGCGCGGCTTTCGCAGTTTGTGATGGTGTTGGTGGTTGTGAGAAAGGAGAGGTAGCCAGCGCCACTGTCTGCCGCCGCATTGGAAAGCTTGTTGCATCACACAGAAACACTGATCTATTTACCGATCAGGATTTCAGGTATCTACTTACTCAATGTTACAGTGCCTTGGATGAAGTGTCCGACAAAACGAACCGTGGGATGGGTACTACCCTGACGTTTCTTGCGTTTCATTCCGGCGGAGTACTTGCAGCCCACATAGGCGACAGCCGAATATATCAGATCAGGCCGAATGAAGGAATAATATACCGGAGTGAAGATCACTCGCTCGTTAATTCTTTGCTAAGGTCAGGCAATATATCTCCGGATGAAGTAAGGAATCATCCCAAAGGGAATGTTATCACACGATGCATGAGTGCCACGGAAAAGAATCGGGAGAGGGACGACGCTACGGTGGTAAACCTTCAGGATGTCGCTCCCGGAGACTACTTTCTGATGTGTACTGACGGCGTATCCGGAAACACCGATGACGAGGGTTTGATCGATATTTATTCCTCAGACAGGACCGATGAGGATAAATATATGTATCTGGCTGAAAGAAGTAAGGACAGCAGTGACAATAACACCGCTATTCAGATACATATCGGGCTCGTGACAATCGATCCTCAGAGAGATGACGATGAAGAGGAGGAGGAAGGCAGTCACCCATATTTCGGAACCCAAAGGTTACTGAAAAAAGCTGAATCCTCACATGAAATCTCAGCCGTCTCCCCAAAGCCTCAATCTGTATTCAAATCATTATTTAACCGACTATTCAAATGAAAATAATAATTATAAGTGCATTCCTCATGGGTCTGGGGTCCCTGGCTGGTTCGGCAAAAGACCCCGTAAATTCCAACGCTAATCCCAATACCGATGCGACGGCAGTTCGCACTCAAGAAATCAGGGACAGTCTGAACGCCATCATGGACAAGGCCAAGGCCGGCGACGCATCTGCCATGAACGAGGTTGGAACATGGTACTACAATGGAAAGCATGTCAATCAGGACTATGCTCAGGCTTACGAATGGTGGAAGAAAGCCTCTCTGAAATCCAACATCAGGGCCATCGCAAATCTTGGAATGTGCTATCAGCTGGGCCGAGGAATCGAACGGGACTCCGTGGATGCCGTCAGGCTCTATGAGAAATCGATAAAGGAAGGCAACAAGGTTCTGCTGTCCCAAAGAAGTGAGAATGCGGACATGAGCGCATTCGATGCCATGCTTGTCGGAGATTGCCATGAAGAGGGAATCGGCGTAAAGAAGGATCTTGCAAAGGCAGCTGACTTTTATGCTAAAGCCGCTGCCAAGGGAAGCGTAGACGGAATGCTTAAGGCAGGACTTTGCTATCTCAATGTGAAGAATCCGGGGAAGGCCATAGGATATTTTGAGAAAGGCGCATCCAAAGGCAATCATGCGTGCGAATATTGGGCTGGGAAAATGCTTCTCGGAGGTATGGGTATCTCTCCCAACAAGCAACAGGCTGTGGTGTATCTTCTTAAGGCAGCAGAAGCCGGAATGCCTGCTGCTCAGGCTGAGATGGGAATTCTCTATTCTGAAGGCAACGGAGTGACTAAAAACATTCAGCAATCTGTGGATTGGAACCGAAAGGCAGCTATGCAGGGAAATCCCAAAGGCATGTGGAATTACGGCAATGCACTGAAAGACGGAAATGGAGTAGAACAGGATTATGATCAAGCTCTGTTCTGGATGGCAGAAGCTGGAAAAGAAGGCTATCAACGAGCATTCAAGAGGATAATCGCCACTCTTGACTCTATCGGTACAGACCCGTTCGTTAATTACGTACACGGAATGAAACTGTATCTTGTAGACGGAAGAATGAAGGAAGCATCCGAGCAGTTCAAGAGAGTCGAGAAGGCCAATATTAATGAAGGTAAGATAATGCAAGCGGTAATACTTGCAAGCAAACGCAACGAAAAAGGCAATGCCAAGAAAGCCGTCAAGGAACTTGAAAAATTTGCATCTGCCAATTCCGAAGCAGCGTTCTATCTTGCTACTTTGTATGAAACCGGCAACGGGACTGACACTGATATGTCAAAAGCCATAGAACTCTACCGCAGGTCAGCCGACATGGGATATGGCAAAGCCCAGAGTTATCTCGGCGATATTTATTATGAGGGCCGTGGAACAGAGAAAGACTTGCTCTCAGCGGTGGCCATGTATCAAAAGGCACTTGCAAACCGACAGCTAACTCCTAACGGCGCTACCAGACTCGCCGAATGTTATGAAAACGGACTTGCGGGGCTACCCCAAGACAAGAAGAGGGCCGAACAGCTCCGAAAAGGTAAATATCAGGATAATGTGAATACGTTGCTTAAGGGATTGGAATGAATATAATCTGTATAAACACGAGAGACGAACTCAATCTGATCGACCTTGACTTAGTGGCCTGCATCAACGCGAACGGCAACTACAGCAATGTGATGTATATCGACGGAAACAAACTGATGGTTTCCGTCGGTCTCTCTCAGTTTGAAGCCATCGTAAAGAAAGCGCTTTCCAAACAGGAATCCGCCAATACATTCGTTCGTCTTGGCCGAAGCATCATTGTCAACAACCGATATCTGAGCCAGATCAACCTTCTGAAGCAGAAGCTTACATTATCCGACCGGGGAACTCATGCCTACCAGCTAACTGTACCCAAAGCGATTTTAAAAAGCTATAAGGAACTTATACGCAATTCATATACAGGTAATAGTCAAGGTTGTGACAACTCAGTATCAGGACTTACCGAAAATTAAATAAAATCATGGACGAGACTATGGCGTTGCAGCCGGGAGTCAGGCTACAGAGCAAAGACCGAACATATGAGATAGACAAGGTATTGGGAGCCGGATCATTCGGCATAACATACCTTGCCACTGCAACTGTCCCAATCGGAAATATTTCGACTACCATCAAATTCGCCATTAAGGAGTATTTCCTTTCTGATTCATGCTACCGTGGAGACGACGGTATCACTGTATACGCTTTACCGAAAGATAAATCAACCGTGGCAAGCAGTCGGATTGATTTTATCAATGAGGCTAACAGACTAAAGAAAATATGTCATAAGTCACGAAATATTGTAAGCGTCAACGAGACTTTCGAAGCAAACGGAACTGCATACTATGTCATGGAGTATCTCGATGGCGGAAATCCGACAAAATGCACTGAGGATGAGGCGATATCAATCGTGCAGCAGATTGCAGATGCCCTTGAGATAATCCATCAGGACGGCATAATCCATATGGATCTCCGCCCGGACAACATTGTGATGAAAACTACCGAGAAGAACGGCACATATCCTGTGCTCATCGATTTCGGCATATCCTTGTATTTCGACTCCAAGGGTAAATCAGAAACCACCCTCACCATCAAGGGAGCTTCTCCCGGATATGCTCCACCGGAGCAGGTTTCAAGGAAATGTAAATTTTCTCCCCAGTATGACATCTATGCTTTGGGCGCAGTGCTGTTCTATCTTTGTACAGGAAAAACTCCTCCTAAAGGCAGTGACATCTCTCAGGATCAAACTCAACTGAGGGAAGTTCTCGATGGCCGTGTTTCCACTAATATAGAGACAGCTATCCTTAACGCCATGCTTCCGGACGCTCAATACAGGACTCTAAGCATTCAGAAATTCCGCGATGACCTTATGGGAATCGTCTTCCAGCCAAAATTGGAAGTCATGGAAACCCTGATTGACTTTACCAAAGAAAAATCGGAACAGACTGTAGAAGTAGATACAAACATCGACTGGACTGTATATGCAGACGGCGATTGGTGTAGCGTATCAAAAACAGATGACTCTATATCGATCTCAGTTTCAAAGAATCATGATGGAAGTCCCAGAAGTTGCAATGTCTTTGTAAATGGATTGACTGAAAACGTATCACGTCTGATAAATGTCAGACAGGCAGGGACAGGTACAGTCATATTCCGTGATGAAGATAGCTGGTGGGACATTAATAGCAGGAAAGTGTATGCTGCTGTGTCCGTATTGGCTATCATCGGGTGTATTTACGGATTATACGTGTGGGTAAAGCCAACCTTATCATCAGCTACAGACTCCATTGCTGATGCCACTCCCACCTCTTCGAGCGACACTATAGATAGCCAAGAGCATGACATAAATATTGACCGAGATACTGTCAAAAGTGATCCTGACAAGCAGGTTATAACCCCTACCCCGGACAACCATAATGAAGAAAAAGAACCCGAAAAGCATGACATACCTGTTGAAGAGACCAACGACGCTAAGTTCGCAAGGGCAAGCAAGACCAATGACAACGCCTTGATGCTTTCATTGGCTCAAGCCGACTATGCCAAGGCGTATTATCCTGTTGCTCTCAACTATTATAACAAAGGGAATAAGGATCAAGCTAAATCCTGGGCCAATAAGGCTATCGCGGCTAATGTAAACCGCACGCAAGCTCAAGCATTACTTGATAAGTTAACACCTCCTTCTCCACCGACACCTACAGATGATGAACTGTTCGCAAAAGCAAAAACATTGGAAGATTACAAAGTATTGGCCGACAAGGGATATGCTAAGGCTTACGCTCCCTTAGCGGATAAATATTTTTCCAACAAAGACTATGCCAATGCTGATAAATATGTACGTAAAGCCTACTCTTCCAATAGCGGACGGCCACAGGCAAAGACTGTCGCTGATAAACTTGAAGTGATTGGATTCTATGATAATGGCGAGAACGGAGGAAAACCACGATAATTATTAAAAAAAATTATATATGAAAAGATTCTTTACTCTTATGATACTGGCTGTTGCACTGACGCAAGGGAGTCTTGCGGATACAGAATATTCAAAGGAACTTGAGGCAAAGGCTCAGAATGGAGATGCTTTCGCACAGGCCCAATTAGGATATTGTTATCATGCCGGAGCCGGAACTGAACAAGATTACACCAAGGCTTTTGAATGGTTTAAAAAGAGCGCGGAAAATGGAAACTCCTATTCTATGTATTATATGGGAAGAAGTCTTCTCTTTGGCGAAGGTACTGAAGATGATCAATATGAAGCCGTCAAATGGTTTGAAAAGAGTTATGCTCATGGATATGAAAAGGCCAAGGAAATGTTAAGCCAAATTGCACTCCCGGAAGAATCATTCGGATTAAAACTCATTACACTTGCGGAAGAAGGTGATGTTGAAGCTCAAAACGCACTTGGAGCTTTCCTTTGGTCGCAATTGAACATGAAAGGTATATATGAAATAAAGGATAATAACAAAGCTTTTTATTGGATGCAGAAAGCTGCCGAAGGCGGAAATATCAATGCCATACACGATCTTGCCATATTTTACATGCGAGGTGACGGGACGGCAAAGAATGAAAACGAGGGAGCACGATATTTTCAAATAGCTGCTGATAAAGGATTGAAATCAGCTCAACATAATCTCGCGTTATGTTATCTAAAAGGTGTCGGAGTGGAAACAGATAATATTAAAGCTCTTTACTGGTTAGTAACTGCGGCCGAAAGCGGACACGATCAGTCCATGTTAATGCTTGGACTTATATATGAAAATGGAGAATATGGCGTTACACCCGACCTCTCTATTGCCATAGACTGGTATAATAAAGCTGCAAGGTCAAAGTCCGATTATGCCATGGTACGTCTCGCTGACTTTTACATGCAGGGCAAAGGTGTCAAGAAAGACTTTTGGAAAGCAGTTGAGCTTTATGGCGAAGCCCAGCAATTAGGCAATGAATATGCCACACAAGAAATCATGCGGCTGTCAGGTGAAATAAGAAAGAAATTTCCCAAATACTTTGAATCCGTCAAGGAAAAAGCCTCCAACGGGAATGCGAGATCGCAAGCCATACTTGCAGTATACTATATGGGTGATTTACCAAGGGTTTACAAAATAGACCTCCTTGATCCTTTAAAGGAGGCAACCAAATGGGTTCTGAAAGCAGCGGATAACGGGTATGATGATCTTTATTACCTTGCCGGTGAAATCTTCGAGACCGGGAATCTTCCTTTTGTAGAGATGGGAAAGGAACAGAGGATTAAGTTATCCTATGGAAAGAAACCAGTGCAACAAATAGATCTGTCTAAAGCAAGACATTATTATGAGATGGCGAGTAATTCGAATGCCGAAAACAGATGGGTCGCCATGTACAAGCTCGGTAAAAGCTATTACAATGGCGGCAAACTGGTAGGAGACGTGGACTATGATAAATGCGTAAAGTATCTTCAACCCTTGATATCTTATCTTGAGGATCATGCACCGGGATCTACGGAACTTAGGGAGGTATATGAGATTATGAGTAAATGTTACCGTCATGGCCGAGGAATCGCGGCCGATGAGGATATGGCTGACTCACTTTTGAAGAAAAGCGCGATGCTTGGTAATACGCAACCTTGGGAGAAAAACATATTTTCCTCCTGGGCCTTGAGGTAACCTAATTATCCACCCTTTAACCGAGAATTACAATGTTACGCAATTCCATACTATTCATTTTCTTAGTAATAACGACCACAGTCTACTCTTCACCCTTATATTCAGAGCTTGATGGGCTTTCGGCCAATGCCCTGAAGGGTGCTCAAATATTAGACGAATCCCGTACTTCCAAAGAGCGGCTTCAGACAGCATTGTCTTTGATACGCTTCGATGCCGAGGAAGGAAACGCGGCCGCAAATTATGTCTTGGGGGTTATCTATTCCCAAGAGGCTGATCGGTATGGCAAGTTTTACGATATAATATTCGATGAATACAGTGATGATTATAACGACTCTCCTATCGACATGGCTGAAATGGATTACTCAATAATTCGAGAGAATAGAGAATCATATTCTACTTATAGGTCAGATTCAGCCATATATTATTATGAGACAGCAGCCAATAAAGGTTACGTTCCTGCTATGAACAATCTTGGGTATCTGTATTCCCAATACAGCTTTGAAGAATACCGCAACAAAGCATTATTCTACTATATTAAGGCAGCGGAAGCCGGAAGCGCAGCCGCCTATACCAATTTAGGCAGGGAATACTTCTGGGGTGGAAACTTAGTCGACTATGATTTCAACAAAGCGGTCACGTACCTGGCCAAAGCACTCGAACTGGGAGATAATACAGATGAGACTTTTCTAATGCTTGGATATTGCTATGAGAAAGGTCTGGGAGTAAGGCAAGACTACAAAAAAGCTATTGATATCTATACGCAAGCTCCAGACAGGTCGAATATCATCAATATTCTTGGAGGAAATGTGGGAAACTTTTCCATACCGAGCAGGTTGGGCATATTGTTTTATTCAATAGATGAGGTCAGGGATTATGACAAGGCTTTCAAATACCTGAAAGCGGTAGCAGATCAGGTTGTACGTGAGGTTGGAGAAACCCGAGGATACATATTGCGATGTCTATCCGCATGCTATAGGTTTGGCCGTGGTACTGCTGTTGACCTGGAGAAAGCTGATTTCTATCTGAAAGAAGCCGGTGAATTCGGTAATATCGATGCGCAGAAAGCTCTCGAGTACCTATCTATGGAGTAGGCCATAATCCTCTAAGTAAAATTTTTAATCATCAGCTATATGAGAAAGAAACTATTTGTAACATTACTCATGATCGTGAGCATCATCCTCACCGGATCTGCGTATAAGAAAGCAAGTAACGGTGATGCAAAGGATGCTAACTATATTTATATCGTAACACAAGAATGTACGAATAGACCTGAATCTAACGATGAAATGATAATTAAAATTAGTAATTATCATTTCTTTGAATGGGCAAGCTATGAATTGGGAATTTCTTATAATAATAATACTGTCCTTTATGGAGTTCTTGCATTAAAAAATGCGGAGAAAAGAGGTTCGAGTCTTTACTTTGTGTTGGACGGTGTCAATGAACAGACAAACGAACATGTAGAAATAATATTGATTGCTGACAGTCACCAAACCACCCTAACTATTAAGACTCCTGAAAACGGAACTAAATTAAGTTTGCCCTCTGATATAATCTATATCAGAAAAGATAATCCGTATACGAAGATCTTTTTCAATGGTATTGGTAGCAGAGGCATGCCAGGTCCATTTGAGACTTCGTTTACTGATCCGTGGACTATCGGGACAACTAAACAACTAAAGCTATGTCTCGCCCAGAATCCATATCTAAGAAAGAAATAGTAATATCAAATAATCATCAACAATATGAGAAAGAAATTATTTGTAACATTACTCATGATGGTGAGCATCATCCTCACCGTATCAGCTTATAAGAAAGCAAGCAATGGGTATGCTAAAGAAGCGAGAACAATTTGTATTATGACCGAAGGATCATCCAATACAAATGAGAAAAGAGATGGATTTTCGATTAAAATAATAGATAATTTCAAATGGTCATATTCTTGGGATATACTGATCGTTATTGAAAACGATACTATCCTTTCAGGCGATTTTACATTGAGAAGAGCCGAGAAGAAGGATGGAAATCTCTACTTCGGTGCAGAGGGTATCAATGAAAAGACAAGAGAAGAAATGGAGCTTTCCATCTTCTCCAATGACCAACAAACTTCATTTTCCTTTAAGAGTCCCGAAGAGGGTGTGCAATTGGATATGCCTCGTGACACATTTGTTGTCAATAAAGAAAATCCGGAGACAAAGATATATTTCAGCCGGATACCTGGTTGGCCATTTAAACCTGATGTACCATACTGGAAAATCGGAACAATCAAGCAACTGAAAATATGCCTTTCTCAAAACCCCTACTTAAAGGAAATGTAGAGAAAGGATAACGCCACCAAAGCAGATGGAATGATTCGTATCGCGAGTGAATATAGAAATCCAGATGCCGAGAAAATCAATAAATGGCTGTTTGGAGACATTAAGAAATGGTTGAGCGAATGGTGAATCAAACTGCATTTAAATCATCTACCTAAAATAACATTCAACTATCAGCATTATGAAAAATATAGTCAACGTAATGGTTTCTTTCATTGTAGGGAGCATAATCATATGTTTCCCAATACTTGCAATGAGTAAAAACGTAATGTCTGAGAGGACAAATTCACAAGCAATGAAAGTTCTTAAGAATGACATTGACCCCAATCCAAGTCTAGAGGCATGCTATACTCGTGGAATGAATATAATTTCATTCAACCAAAAATGTAGCTCAACAGATAGAGAAAAGAACTTCCTGATGGCCTTACCTTGGCTTGAGAAAGCACGTGGATACAAAGATGAACTTGGCCTTCTTTCGATATGGGTAGGCCAAGGATTTACTAAAGAACATAACTTTAATAAAGCAAAAGAATGGTATGAACGATCCATTCAATATGGAGAATCCCAGGGATATCGCTTTCTTGCCGAACTTTACGAGAATCCATGCGATACGGTATTGAAAAGCGACTATAAAACAGCATTAACCTATTGGGAGAAGTTTGCCGACACCAATGATGCATATGGGCTCTATACGCTTGGAAGATATCACAAAGAAGGATTAGCTTATACCGCAGACATCGAAAAAGCAATGGCATATTTCCATAAAGCTGCAAGTCTGGAATCCGGGATTGCTTCATTGTATGCGATGGATAATCTGGCGTCATGCTATCTCTCACGGAAAGATTGGGGAAATGCCTTTTATTGGCTTGATCAGGCATATTCCAAAGATTTCATGATAGTATGTCATAATCTTGGAGATATGTATTATCATGGCAATGGAACCAATCAATCCTACCCCAAAGCATTTGAAATCTTCAGTAAAGGTTCGAAATTCGACGCTCATTGCAAGTACAGAGTCGCATATATGCTTAGGAATGGACTCGGTACTGATGTTGATTTTGGAAGATCAAACTTATTATTGAAGGAAGCCGCTGATGAAAATAATGCCAGAGCATTGTATCTTTTAGGAACGTTACTGTACTCCGGTGACAATATCACCCAAGACTACAAATCTTCCATCAATTGTTTTGAGTCGGCTCTGAAAGATAAATATCTACCTGATGCTGTAAGAGGTGAAATTTATCGTATCCTGTCGACTTGTTATCGTTTTGGACGAGGCGTAACAAAAGACATAACTAAGGCTGATGATTTGATAGATATTGCAGCGTCCTATGGAAATTCAACTGCAAAAATCATCAATGAATGGTTGAACAATAAGTAATAAGCTTATGCACAAATATCAGACTATATCGTTACATCCTGGAGTCAAACTACAAAGTAAGGAGCGTACTTACGAGATAGTAAAGGTATTGGGGGCCGGATCATACGGAATCACATACCTTGCTACGGCAACTATCCCTATAGGCAATATATCAACCACCATCAACTTCGCTATTAAGGAGTATTTCCTTTCAGATTCATGCTACCGTGGAGATGACGGCATCACTGTCCACGCATTGCCGAAAGAGAAATCAACCGTGGCAAGCAATCGGATTGATTTTATAAATGAGGCCAACAGACTGAAGAAAATATGTCATAAGTCACGAAACATTGTCAGTGTCAACGAGACTTTCGAAGCCAACGGAACGGCATATTACGTCATGGAGTATCTTGACGGCGGAAATCCGACAAAATGCACTGAGGATGAGGCGATATCAATCGTGCAGCAGATTGCAGATGCCCTTGAGATAATCCATCAGGACGGCATAATCCATATGGATCTCCGCCCGGACAACATTGTGATGAAAACTACCGAGAAGAACGGCACATATCCTGTGCTCATCGATTTCGGCATATCCTTGTATTTCGACTCCAAGGGTAAATCAGAAACCACCCTCACCATCAAGGGAGCTTCTCCCGGATATGCTCCACCGGAGCAGGTTTCAAGGAAATGTAAATTTTCTCCCCAGTATGACATCTATGCTTTGGGAGCAGTGCTGTTCTATCTTTGTACAGGAAAAACGCCTCCTAAAGCCAGTGACATCTCTCCGGATCAAACTCAACTGAGGGAAGTTCTTGATGGCCGTGTTTCCGCTAACGTAGAGACAGCCATCCTTAACGTCATGAAACCGGATGCCGAAGAACGTACAAGAAATATTCAGAAGTTCCGTGACGACCTCATGGGAGTTACCGTCATCCCGACTTTAGAGATTTCGACAAAAACACTTTACTTAAATAACGAAAAACCACAGCAGTCCGTAAATATTGATTCAAACATTGATTGGACTGCGTATTCGGATGAGGGTTGGTGCAGTTTATCCAAAACTACAGACTCCCTTTTGATATCCGTTCTCAAGAATAGCGAAAGCGGTCCTCGTACCTGTAATATATTTATCAATGGAGTTACTGAAAAAATATCTCAGTCTATTCAAGTAAATCAGTCCGGAGAAGGGACAGTAGTCTTTCATGATGATAATACAAGGAAGGAGCAAAATCGCAAAAAGGTATATACAGGAATTGGATCTTTAGTCCTATTGGCATGTATTGTTGGATTATACATTCAGACAAAGCCTTCTTCCTCTTCTGATTCGGAAAGAATTGCAGATTCAGATAGCTTATATATAGCGAAACAAGAAATTTCAGAAACTTTAGAACCGCCTATCGAGAGTCATCAATCATCCTCAGATCAGGAAGTTTCTCCACTACCTGTTAATGAGAGTAATCATGAAGAAGAGACCAATGCTTCTAAGTTTTCAAGAGCAAGCATGGCTAATGACCTGACATTGATGTTTTCATTAGCAAAAGACAATTATACCAAGGCTTACTATCCTTTATCATTGATGTATTTCGACAAAAAGGACATGGTAAACGCTCGACTTTGGGCTCAGAGGTCCATTAGTGCAAATGTCAATAGAGCTAAAGCCACTGAATTGTTGAAAAGAATAACTTCTTTGTCTCAGGGTATGACAACATCGGAAAATGTATCAGATCCAACTCAATCTGCGAGCTCAGATAACCGGAATCTGGATAAGCAACTAAACGAAGCATTGAAGGATCCTCTTAAAGGTATGACAACTTTAGTTAAGCTTGCTCTACATGAACAATTTCCTCCAGCTTATTACCCATATGCGAAGCAATTACTTAAAAGCGGTAAAACAGATGAAGCTAAGGAACTTCTTCGATTAAGCATAGAAAACGGGGCTAATGTTTCTCAAGCAAAAGAATTATTGGAAACACTTGAAGAATAAATCAATCTATTTGTATCCCCAATATATAATTTTGATATAAGCTTAAGAATAAACAGTAATAACAAATAATAATGAACAGATTAATAATTACCTTGTGTTCAGTGCTACTAATGTTAGCACAAGGAGTATACGCCCAGTCGAACTCAGCGAAAATCGACTTCGAAAGAGGTATGAAAGCATATCATAATAAGAATTATGAGGCAGCGGTATCCCATTTGACAAAAGCAGCTTTTGGAGGAGTAACAGAAGCATATGAACCTCTTATCGATATATACGCTGATGGCGAATATGACGGAAGCGGAAAAGGGAACTATCGAGTAGCGTTGTCTTGGACCGTACAGGCCATCAACAAGTATTTCGAAGATGGTGGATATAATGCTCAGTTAGCAGCTACTTGCATGATGTATTATGATCCTTTATGCTTTTTGACAGGAGATTATCAAGAAGCTATAGATCATGGCATCAAAAGCGCCGGAACGTCCATAAGCCCTTACCTCCTGACTCAAATAGCAGCAAGTTATCTTAAACTCGGGGATACCAAGAATGCAAACGAATGGCTGAAGAAAGCAAAAACATTAGCAAAAAAGTATGATGAAGCACTATCTATCCATACCGCCAATGCTATCATATCAAAAATGTATTTTGACAAAAAGAATTATTCCAAAGCATTGGAATACTCGGAGGAGGCTGTCTTAGAGGGTAAAGTACCTTTAGCCGCTTACGTGTATGGAGCATCCCGAATTAAAACGAATAACAGTCCTTCTTTTGGAAAACAATGGGTAGAGGCGGCTGCTAAATATGATTATAACGGTATATATGAAATAAACTGTTTTGAAGACGAAATCAAACAATACTGGGAATCAATCAAGGATATTACCTTTTGAGTTTATACTTAATACAAATAACTAAACATGGAGAGAATAAAATTTCTAATTCTTCTTATGGCAGTAACGTTTAACTTTATTACCTCTACTGCTCAGGACATCAATCCTTACCTTCTTAAGGGAATGGAAGCTATGGACAATAATGATTCTGCGAAAGCACTTGAATTTTTTAAGAAAGGAGCATCAGAGGGTGATAAATACTGTTACGGTCGTCTGGCAGCCCTATACCTATATGGCATAGGAGTGGATGTCGATTTGCAAGAGTGTCGTAAGTGGGCCATGAGAGGGTATGAGTTGGGCAACTCATATTCTACCATGATTTTAGGTTTTTCATTCTTAATAGAAGGAGGAATGAACAACATGGAAGCATTGGAGAGGGGAATACCTTTCTTTATCTATGCATATAATGCAGACGACCGAAAATTTGAGAGTGATGGTGGATTTTCTGACATATGTGGAATGGTAGCAGGTTATTTTACTGCAACAGGCAATAATGCTGAGGCAGAAAAATGGATAGAACGGGGCATCAAGGAATACCCGGAGCATTATCCGAACTACGGAGCCGCTTCCATGTTATACTATAGTTGGGAAAATTACTCGAAAGCACTCGAATATGCTACAATCGCTGAAGAGGGTGGTGATCTAAGAGGTACTCTGATTAAAGGTTTATGTTTGATTAATGGTGAGGGGATTCCAATAGATGAAGAACTTGGATTTAAAAAGATCCGTAAGTCCGCCATAGCCGAAGTTGACGCCCAAGCACCGTACTTTTTAGGCCTTTGCTATTTTTATGGACAAGGCACGGATACCAATAAGACTGAAGCAAAGAAATGGTTTGAGAAAGCAGCGCAATTAGGATCTGAAGCAGCCATCAGCATATTACAGGAGGAATATTAGAGATTATTCTTGATCAAAGAGGAAACATAAATTTGCAATTATAATGAAATTTAAATCTCCTTTTGAAATAATGAAGGGTAGCACACATATGAAATAGGCCATCAATAATAAGGTTCTTCCTTAGTCTGTATCCCGCGCGGTTGACCTTGAGGACTTTGGTGAAGCCGATATGATGTTATTTGGGTTTCTTAATCGTTATCACGGTATAATCGTCCTGACGGAGAACCTTCTTCTCCATGCTGTCATGCAGTAAGACAAGCGTATCCCCAGCATCAGCTTTGGACGTGGATGCTAGATTGATGGAGAGAAAGCCAATTACTGGCTTGAACGTTCATATTCTGAAAAGGCTAAGAAAACGAAAGAAGCATTAAGTCATCAGGAAGACACTACACTATAATCAAAATGGAAGAAAACCTATGGAAAAAAACGTAATAAACGCGTTGAAGAAAGGCGATACTTTGACCAGTAGTAAGCGAACTTATCATATTGAGGAAATACTCGGAGCAGGAGGCTTCGGAATTACATACAAAGTCTCCTCAGAGATAATGATTGACAATGTGCCCATTGTCACATTCTTTGCGTTGAAAGAGCATTTCCTCAAAAAAGCCTGTGAACGTATTGACAGTAAGGTATGCCCTACTTCAAACAATACTGAGGACGTGGAAAAAAGCCGTGATAATTTTCTAAGTGAGGCAACCAGACTTAACCGATTGTCCGCATCCCACAACAATATCGTAAAGGTAAATGAAAATTTTAAGGCAAACGATACCGCCTACTACGTCATGGAGTATATCGACGGGCCAAGTCTGCGGACTGTCATCAACCAGAGAGGAAACAAACCCCTGCCATGGGAAGATGCTTTGGAGATAATAAAACCTATATCGGACGCAGTATCATACCTTCATGACAACAGACTGACACACCTTGGATGCACCGGAGCATTACCACCCAATCTAAGGGAGAAAAAAGCACCCATCCGT